>CACWOS010000007.1 GCA_902762565.1 uncultured Prevotellaceae bacterium
AGAAGTAATCGGATGTCTCAATTCTCTAGAGAATTGAGAAGTGAGAAGGCAGCTCTCGATACCTGAACTGCCTTCTCGATCACCTTCCCCTTACTTCGCGCCACTACGCTGCTTACTTCGCATCATCACATCGTTTACTTCGCCACTAACACGCTATTTATGTCAGTTTTATGTCGGTTCTATGTCAGTTTTATGACGGTTTTATGTCAGTTTGACGTCTTTTTATGTTCTGCTAACTTATTAATTATTAGCAATTTATCTTCTCGACTATGTCGGATGTCAGTTGTTTTTGCATTTTTCATCTCTCATAATTATATTTTGCTTGCTGATTCATGTCCATTTCCCTCGCTGATAGCGCAGATAACGCAGATTTTTCTGGATTTCCTTTGTCGTTTCAAAAATAATTCCTAAACTTGCATCATAAAACGAAAGTTATGGAAGAAAAAGGATATCCACATATTGACGAGGAAGAAGACGTTGGCATGTGCTGTGAGCCAATGGCTGAGACAGTTGTCGATACATCAGTCCGAACTACGAAGTTGGCTGATGGCAGCACCTTAGTCCACGATTGGATTGACGATCTTGATTGGGATTGTTTTCCTAGTTCCGAACTTTGCCGTGCAAACAAGTTACAATGGCGATTGAAGGGATGAATACAAATCGTGGTAACAGTGGCCACTTTGGACGCAGCTAAACTGTTCCATAAAATCTCTATATGCCTTGCAAAAGGACTCACGAGGAGTTTCTGCAAAGAAGCTCCTCGATTTTTATAGCTCTTTTGTTGGGTTTGTTTATAAACTATCCTAAATATCGTTGCAAATATAGTAAAAAGTCAACAATAATTCGTATCTTTACACCCAGATTTAATATGTTTTGTGATATGATAGATCAGATTATTGAATTCAACATTATGAGTCCCCTGCTGGGAGACGGCTATAAAGCAGGGAGAATTGAGACGATCAAGCCCCATCCGCTGGTGCCGAAGGATATAGTTGTTCGTGGGTTTATCATTGATTCAGAGATAGGCGAATTGGAGGAAGTAAAATGAATACTTTCACAACAATTCTGGCAATATTGGTGGCGCTTTATGGTAGTCTAACCTGCAAGCCAAGATTTATCTTTCGCTGGGCGAGAAAGTTGGCAATGCCTATAAGGACGGGCAGGCTTTAAGAAAGTAGCATATATAAGAGATGAAAAGGGGACGAATGGAATGATGAAGTGGACAGTATTATCAGATAATCGAAGCAACAATAGTAGTCTATCCACAGAGCATGGACTGTCTATCCTGTTGGAAACGGAGCGGCACAAGATTTTGCTTGATACTGGAGCAAGTGATGTGTTTATCCAAAATGCAGAGTTGCTGGGTGTAAATCTTAGTGATGTGGATTATGTTTTCATTTCTCACGGACATAGTGATCATGCAGGAGGCTTACGATATTTCTTGGAGCATAATCGACAGGCTCAAGTCATTGTCTCACCTGATGCTATGAGCGGAATGTTCTTTTCCAAACGAGGTAATCTGCATAGCATTACCACGGAGTGGCCGGAGATTGACGAAAACAGACTTATCTTGATAGATCAAACCTGTGAGATAGCAGAAGGTATCCATGTGATTGCACATATTCCTCAAAACAACCCCATGCCGAAGGGCAATCAGAACCTTTTCGTTAAGCCAAATGAACAGAATGAAGCTTGCTTCAATTCTGTCATGGCGAGAAAAGGTCGGATGAAATCCAACCTCTATGTGCAGGATGTCAATGGAGATTATATCCACGACGATTTCCGTCATGAGTTGGCTCTGTATGTCGATGGTCTGCTATTTACAGGTTGCGCTCATAGTGGACTGGAGAACATTCTGGCTGCTTGCCCTTGGCCCGTCCATACCGTTGTAGGTGGCTTCCACCTGCTTGACGGACAAGAATCGGAAGAAGAACTGGTGACTTTAGCTCAAAAGTTGAAAGCCAACTATCCTGAAACGCTGTTCTATACCAGCCATTGCACAGGTGACCATGTGTATGATGTGATGAAAGACGTGATGGGTGAACAATTACAGTCCTTCAGATGTGGAACAATGAACGTCCTCAAATCTCGGAGCAGCGAGCGCCCGGCTATGGCCAACACCAAACGATTCCATAGACATTTCGAGACTCCAGGGCTGCCGCTCTACTGGATCATTATCGTCTACATCATCCTCGGCTGGTTCTTCCCAGTGATTGGCCTGTTGGCACTTATCTGTATGATTGGCCCCGTGGTGACGAGCATCTTTAAAGGTCGCTGGTGGTGCGGACATGTGTGTCCTCGCGGCAATATGTACGACCGATTGCTGTCAAAGTACTCGCCCCACCGTCCGATTCCAAAGTTTGTGCGTACCTTCGGCTTCCGACTGTTTATGGTATTCTTCATCTTCGGCATGTTCGGCATCCAGCTGAGTTTCGTGCCTTGGAGCGAGGGCGGACTGGCTATGTGGGCTGGTATAGGTAAGGTTTTCTGGACGATTATCGTGATGACTACCATCGTTGGTGTCACGTTTTCTTTCATCTATGCACCACGCACATGGTGTTCGTTCTGCCCCATGGGTACCATCTCCAACTGGGTAGCACCAAAGAAGGCTCCACTACCAAAGGCATTCACGAACATCCACGTGTCAAGTGCCTGCCAGATGAAGTGCAAGCAGTGTGCCCGTGTCTGCCCGATGCAACTCACACCTTACGACTCTCGCGGCGAAGCCATAGGCTATCTCCATCCTGACTGTCTGAAGTGTGGCAAGTGTACTCTGGCCTGTCCCACGAAGATAATGAGCCTTAAAGCCCATTCTTAGCCTATTTCGCTTCGATGTTGATCTTGGGTATGCGCCCGTCTTTCTTGCGCTGAAACTCGCGGAAAGCAGTGGTGCGACGGAAACCGTTGCCACCAGAGGGGATGCCGTCGTGATAAAAGAGGTATGACTTGCCCTTGAAGTCGATGGTGCCACCGTGGATGGTAAAAGAACCTGGCGACTCGTCGGTGATACGACCTTCATAGTGCCACGGGCCATGGATGCTCTTGGCCGTAGAGTAGGCCCAATGCTCAGGCACGCCACCTGCGGCATACTCCAGGAAGTAAGTATCGCCAATCTTATAGATCCACGGAGCTTCTTCAAAACCTGTCTTCATCACTCGCTTGTGCAGTTGGTAGTCCATCTTCAAACATTTCGGTCCGAACTGTGCCTCGTCGTCCAACATAGCGCGCATGTCGCAGATGCCGTTGTTGGCAAAGCTCTTGTCGATGCTGATCATGTCTTCGTTCAACTTGGCATACCAACAGCCATTATTGCCCCAGAAGAGCCATGCCTGTCCGTCGTCATCGATAAACACCGTTGGGTCGATGAAGCCCCAGTCACCAGGGATGAGCGGCTTACCGATGGGGTCAGTCCAAGGACCTTCAGGACGATCGGCTACGGCTACGCCGATGCCGTGCAGATGCTTGGTGGTGTCCTCAGCAGCCACATACCAGTACCACTTGTCGTTGCGCTCGATGGCCTGCGAGGCCCAGGCATTGTCGCCTTGTTTGGCCCACTTAAAGTTAGCGGTGGTCAATACGATGCCGTGATCCGTCCAATGTTCCATATCGGTAGTCGAAAACACCTGCCAGTCGGGCATACGGAAATAAGTTGCCGTGTCCAGGTCATGACCTGTGAACACATAGAGTCGGTCACCCGATACCACTGGAGCCGGATCAGGATTGTACAGACGGTTGTTCACGCGTTTTTGCGCTTGCAATGTAATGGCCAACAACAGCGTGAAGGCTGCGAGAATAGTTCTTTTCATGTTTTAATCTCTTTATTAATATGATCTGTGTAAATCGACTGCAAAGTTACACAATAAAAGCAAGAATCCATATGAAACGTTTCAAAAAAAAACAGGTTATCACACCATTATCTCTTCAGGACAACCTATTTGCTTATTCTTCTTTTACTCTTGTGAACAACAACTCTGTGCCCTTTAGGTCGCGTATAGAAAGAGACGAGTCGGTTTGAGAAACAATCTTAAGTCCAACACCTAAAGAAAACTCCTTTATCAAGTCGTCTTTCTTCGAGTCTAATGTTCCTGCGACCACGGCTTTAATAAAATCCTTAATTTCTGGATTTGCTTCAAGGGAATCGGCCAATTCACCTTTAAACTCCAGTTTGTCGAGGCTTACCTTTGCTTTCTCCTTATAAGGTGTAACAAACAGACTATCACCCTCACGTGAGTAGCTGCATGGCAAAGAAAGGGTAAGGCCGATAGTGCCGAAATCCTGATCAGACTTCGAGCCTGTCGCTTTCATAAATACTTCAGATTTTGAGAAAAGCAAGGTGATACATATGTTCCCGTCCTTGTCTGACTGTTCCGATTTCCATTTGCCTTCAAGGCTTTGTGCCTGTACCATCACTGCTATTATGCTAACGAGTACAAACAATAAGATTTTTTTCAACATATTGTATTTGATTTATGATTTTACGTGCAAAGATACAAATAAACGAGCAAAAGGCAAAAGGTAAGTGAACTATTCTTACTCAAAGTGGCAATAAAAGTAATAAGAAGGGCTGACAGCTGCACAATGCAAGAGATGTTGAAATATCAAAATTGCTTGGAAACACCGATAAATAAGGGGCTAACCTCTCGGCAAGCCCCTCATACTAAACTAAACAAATACTTTTATTTCAATCTGAAATCATGTGGTTATCGGGTGCAAAGGTACGGTGAAATCCGGAACTATGCAATACCTAAATCGTGGTATTTTTTTACTTCATTTTGCTCATCACCTTTCGGTAGTACTTCTGCGTACCCCGTTTGGTGAAGTTGATACCACCGTTCCATGAGCGAATAGCCAGTTCCATATCATTTTTAGGATTGTAGAATGACTGATACAAGAGGAACATCTCTTTTGACTTTCTCACGCTGAAACGATCCTTCATCGAATAGCGTTTGCTACTCTTTCGCAGATCAAGAATACGGTTGCATTCCTTCACCAGCAATGGCGTAATCTGCATACATCCACACGATTTGCCGCTTTTGTCTACGGCTTTCGCATTGCCCTCACTTTCCACTTCGATAATCGCGTTGATAACGGGAGTCCAGTCGAATCGTGAAGCCTTTTTCCCTTTAATCCCTGCCGAAGCATTCATTGGGATTAACATCAATAACATGCACACAAGGCATGTTGTCTTAGCTAATCTATACATATTTTTCCTTTTTAAAGCACAGCCGTCTCACCACGAGATATTCAATCGCCATACTATTGTTAACGCGCACAAAGGTAAAGCAAATATTTCAAATCATCATAAACTAAGAAAAAAAACATAACATTAGCATTCAAATAATTAATTTATATCAATGTCTGAGTGATAGACTAGTTCATATATTCGAATAATTAAAAAATTTCTGCGAAGATACGAATAATAAAGTAAAAATGAGTACCTTTGCAAATAAAAATGATGAAAAGAATAATTGTTTATTCACTGGCAACAATATTGTTTGCTAGTTGCCAGACGAAGAATGTTACGGAAGCTGAGCGGTTTGACGCGAGCGTCAGGAAGGAGCTGCCCTTCGCCGGTACCAGCCTCGCAAAACGACTACTGGGCGTTGATATTCCATGCCGACTCGCTGATGGACGACGGCCTGTATGCGGAGGCAAAGCGAACGTATGACCTGGCGTTTACGGAAGATCGCTATATCCTGCCGAGCCATCTGTCGACAGTGGCCATGAAGATGATGGGCATCCACCGCGACGACGTGGCGCTCGACTATCTCAGCCATCGCGTTAGGATGGAGCCAGACTTCTACGAAGAACCGATGTCCTCGACCTTCCCGCAACTGCGCGACACCTTCGAACTGCGTCAGCGCAAGTGGAACTACGACCTCGACAAGAAGCAATATTTAGAGTGGATATTCGAGCGCGACAATTACGATCGTATGCTCTGGTTCCTCGCCTCCAGCAAGCGCACGGAATCCCCTGCTCGCGTAGAAAAGCTGGCGCGACGGTCAATGGACACGGACAGCACCAACCTACAGTTAGTCAGCCGCATCTTGTCGGAATCGGGCTACCCACGGAAGTCGAAGGTCGGTGATTTCGCGACGCAGACCGTCTGGATGGTTATCCAGCACAGTGACTTGGGTCGCATCAAGCAGTTCCTGCCACAGTTAGAGGAAGCCGCCCGCCGAGGCGATTTAGCCCCTGCCTACTTGGCCGCTACGAAAGACCGCATTGACATCCGCGAGGGTCGTCCGCAGAAATACGGCACGCAGTTCAACTGTCTTTTGCTGGACTCTTTGCGCGTCAACGAGTGGCGACAGGAGGTTGGACTGCCGCCGATGGAGATAAAGAAATAATAAATGACAGAAGCACTGCTATACTGTTTATCTCCCGATAATGATGTCAGACAGGAAAGTCCAGGCCGTATAGTTTTTTGCCCACATTTGTTCGTCTTTTCTCGTGAAGACTGGCTTATATGAACTTGTAAGGACAGGGGCTTTCATTTTCAACACATTAGTGTTGATGGGCATTCTTTTCTCACCGCGGCATATCACTATCCTATTTTTGCGACAAAAACAGGGAGAACGCTCCAAAAGTTGTCCATAGTAGCAACAGGAGTCGTTCTGCACAGCTCATGAAAAAAGCTAGCAGCAGCAATGAATATAAACAAATACTTCTTTATATTTATTCGTAGTGCCTGATTCTAACATCGATGCCGTCACCTTTGAGTTGTTCTGGGATGCCGCTTAGGTCAGTCTGTCCGTAGTGATAAGGGAACAGTACCTTTGGCTTGATAATTTTCGCAGCCTTAACCAATTGGTCTGGCGTCATGGTGTAGGGCTGGTTGCAGGGAAGGAAAGCGATGTCGATATCTTTGACGGCCGACATTTCAGAGATGTCCTCAGTATCACCCGCGATATAGATTCTCAGTCCGTCGATAGTCAGAATATAGCCGTTATCACGTCCCTTGGGATGGAACTGCGTATGTCCCTCGGTGTAGTTATACGCAGGAACGGCATCAATAGTGAAGTTTTTGGCTATCTGCAACTTATCACCATTCTTCATGACCTCGCCCGAGCCAAACATATCGGCGCAGCGCTGGTTGGTAATAAAGCGAGTCTTATCGCCAGTCAGCACCTTGATGGCCTCCTGGTTAAAATGGTCAAAGTGTTCGTGAGTCACCAGTAGATAGTCGGCCTTTGGCATGGAGGCAAAGTTTATCACTTTGTTTCCCAATTTCGTCACAGGGTCTATCTCTATCTCCATGCCATCATACTGGATGCGGATGCTAGCATGCGTCAGGGCATGGAACGTCACCGTCTTGCCGCTTTTGGTTTTAAAAACGTCCACCTCGTAAGTGTCGGTAGTGACAGGCTTCCCAGCTTCTTTCCACGCAATGATGCCACCTTTGAGGTTCACACACTTAAATCCAGCATCAGCCAACTTTCCAGCTGCATTAGCAGATCGACGACCACTGCGACAATAGATGGCTATCGTCTTATCCTTAGGCAGTTTAGCTTGAGCCAGTTCCACGAAGTCGCTTTGGAACTGGTCAATAAGAACGGCCCCAGCGATGTGTCCTTCTGCAAACTCATCGGCTTTACGCACATCGAGGATTACCACGTTAGGCTCTGCTATCAGTTCGGCAAACTCCTTCACTTCCATGTTCTCAAAGTTCTGCTGACCACAGGCAGTAGTTAGGCCAAGTGCAGCAAATAAGCAAGTCAAGATCTTTTTCATCCCACTACATTGATTTACAAATAATTATCATAATCAGCCACAAAGGTAGCAAATATTCTTCACTTTTTCATACCTTTGCATAAAAATTTGCGAGAACGAGCATTGAATAAAAAAAACTGACCTGCAATTGCAAGTCAGATTTTTAAGGAGTCGAGGTGACAGGACTCGAACCTGCGACAGCCTGGTCCCAAACCAGGAACGCTACCAACTGCGCTACACCTCGTTTTTGCGGCTGCAAAGGTACGCATTTTTTGCGACCCTTGCAAATTTTTCCGCAATTATTTCTCAATAATCAGAGATTTTACTTAATAATCCCTTGTTCTACGAATATTTTCTTCAATGCGACTACCGAACGGTCAACCTGTTCCCTCGTATGAGTAGCCATCAAAGCATAGCGAACCAAAGTATCCTGAGGTGCACATGCAGGAGGAATAACGGGATTGATAAATACGCCGGCCTTGAATGCTAGTGCAGTTACAAGGAACGTCTTGTTGACATCGCGCACATACAGAGGAATAATAGGACTCTCTGTTTCACCAATCTCAAAACCTTCCTCACGGAAACGCTTTAAAGCATAGTTTGTAACATCCCAAAGGGCCTGAATACGTTCTGGCTCTTTTTGAATGATATGTAATGCCTCCATAGCTGCTGCCGTAGCTGCTGGTGTATTTGATGCCGAGAAGATATATGTACGGCAAGTGTGACGCAAGAAGTTAATGGTATCCCAGTCAGACGCGATAAAACCGCCAATAGAGGCGAGTGACTTCGAGAAAGTACCCATAATAAGGTCTACCTCGTCTGTCAGTCCGAAGTGATCGCAGACACCTCTACCCTGCTTGCCGAAAACACCCAATCCATGAGCTTCGTCAACCATGATAGAGCAGTTATACTTGTGCTTCAGTTCTACGATTTCAGGCAGTTTACATAAGTCGCCCTCCATAGAGAACACACCGTCAACAACAATCAGTTTGATAGCCTCATGAGGCAACTTCTGCAACACACGCTCCAAGTCGGCCATATCATTGTGCTTATAGTGCAACTGACGGGCAAACGAGAGACGGCGCCCATCTACAATACTAGCATGATCGCGATCGTCACAGATAATATAGTCATCCTTGCCCACAACAATTGCCAAAACGCCCTGATTGACAGAGAATCCTGTCGAGAAGCAGAGGCAGTCGTCTTTACCAATAAACTCAGAGATTTCCTTCTCTAACTGTACGTGCAAATCAAGTGTACCATTCAGGAAACGGCTACCAGCACAACCAGAGCCATACTTATCAAGTGCAGCTTTTGCTGCATCGATGATACGCTGGTCGCCTGTCAGTCCTGTGTAGGCATTCGAACCGAACATCAGAACCTTGTGACCTCCCATTTCTACTTCTGTTCCCTGCTTGCCCTCAATAGCACGAAAATAGGGATATACATCAGCCTCCATGAACTTCTGGGGCTCACGATAAAGTTTGTATTTTTCTTGTAGTTGTCCCATATTAATATAGGTGTGACCTAAGTCACCTTTTAGTTTCAGACTGCAAAGTTACACATTTTTTGCGAATTAGAGAACAAAAATCAAGATATTTAATCAATTTCATCAAATTTCTTATATTTCCCACCTTGTATTCCCTCTTTTTTTGTAAATTTGCAAACGAATGAACACGAAAAAGAGTATCATATTCATCATCAATCCGATTTCGGGAACACAAGAAAAGGACGTTATTCCGAAACTGATAGAAGATCATCTAGACAAGACGCTCTTCCATCACCAAGAGGTGTTTACGGAATACGCAGGACATGCTGCCGAGCTGGCTCAACACTACGCAAATGAGGGCATTGACATCGTTGTCGCTGTTGGAGGTGACGGTACTGTCAACGAGGTTGCCCGTTCTTTGGTACACACGCATACTGCATTAGGTATTATTCCATGCGGTTCGGGTAACGGACTGGCAAGGCACCTGTGCATTCCCCTCGACCCAGTACGTGCTATACAGCTTATCAACTATTGTCAGATTGAGGACTTTGACTATGGGGTCATTAACGAATTGCCTTTTTTCTGCACTTGCGGAATGGGGTTCGATGCTTTTATTTCCCTCAAGTTTGCCGAAGCAGGCAAACGCGGACCAATCACTTATGTTGAGAATGTGTTGCGTGAGGGACTGAAATACAAGCCCGAGACCTACGAGGTAGAAGACGTTTCCGGAGCCCGCAGTTATAAGGCCTTCCTGATAGCCTGCGCTAATGCCTCACAATATGGGAATAATGCCTATATTGCTCCAGGAGCAACCATGAAGGATGGGTTGATGGACGTCATTATCATGGAGCCATTTACTGCACTCGATGCCCCACAAATTGCTGCCGACCTCTTCATGAAGACACTAGGCAACAACTCCAAGATTCACGCTTTCCGAACACCCAGCATCCATATTCATCGTTCAGAACCTGGAGCCATCCACTATGATGGTGACCCCATTATGACTGGCACTGACATCGATGTACATATTGAGCATCTGGCCATTCGTATTCTTGCTAATCACGAAGCACCTGAAGATAAAGCTCAGCCCAATCAAGTGCTCAATGCCTTTAGCGACTTCTTTAATAATATAAATAATGTACGCGAGGACATCGGACGAGATATTGAGAAGGGCGGACGGAAAATTCAAGCCATCAATAAGGTTCTGCTTCGCAAATTAAGAAGTTAAACAGACCCAAAAGACTAGCGAAGAAATGCAATATTTCATGACCGCAATCATCTTATTTTGTGCGTTAAGCTATGCATTTTGGCGCATATATAAGGCTTTTCACGACAAAGAAAGTCCATGTAAAGACTGTGAACTAAAAAAAAACTGCAAAAAATTTGGCCAGTCCAAATAAAAGTATTACCTTTGCATCCGCATTCAAGAAACGGTGCCTTGACCCATGGTCAGCCACCTATGCTCAGAAGAGCTGATGCGAGCATTACTCTTCATTCGCTGAAACGGTGCCTTGGATGAGTGGCTTAGTCAACGGTCTGCAAAACCGTCTACGGCGGTTCGAATCCGCCAGGCACCTCAGAAGCAATTAAAAAGCAGGATTTAAATCCTGCTTTTTTCGTTTACTCTTCTATATTTATTCTTCAGAAAAATCTACGACCTCAAATTTAAATTCATCAGCTTTCAGATATTCTAATCCGTAAATGATGCCGTCTTTTCCTGTATACTTCTTCTTCAGCTTTGCATATTTCTTCTCAGCCTTCTTCTTCGTTGTGGCAAACATCACGAGACACACACGATTCGACTTACCTTTCTTCTCTTCCAAAAATGTCTTCAACTGATACGAATAATTCTCACGTCCATGCAGGCTTCCATTCTTTGTTTCATACCACGCTCCCTGCACATCCTGAATATCAGTGATATAGAGGACAGAGTCGTTGAACGAGGCCGAAAAGCCAAACATATACATGTGCTTTGCCGGCACACGTTTAGCTTCTGCAGTTGTCGTCGTTGCCAGCAATACCAGCACAAGCGCCAAATACTTTAATGTCTTCATCATTTTATAATTCTTTTCCTATTATCAAATACTAATTAGTATAAAACCGTCATCCCAGATAAGCCTTCAACTGTACATTCTTCGTATTGCTACGCAGTCTGCGGATAGCCTTCTCTTTTATCTGACGCACGCGCTCACGTGTTAGGCCGAACTTATTGCCAATCTCTTCAAGTGTCAACTCAGGACCGTCAATACCATAGAATGCCTTCACCACGTTACGCTCACGTTCGTTCAGCAACATCAGCACCGTTTCAATTTCCGAACGTAGCGATTCCTTCACTAGTTCTATGTCGGCCATCGGTGCATCATCGTTTACCATCACATCCAAGAGACTATTGTCCTCACCGTCTACGAAAGGAGCATCCACTGAGACGTGGCGACCTGTAGCCAACAAGGCCTCGCCCACCTTATCCTCTGGAATGTCAGTCTGTTCAGAAATCTCTACAGCTGACGGGCGACGTTCATGTTCCTGCTCAAACTTGCTGAGCATGCGATTGATTTTATTCACAGAACCCACCTGATTCAGTGGCAGGCGAACAATACGACTCTGCTCGGCTATAGCCTGAAGAATAGACTGACGAATCCACCATACGGCATACGAGATAAATTTGAAACCGCGTGTTTCATCGAATTTCTCTGCAGCCTTGATAAGCCCCAGATTTCCTTCATTAATAAGGTCAGGAAGCGACATTCCCTGATTTTGATATTGTTTCGCCACCGACACGACAAATCTCAGATTTGCCTTTGTCAGTCGCTCCAAGGCCTTGCGATCTCCCTTGCGGATACGCTGTGCCAGTTCCACTTCTTCATCCGACGATATAAGTTCTTCGCGCCCGATTTCCTGTAGGTATTTTTCGAGCGCCTCACTCTCACGGTTAGTGATCGATTTGGTAATTTTCAGTTGCCTCATCAGTTGTAGTTTTTATAGCCGAATGCAAAAGTAAGGTATTTTTTCGGAATAACCAAAAGAATACCTTACTTTTTTAAAGAGGAATGTCAAATTATCTGTTTATTGACTCTTTTTCCCGCTTATATTATTCATTCTGCAGATATACTACGAAGCCTCCGCGCTTACCTGTAGGATAGATACCTTTGATAACCAACATCTGATCTTTCGACTTGCCAGCCTCCTTCACAGCTTCCTGCAAATCATCGAACGAACGCATTGCATTGTCGTTTACAGTCTGGATGATAAAGCCCTTAGGAACACCAGCTTCTTTCATCTTGCCACCGTTCACCTTCAGCACCTCCAGACCATACGAAATTTCAAGCTGCTTCTTCTGGCTCTCAGTGACAGGACGCACGTCAACACCAAGCACATCGATATCAGCATTCTTCACCACCTTGGTGTTGCCCTGCTCGTTCTTCAAAGTCAGTGTAGCGGTCTTCTCTTTCTTATTGCGCAGATACTTAATGGTCACCTTGTCACCAGGACGCTTCTGTGCGATGATGCCCTGCAACTCACCAAACTGCTTCACTTTCTGACCATCAACATGTGTAATGACATCACCATCCTTAAGACCTGCATCAGCAGCAGCACCGTCGTCAACGACCTTAGCTACATAGATACCTTCCATCGTACCGAAGTCCTCAACCTCCTTATCCTGATCTTTCTGTGAATCCACATAGTCCTTTACAGACGAACCCTGAATGCCAATCATAGCACGCTGGTAGGTGCCATACTTCTTGAAGTCATCGATGGCCTTCTTAACAATAGTGGTAGGAATAGCGAAACCATATCCAATGTTAGAACCTGTTGGTGATGCAAGCATCGCGTTGATACCAATCAGTTCACCACGCGTGTTTACCAGTGCGCCACCAGAGTTACCCTGATTGATGGCAGCATCCGTCTGAATCATTGAACTCACACCTTGTCCCATTGTACGGGCTTTTGCACTCACGATACCAGCAGTCACCGTGTTGTTCAGGCCTAAAGGATTGCCAACAGCCAGCACCCATTCACCAACCTTCACGTCGTCTGAATTGGCAATGACGATAGCAGGCAGATTCTTGGCATCAATCTTGATCAGTGCCAAGTCGGTTGCCTTATCAGCACCAATGATACGAGCCGAATACTCTTTTGAGTTCTCGTTCAGTGTCACTGTCAATTCATCAGCGCCATCCACCACGTGGTTATTGGTCACAATATAGCCGTCAGCTGAAATAATGACACCGCTACCAGCAGCAGCACGCTTTGGAGTTTGTACCTGACGCTTGCGCGTACCATTATTACCACCCTGTCCGCGTCCGAAGAATCCTCCGAAGGGATCAGAGAAGAAGTCCTCAAACGGATCACTGTACTCCACCGTCTGGACCTTCGAATTAGTTACCGACTTAATGTACACAACTGCAGGCAATGACTTTTCGGCAGCATAAGTCAGGTCTACAGGCTGTCCTGGTGCAGTCACCGCTGCGGGAGCTGCTTGAGTCTTGTTGCACGAAGCGGCTGAGAATGCTATCACGATCAGATAGACAGCCGGCATAAAGCTCTTTACAATCTTTTTCATTTTACAAATCTACTAATTTTGTTATTTACATTATTCAAATTATCACTCACTTTGGCAGTCTGATGTCCTGCCTTTGTCATTTGACGGTGCAAATATAATCCCAAAAATCGTTATTCTGACAAAATGTCGTATATATTTGTCGCAATTTAACACTTTCACGTCTTGCCTTAACGGCTATTAAAAATTAACGATTAAAACCTAAAATACTGACAAATTTCACATTTGTCACAATTTTAGTTACATATATGAATCTATCATGAAAAGTCGGCAAATAAAAAAAGAGGTTCATTGTAAACCTCTTTTGTAGTCGATAGGGGAATCGAACCCCTATGCCAAGATTGAGAATCTTGTATCCTAACCATTAGATGAATCGACCGAGCAGCGAGTGCAAACAAGCTAGCTTGATTTGCCGAGTCGCGAGGGAGATGTCCTTAAGGACAATCGACCAGCAAACTCTTTCGCCAGGCGCTCTCGCAGAGAAATCCCACCGGCTGCGGAAGGAGGGGGATTCGAACCCCCGGTACGGGAACCCGTACGGCAGTTTAGCAAACTGCTGGTTTCAGCCACTCACCCATCCTTCCAAAGGAGGTTTTAAGCTTCAACCGTGGGGTTATCTCCTTGATTGCGGGTGCAAAGGTACGACTATTTTTTGAACCTTGCAAATTTTTCGGCTACTTTTTTCATCTCCCTCTTCATTTTTCTATAAAAAGCGAGTTCCGAAGCCTTGAGCATGATGCTTTCCAGCTTCGGAACTCCCCAATTAAAACGTTATCTTCACGTCATCATTTAAAAATCGTTCAGTATGTTACCTGGGAGACCTGGTATATTTGGTCCTACTGACACGCCAGGCAAATTAGGTATGCCCACATCTTCCATCGGATTGTCGAAATCCATTTCTGGTGCATTGGCTGCTCCTGAATATACCAACAGCGGACTCTGGTGTTTCATTTCCACAACCGTCATCTCAGGCGTGCTATATGCTTTTTTCTTGATCATAACTTACTTCAATTATCAATTATCAACTATCAATTACTTTACGACCACCAGTTTTCCGTTCATGATATACATACCGGCCTTTGTGGGCTTACTGTTCATTCGAACACCGTTCAGTGTCCACCATCCGTCAGCCACCTTTTTCTCGTCAACTGTCTTCACGGCCTCAACAGCAGTTACGTTCTCATCGGCGGTTTCAATGACACCGTCCCAAGCGATTGAGTATTTGGGGGCACCACTACCATTGCCGACAAAATAGGCACGGAACGGAGGTACATACGAGCCAGGTCCCATCTCCACGAACTGTCCGATTTTGACTCCGCTACGTTCCTCACCAGCATAGCAGTACATATTGCTCTCGTAGTCCTTACGCTCAAAGACGCCCTTAAAACCTTCCGTCTCTTCCGGGTTAGCCTTTACGTTGGTTAACGTCACCACAGGATACTGGTCTATGGGTTTTCCATCCTCATCCTCGTCTTTTTCGAAGATATAAGAGCTAGCATTCGGCTTGAAAATGTAAGGTGTGTTAGCCTTCAGTCCTCCATCTGCCTCTTTGACTTGCGTCATTTTGACAACTTGATTGGTTTCGTCGAATTCGTCAAACTTATAGAATGTACCCAGTTCGTTAGCATCCTCCCACGACACATCGCAAGGCAGATAGATAGTAGCTCTCGAGTCGTCATCACCAAGGGTGAACTTACGCTTCAGCATAACCTGACCTGCTTCGAAGTCGTTCTTCACCTTGAAGGGCTCAGCATCCTCCGAACCGTCCAGTTCCATATCGTCGCAGACACCGCCGATCACCACGTTGACGGTATTATCGGCCACCGTATTTCCTGCAGGCAGATAGATGAACACGTTGTCAGGCACGCCATTGAATGGACCAGACGTACGGCTTACCTCCATGTCGGTAATCTTCGTCTTGCTGAAGTCAACGAACGTCACACCCTCAGGCAGAATCGTTCCCTCAATGTCACCAGCTCTGTGCGGAGCCTTTGTAACTGGTGCCATAAACAGATTATCGGGCAGACTGGTAATGTCCTCGTCTTCACAGACAAATCCTTTCTTATTATTCGAGGCAAATGATTTCAGACTGCTGGTCAATGCCGATATTTCCATCATCTTGTGATTGACTGTTGTCGGCTTAACATCCACCATACTGCTGCTCGAAATCTTTACACCACCTAGCTGTCCGGCTATGTTCGACTTCGGACCGATGCGATGCAAGGCCATTTCAGGAGCCGGACTAAGAACAGTACGATTCATCAGGAAGATATACACATATTGCGTTTTACTTATTTTATATCTATAATTTACATTTTGGGGTTCGTCGCTCAACTCATATTTCTTGAGTTTTCCTTTCTTACCAACCTGTATACAGAGCCAGGTGTGTGCGTCACCTTTAACACCTTTCAGCTGTACATAACCGTTACCACGCTTAACCTTAAATACTATTCCTTTGAAATACTTAGCAAATTTTTCTGTACCAGGTGTATACTTCAAGGCCTTCTTTAAATCTTTTTTCTTCATCTTCGAATTGAGAGCCAAGCATTTCCCTTCGGTATCCCAACCGTCATCCTCGATGCCCTTCTCGTGGTTATCGTTCGTTACAAAGAGTATGTTTTCAACCACCTTATTTTTCAGCTTCACCGTCTCCAATTCGGCCAAATTCTCAAAATCTATATCTTTATCCCCCTCATCACCCACAGGGTCATCACCTTTTGCGCCTGGTACGATTGGTGTCAACTTCTGAGCGAGGGTGATAGTCATATTTAGCGGGTCTATGCTAAACTCGAAAGAGTCAGAATATTTGAGCGCTATGCCGTCAAATACCTTTTCAATCACCGATTTTATCGTTTCATCATTTATCGTTGTATTCAGACCTAAACCAAAATCAAACAGATTTGAAAGGCCAAAGAGTATCTTCAGCGCACCCGGTGCTTCTTCGCTGGTCTTGATTTCTATCTGATAGTCACCCTTCTTATCTGCGTCACCCGCAAATGTCACGATTTTACTTTCTGAATTACTCTTTATATTTATAACATTATAGGCATCAGCATTTTTTTTCAGATTCTCCAGATAGATTGTCAGCGTCTTCTTTTGTGTCTGTGGCTCCTTGCCGTCGGCCAGAGGCAGATCCATCTCACCCATCGTGAGAGTCTTCACGGATGCATTATTCAGAATCAGCTTACTATAGCCGTCATACTTCACGGAAGCTTCATCCTCGTCATCAACATCATCCTCAAACACATTTTTGCGGTTCTGTGGCGTAATCAGTATGCCGTCTACCGTCAGTCCGAAATCGCTAGGCAGTGCTATCATGTACTTTCCGTCCACAACGGTCTTCTTCAGCAGGTTGTTGTAAGCTACCTCGAAATCATTAGGAATATCGTTATCCATCGTCAGCGTATCGGTATCCTCACAGCCGAATATCAGTTTGTGCGAACCGCTTCCAGTAGCCACGAAGCCACCAGTCATCGTGTTCGTGCCGGTGAGGAAGACTATCAGTTCTTCCCTACCCGACTCGATGTCGCCATTAATCGTAGCACCGTCCAGCGTCAGCGTGTTCTGCGTTGCATCAAACGACACCTTGCCGTCGCTCAGTACGTTTTCAGCATTCAGGTTGGTCACCTCAATATCGGCAATCTTCAAGTTGTAAGTTTCCTCGGGAGCAGCAATCGTAAGCGTACGAACATTTCCCTCAGTGACATCACCGAATGCTAGTCCATTATAGAATTTCGGAACACTATGTCCTGCATACCAGTCACCGTTTGGCGTAATGACCAGACTACCGGCACCATTCACGTTAGTCGTGAAGTTCACCTGATGTTCAGTTGTGCTGCCAGATGTCAGGAACAAGTCACCGAGTGTGACCTTGTTCTCACCTACCAGATAGATGTTCAACTCGTTCAGGTTGTTGGTGATGAATGGCACGTTGCCTGTCGTGAGCTTAACGCCGTTAAGTGTCAGCGTATTTTCACCGTCGAAACTGATGATTCCGTCGGTTCCTTCGGTGGTGATACCTGTAGCAATCGACTTCATATTCTCAGAAGTCACCTGTACGCCGTTCACCTTCAGGTCGTAGACGGTAGCGTCAGAAATAACAACATCGGTAGCTGTCGACCAATCGGTTGGTGCCGTCTCAGGCTGCACGAACTTCAGGGGCTCTGCGACGCTTACCGCCTTGAATCCCTGAACCTTTGTGGTCAGCTTGTTCAGGATAGCCAGTCCGGCAACATCGTTCTGGACAAATAGCGTGTCTGTAGCGGCTGTCGTCGTGATGCTGGCCACCTGGTTCACACCTGTCAGTACAATGGTCAGTCGAGCCATCGATGTTGTGATGGCCTTATCTGTCGTATAGTTGTTCAAATACAGTGTCTTGATAGTCGGATAGTATGTCACCTTGCTGTCGGCCTCATCCACGAACTTCTGCGTCTCTGAGGTAATAGCCGTTCCCCCAATCTTCAGGTCGTAGAACTCCACATACGTCAGTGTGGCCTTATTGTCAGCGTAGCTCTTTGCCCATCCTGTTGCGTTGGCGGGGAAGTCGTTACCCATTGTGAAACCTGCTGCAATGTCATCGGCAGCTGTCACGCCCTCTACCGTCAGTCTGCCGTAACCGTTCTTGTCGGGATTCTCTTGCTGTTCGAAGGTCAGCGTAGCCGAAGCCGTGGCGTAGAATCCCTTCTTGTTGTTAGCGTTCGTCTTGAACGTGTTCTTGCCAATCAGCAGTACCTTCAGGTCGCCGTCGCTCTGTACAGGATACCCATTAGTCTGTGTCATATCGATGATCGCACCGTTCAGGGTCAGTATGTTCTTCTCGACATTATACGACACTTTTCCGTTGCTCAATATGTCGTCAGCGTTATAACCCGTTACAACAACACCGCCAACCGTCAGACCGTACTCCTCAATGGCGACTTTCTTGTTGTTATACGTCAGACCATTCTCCATATTCAGCGTCACAAACTCAGGAGCGAAGCTTGCACCATTGACAGTAAGGCTACCTGGATCAGCCTTGCTGGTCTTGAACGTCAGTGCGGCAGGATTTTCATCGAAACTGAAACCGTTACCGGCAATCGTGTTCTTGCCCTCCAGCATCACCGTGATGTCAGTGACATTATCGCCGAATTCAAAAGCCCAGCCTTCAGTATTCGTAAAATTGATACCTTTCAGGGTCAGTGTGTTCGTTTCATCATCAAACGACATCTTGTCGCCAAACAAGTCTTGTTTGTTCACATATGTCACAGCTTTGCCGTTCACAATGACATAACCTCTTTGGAACGTAGCCGTCACCTCGACGTTATAGTCAGCCTCAGGCATCGTCATTGTATACGTCGTTACGCTTGCCGAGTCGCCATTCTCTACGGTAGGAGATATCGTCACTTCCTCACCTTCACTCATCGGAAGCGTACGCTTTGGAGCCTGCAAGGCACTACCGTCCAGTGTGGCTATTGCTTTCAGGCTCTTCAGATAATAACCTGCGGCTGGTGTCACCGTCAGCGTACACTCTTCTCCTGCGGTAGCAGTAGAAGCCACTACTTCACCTCCGTTCGTCGGATTCTTAACAATAGTCAGCGTTTGTTCTGCCCACGCACCGACGGTCAGCATCAGCAGGGCAACAACGGATAAAACTCGATTCATATTGTGTTTCATATTGCTTATACTTTATTTATTATTAACAACCACTTTGCGTCCGTTCTTAATGTAGAGTCCTTTCTTGGGATAAATCACCTTGCGACCCTGCAAGTCGTAGAAACTACTATTTACCATTTCTACTTTATCATTTAGACGCGTAGCGTCGCTGATTCCCGTTATATCAGCTCCGTTGTCGAATACGATGGTCAACCGCGGAGCCTCAGGTACCCTACTATACAGGTATATCTTTCCTGCAGGAATTGTACCCGTCACGCGCATAAACGTACCATTATGCAATCCGTAATAGTAGATATCATTTACAACAATATCTTGACCGGCATATTGCAGCAGGTTGTCTGAAGAATATTCCATATTGTCTGTTGTCGTTGTCGTTGCATTGTTCAGCAGCACGGGTACTTCTGCAGGAATATTCTTAATCTGCGTCAAACTCACCACACCGTCGCCGATGCCTGAAGCCACGTAAGCGCCATAACCTGCAGGCAGGTCAAGTTCTTCGTCTAGGCTATAGAATGTGGTCCAACCCTCATGGAAGGTAAGTTTGGTAATATCCAGCGTGCGGTTCACGATGGTGAACTTGGCTGAATTAGTGCCTGTAAAGTTGCCCTGACCAGTTATCGTAGCCGTAGCCGTACCGGCGCTGACGTTGTCCGTATAAGCTACCGTATAGTCCTTGTTGGCTATCAGCGTGTAATTGCCAAGTGTCACCGACAGGTTAGGCTTAATAGAGTCACCCGTAAACGTCTTATTTTCAATTGCTGCTATCGTAGCTTTAGCAATGTCAGCTGCAATAATCGTAAGGGTTGCCGAAGCTGTTCCGCTATAGTTGCCCTTACCCGTTACTACGACATTATATTCACCGGCATCTGTGGGAGATTCCACAGTTGTAGTCGTTTCGCCGTCTACCTTCTGATAGCTAATAGTATAATCCGTATTTACTGTAAGTGTCGTCTGTCCATCAACCACCGTTACAGTCGGCGTCTGAGCACTTCCGTTATAGGTAAAGGTCTCTGGACTCAAAGTCACCATAGCATCCGTAATTGATTTTCCTGTGATGCTGAAGTTGGCTGTCTTGCTACCCGTATAGTTACCCGTACCTGTTACCGTAGCCGTAGCCTGACCAACATTGACGTTATTCGAATAAGATACCGTGTAGTCTTCATCTTGTTCCAGTTCTGTTTGTGTCTCACCGAACATCAACGTCACTGTCAGAGCTGGCGTAATCGCTGAGCCCGTAAACGTCTGTTCTGCTATCGCTGCAATCGTTGCACCCGCAATGGAAGCTGCATTAATCGTAAAGGTTGCCGAAGCTGTTCCGCTATAGTTGCCCTTACCCGTTACTACGACATTATATTCACCGGCATCTGTGGGAGATGTCACAGTTTCTGGTGTTCCGCCGACCACCTTCTGATAGCTAATAGTATAATCCGTATTTTCTGTAAGTGTCTTTGTTGTCTGCTCATCAATCTTATATGCTACCGTTACCGTAGGTGTCTGAGGTGTTCCATCATAAGTGAAGCTCTCTGGACTCAAAGTCACCATCTCATCCGTAATGGCTTTTCTTACGATGTTGAAGTTGACTGACTTGGTGCCCTTGTAGTTACCTTTACCAGTTATCGTAGCCGTAGCCTTACCGGCGCTGACGTTGTCCGTATAAGCCACCGTATAGTCGGTACCAAGTACCATTGGTATTTGTCCGAATGTCACCGTCAGCTCGGGTTCAATAGCTTCGCCCGTAAACGCCGTATCGGCAATTGCTTCAATCGTAGCGTCTTTCACGTCTACAGAATCCACAAACACAATTACCGTTTGTCCCGGTTCTACATCTTCATAGTTCTTGCCGCCATCTACCTTATAGAGCACAGCATAATATCCGGCATTGGTGCCTGTTGGAATATCTGCCGTATAAGTGTATGTATTAGCAAGACAGTTCAGGTTAAAGCCATCATAATAATTAGGAACATATTCAGAATAGAACTTGATGGTTGCACCTGTAGGAACTGAACCAGCGGTTACCAGCTGCTGAGCTGCACCCGTATAAGTCAGTTTTTCTACGCCCTGAGGCTTTGTGAACTGTGACTCAGCGATGTCAGCCTTAGCAATCGTAAAGGTCTTTGTGGCCTCACCGCCCTGATAGTTTGCACTCGCGGCAACCGTAGCCTTCACAATGTAATCTCCAGCATCCGATGGAACAGTTGCTGTGAAAACTTGGTCTTTTGGATCCGTTGTATCAACAGAATAAGTATAGGTAACTTCAGCATCATCCGGTTTTCCTGTAACAGCTGGGGTGTTGGCTGTAGCACCATACGTCCAGCCAGTAAGTGTAACTGCAAGATTCTTAAGCGTAGCCTTTGTGATTTTGAAGCTCTTTTTGACTGTTCCTGTGTAGTTGCCTTTACCGGTAATAACGACGTTATAATCACCTGCATTCACAACAGAATTTGCACTCTCTAATGGAGTTGTAACCTCGGCGACTACCTGTTCGTAGCTGACAGCGTAGTCGTTTACTCCCAACGTATTAGTACCGTCAGTCACTGTGACATTCGGCACCTGTACATCATTGTTGAATACAAAAGATGTTCCTTCTATCGTAACCATACCATCAGTGATTGTCTTTCCTATAATGGCGAAGTCTGCTGTTGCTTCTGCTGCTTCATAGTTACCTGTTGCAGCTATCGTAACCTTTACGGTATATTCTCCTGCAGCTGTCGGAACAGTCTCAGAGAAATTAGTCGTACCCCTCACAGCATAAGAATATGCCACATTACCATTGCTGACATTATTCTGAACAGAAGGTGAATTGGGTGCTGAACCGTATGTCCAACTCTCAAGTGTTACCATCGGAGTGAAAGTTGCCTGTTTGATTGTAAACGTTGTTGTAGCCGTACCCGTATAGGTGCGCTTACCCGTCACCGTCACCGTAGCAGTTCCTGCATCGGTATTATTGCTGTAGCTTACCTCATAGTCGGCAGCGTTCAAGGTTGTTTGTTCTAACACAACACTGCTGACAGCCGGCTCCTTCGCCTCACCGTCATACGTGAATGTTGTTGCAGCCAGCGTAATAGAAGCATTCGCAATAGAAGTTCTCGCCTGGAATTCGGCAGTCACATTGACACTGATATTCGCATCCGTAGGCACAGTGAACGTGTATGTCGTAACGCCGCTGGGGTCAGCAGACTCGTTAGTGGGTGTTATCGTCACGTTTTCGTCGATATCAATACTTCTGCGGGCTGGAGCCTGCACGACGCTACCGGATATCACCTTCACCGCCGTCAGGTTTGCTACCGTCAGATAGTTGCCTGCGTTAGGTGTAGCCGTCAGCGTACAGGTAGTACCACTGATGCTATATTCCACCTGTCCACCAGTCGCGGTGATGTTTACCCTCTCCGTCTCCGCTTCTGCCCACGCGCCGATGGTCAGCATCAGCAGGGCAACAATGGATAAAACTCGATTCATATTGTGTTTCATATTGCTTATACCTTATTTATTATTAACAACCACTTTGCGTCCTTTCTGAATGTAGAGGCCCTTCTTCTTGGGATATACTACCTTGCGGCCCTGCAGGTCGTAGAGGTCACCCTTCACTTCTTCACTATTCACTAGCGAAGCGTTGATGCCCGTCGTATTACCCTCGTTCTCGAATACGATGTTCAACTTAGGAGCGTTTGTATTAACGTTTGAAGCATTTGGAATGAGCAGATAGTTCTTACCTGCAGGGAACATATCCGTCACACGCATAAACACGCCGTTATACAGTCCGTAGAAGTCGCCTTCTCCCGAATTCACCTGCTTTGCGGTTGTTGCGTGTACCAGCAGATTATGATCCTGTTCATTGTTAAATTCCTTCTCTGTCGTTGTTTCCGTCTGATTATTCAACAGCACGGGAACTCCTTTCGGAATAGACTTGATTTGAGTCACAGTGACAGAATTTTCACCTACTCCAGATGCAATGTATGCACCAATGGTCTTATCTTCAGGCAGCGCCACATTGCCATTGTTATTGTAATACGTTGCCCAGTGATTATGGAAGTCGTCGTCGGTAAGAGCCAACGGAATACCCTTTATCACGTACTGGCGTCCAATAACCTCAGTCTTATGCGTCTTGCCGGAATCGCCTTTCACATAAAGATAGACGTTCAGCTTTGTGCTTTCGCGAACAGCAATCTTGTCGCCTGCGTTATAAACCTTTGCGTTCCCCTCATCGTCGTCGAAATAATAATAAACCGTTGGTACATATGAATCACCTTCAGGCAGATTGGTAATCTCTACTTCAATATCACCTTCATATGTTCCAGCATCTTTACTGATTGTTGGCTGGTCATACACATACAGCATTCTATGAGCATTACCATACGACCAGATATTCTTCTCGTCAGTGCCACAACGTGTGTAGGGATAGAAATCGTACACACCCGCTGGCAATGATATCTCACCTGTGTATGCTGTTCTTTCCGATGCCTCTTTAGATCCATAAGAGTAGTACATGTTACCGCTCAGACCAATTCTCGTCAATGTCAGTTTCTGACCAGTGAAATATGCACCTTCTGAAATAGAAACGTTAGGAGCAGCAGGTCTAACGCTTAACTCATACCATGTAGAGTCAGCGGCAAAGGTTTCCGTTTCCTGGCTAACTGCCTTAATGGTAGTATAACCACCACCGACAATAGTTATCTTGCCTGTCTCATCAATTGTGGCAGTCGTTGGGTCGCTACTGCTATAGGTGATGTCAAAGCCACTCAAATCAGCGGTATATACGTTTTCTGGTTTACCTTTTAAGGTTGGCGATGCATACCCTTCCCCATACTCTAACGGTCCCTCTGAGTCACCTGTTTGTATATAGCTATCATCTGATGTATAGAAGCGCAAACCAAGACTCTTAAGGATGGTATACTCTGCCTCTACAGCCTTACTCTTCATCACCTTACCTGAGTCTTGGTCAAGGATATATACACATACCTTAGTTGACTCTGACACAGCTATCGTCTGCTCGGCAGAAGTATACTGTACAGAGTCATTCTTGTTTTCACCGAGATAGTACCAAACCTGCGGATAGCTTGTAATCTCAGTAGCCAAGCCTTCTGGCAGATTAGTCAGCGTCACATTCTGCGCACCAACATAGCTTCCTTCCTCAATACTGAAGTCAGGCTTATTATGAACAATGTAGTCGCCACTTGTGCTAACCTCGAATGTAGATTCATCATACGTCTTGGTCTGAGTAGCACTCAGCTGATACTTACCTGTTGTCGACAAGGTAAACGGTGCTTCATAAGTGGTCTGACTAAAATGATTCATGCCATCCACATATTTAATGGTTCCTTCGCCATTTCCACTGATGGTATACTCTTGGTCAGTCCAGTAAAGGCCCTCATCAGGTGTTATCACGGGTTTTACTGTAATCAGTCTCTTCTCATCACTACTATAGACTGCTGCAAGTCCGTTTTCATAATTATCAATGAATCCACTATAATATTGAGCATAATTGTTTCCATTGCGATAGGTATTCTTCATCAACAGTTGACCAGGATTCTTGGCATCTGTCGTAAAGGTTAGTGGCAGATCATTTCCTGTTGCCTCTCTCACAAATGCATACTCGCCATTATTATTTGCATCAACATATCCACCGTCAATGACGTTATTGCCGAGCAGATGAACTTTCAATCCATTCTGCAAGCCACTGTAAATTCGGCCATTGATGGTTGCACCGTTCAACGTTAACACGTTCTCTTCTGCATCATAAGTCACGATGCCTTGGATATTCTCACCAGTAATTCCCGTAGTAGCATTCGCGTTTGTCACATCGACATCAGCAACTTCCAAATTATAGCTGATAGTCTCGTCTAAAATTACAACTTCACTTATTCCAGACCAAGAAGAAGGTACTGAAGCCGGAGTCTTAAGTGCCATGGGGGCACTGATAGTTACCTCTGAGAAACCATAGATAGCATCATTTTCATCGCTCAAGGTTAGTTGATTTTTATCAGCAGTACTATTTAAATCCTTCGCAATCGTAAGTGTTCCTGCAGGTGATGCATTACCTATGTAACGGATTGAAGCCAAAGATGTAACTCCATTAACCTTCACCTTCAGATTTGGAAGACTCGTTTTTATCGTATCATTAACTTCAGGTTCTATTTCACTCAAGATAAAAGTAGAATCAGCAGGTTGATATTTTATTCCATCGAAATGTTCTAATAAAGCATTACATAACTGAGAGTTATTCACCCATACTCCATTATATGGTTTATTATAATAAATCTCCAAATAAGCCGAAGTTAATGCAGCCCACAAATCGCTGGCTGCTGCTGTTTGAGTGTTAGCCTCGGATTTATTATAAGTATTGACGACCCATATATTGGGAGCTGACCAACCTGACACAAGATCATCACTACTATAGACGCCATCAACTGCTAGTTTATTAGAACTACTATCCTCAGTAACAAGTGAAAATGTAGCGCCTTGATTTCCAATAAATGGGGTACAATTAGTAGCAAATATTTTATTACTTCCAATGAATTTTACCGTCAATCCATTATTATCACCACGAATAATGCTACCATCTATTGTTGCTCCATTCAAAGTCAAAGTATCACCTGCTTCATTAAGAGAAACTGTTGAAGTAGCATCATTAAATACATTCTGTCTGTTGCTCTGAGTAATCTGTTTATAGGTAGTCTCGTCTCCGACCACCTGTGCCACCCAGATAGGATAGCTCTGGTCCGTTGAGATGGTCATATTAGAAATAACCTCTTTAGATCTATCCCTGTAAGTATTAGACTCGTTATCCCAATAAAGGCATGGTTGGGCTGACTTCAGGTACAAGCCGTTAGCATAGTATATTTTTGAGAAACCATACAAAACACCATCGCTACATGTTATTTCCAAAGAACCCGTGCCTTTAAATGATACTTTTCCTGTAGTTTCCTGTCCTCCATCATAACTTATATTACCATTCAATGTATTAGTGCCAACAAGTTTAATGGCTATACTATCCATAGAACAAATAATGGATGTTAGCCCATTTTCTTCACCACTTAAATTTGCATCACTTAGTGTCAACGTTTTTGTGGCATCATCATACGAAACAGTACCAGCCTTAATATTAGCGCCTGTAATATTGGAAGCATTACTCTCCTTTACTTCCACACCTCCTACAGTCAGACCATAACTGACACCATACCACATCAATTCCATCAAATTAGATGTACCTGTATTTGTGTTCAGCCACCAAACTGATGTAGAACTTGGCGTTCCACCAGTCTCAATATTTGTTGCAACGCTACTCCAATTATCTGTAATCTTAGAATTGAAAGAGCCACTAACTGAAAGCGGTTTTCCATTCTTACCACTATTGGTAAATGAAATGGTGTTGGAATTATCGCCTACAAAAGCGTAATCGCCACCTCCGATAGTGATTGTATTAGAACCAATGAAGTCAACTTTCAAATTAATACTACTAACCACATTACCTGTAAGCGAAGCAGTGTTTAAAGTCAACTTAACAGGATCATTGTTACTAGCAGGAGTAATAGTAACTGTTCCACTAATATTGTCACCGGAAACAGTCACAGTACTTTGTAAGTCTGTTGCCGTATACTGATGACCAGCAACAGTCAGGACGTAATCTTCTGCCCACGCCCCTTTCGGCGCCAGCAGCATTGCCATCAATACCAGGAGCTGCATGAGTCTTCTTGTAAAGCTTTGTCGATTTTCTAATGTTTTTTTCATCATGTTTATTGTTATTTAGTGTTATTTCCTATTTTGAAGTCCATGTCTTACCTACCTGCCGGATGCTGCCATCCGTCTGCCATACGTTGCCAAACACCTTCAGCATGTCCTCAGGATAGCCCAACGTACGACTTTCTACCACCTGTGGTTTCTTGCCTTCCAGACGGACATTTGCCAAGGCTGCAAGGCACAGCATCAGCATCAAGAATCCTTTTCTCATAACATCTTTCATTACTATCATTTTGTCATTTATTGGCTTTATTCTCCTTTATGTCAAGGTACGCGCTTACAATATTTATATTGTATCACGCCGCAAAGTTACAAAGAAAAGTTGAATGATGCAAGAATTTCGTGTTAAAATTACTATTAATATTGAAAGCCATTCTGCAGCATGTAAAAAAAAGACCCATCCGCTTCGTGCGGACAGGTCTATAGGAATAACAGCATTTTGCGCGTATCAATACTTCACAATGACGTCAGACTTTTTGATAAACAAATAATCGTGCCCCGTGCGCAATTCGTAGTACTTGTCGCCATTGCCGAAGTCGTGCTCGAAAAAGGTGTCGGCAATAATAGTACCCTTGTCGACATTGGTAAAGACATCGAGCTCGCCAGTGGCATTGTTCTCGCAGTAGATGGGGGTCACTGCCTTCGCTGCCACAATTTTCGGTCCTGAACCAGCCATCCAGCACGTCTGACCGAGATACTTAGTATAGACCCAGCCCACGACGTTGCCCACACGTACCTTGCTCCATGTCTTGCCCTTCTCCAATAGGATGCCACGGCCCAACCCGTGGTCCTCCATCCACAGTTTTCCGATAATCTCACCGTTCATCGAGGGCTGCGAACGGACATTTAGGAAACCGTCGTCGCTGACGGCATAGCAGACGGTGAACACCTTACCATTGTCGGCAACGGTCTTGGCACCTTGCACCTGGTATTTGTAGAGGTGGTCGTTATAGTCGATGACATACAGGTATTCGCGTCCGTTCTGCTCGGTTTGCAGCTCCAGATACTCTATCTTGTAGGTAAACGGCAACTTGCTCAGCACCTTACCCGTCAGCTTGTCGAGCATGAAAAGGAATTTTTTCTCGCTCGTGAAACCATAGGAACAGAACACATACTGCGAGTCGAGAATAAAGATGTCGTTGCTGGTCAGCCAATCGGTACTCCAAACCATCTGCCGACGCTCAGGGTTGTAGCAGTGCAACTTCGACCCCTTGCCGTTGACACCGCTGGCATAGCTGGGACACGCCATATTGAACAGCAAATTGTGCGTATCAGCATCCCAGCGCACGTCCTGCACCTCGCAATAGTCGTTGCCTGAAACCTGACCGAGGTCGATGGTATACAGTGGTTTTTCGTCCTTGTCATAGATTTTCACGATGAACTTGTAGTTCTGGTCGCCAGCAGAACGGCGATAAAGGGCCAGCCAGCCGATATCGATACGTTCGGAGATAAACTGCTGGAGATCCTTGGCTTCTTCACCACGCGGCAGATATTCATTCTGTTTCTCTTCGCGCAGACGGTAGATGGTGCCGTTAGGCTTGTTTTTCATCGTAATCATCGTCTTAGGCCAGTTAGCACCATAATTCTTCACTGACACCAGACGCTGTGCACTGGCAGTACCCAGCATCGTACATAAAGCCACGAGGCTTAAAATCATTCTCTTCATAATGGTTTTCGTCTTTCGTTAATTATTTACTTTTCACTATTCACTGTTCACTAGGGCAAAGCCCGCCTTAGTCCATTCGGTCACGATAGTCTTCGTAGGTAAACCGGCGCAACAATTCCAGCCGTCCGTCGGCATGCAACATGCAGAGCGAGGGATGTGTAATGCCGTTGAAGGTATTGGTTTTCACCGTCGTATAGTGTATCATATCCTCAAAGATGATCTCATCGCCCACCTGCAATTCCTTTGGGAACCGCCAACAGCCCATAAAGTCGCCTGCCAAGCAGCTGTTGCCGCCAAGACGGTAGTCATAATCGCTGTTGTCCGCTGCTATATGCTCGGCACCGCGGACATCAGGATAATATGGCATTTCCAGACAGTCGGGCATGTGGCACGTGAAGCTGACGTCAAGGATAGCCGTGCGGATACCTTTATCTTCTACGATGTCCACCACGCTGGATACCAGCGGACCCGTCTGCCACGCAAAGGCGCTGCCTGGCTCGAAGATGACCTTCAGATGCGGATAGCGTTCGTGGAAGCCCTGAACGACGCGTACCAGCCGTTCGATGTCGTAATCGGCTCGCGTCACCAAGTGACCACCACCGAAGTTGATCCACTCTATCTGCGGGAACCAGCGCGAGAACTTTTGTTCTATATGCTCAAGGGTACGCTCGAACACGTCAGAGCCACTCTCACAATGACAATGGCAATGGAACCCACGGATGTCACTGGGCAGCGTGTCGGGCAATTTATCAGCTGAAACGCCAAACCGCGTACCAGGTGCACAGGGATTATAGAGCAGGGTGCCCACCTCGCTATATTCCGGATTGACGCGCAAACCCAGCGAGCACTCCCCTGCCCGTTTATGGAACCGTTCGTACTGTGACAGTGAATTGAACGTCAGATGACTGGAACAACGCACGATTTCGTCAATTTCTTCGTCCTTATAGGCTGGCGAGAAAGTGTGCGCCTTTGCGCCAAACTCCTCCAAAGCCAGACGAGCCTCACTGAGCGAACTGGCTGTTGTCGACTGGATGTATTCGCGGAAGATAGGAAAGGTCTTCCAAAGGGCAAAAGCCTTGAACGCCAGTATCCACTCCGACTGCGTGCGCCGGGCTACGTCACTAATTAGTTCGAGGTTGCGTCGCAACTTCTGCTCCTCTATCATATAATAAGGTGTATTCATCGAGTCGCAAATATTATGTAAAAGTATTTCGTATTCTAAATTCTCGTTTATTTTCTGTCAGTTATACGGTTACACTATGCAGAACTATCTTATACACTAAGAAAAATTTGCGCTATAGTTATGCCGCAAAAAAAAGCTGTTCCACGTCCTTTTCGTTAGATATTGCAAAGGTACTGTTTTTTCATGAAACCACCAAATTGTGACAATGATTTTTTCGAGCGACAAGGTATTTTATTCAAATATTCAAGTATTCAACTAGGACAAGAAGGTTTTTGAAAATGAACAGTTCGGGCTGACATTGCCACTCCTCCCCGATGGGATTGGAAATTGTATAGGAAGATTTTAAATTTTGTATTAATATTAATATTATATATATTATAATATATATAATATCTATAATAAGGTTTTTAGGGTAAACCAAAAACCTTCCTGTCCTAGTTGAATACTTGAATAGATGAATACTTCGATTGTACTATATGTAAGGCAAAACAGACTGTACTTCAGAAAATCTCGAATAAAATTTGGTTTTTAGGCTAAAAATAGCTACCTTTGCAGCCGCTAATAATAAATAAGGTATAAAGAAGAGATGATAACAGTCACAAATCTGGCTATCCAGTTTGGAAAAAAGACGTTGTATAAGGACGTCAATCTGAAGTTTACGAGTGGTAACATTTATGGCATTATTGGTGCCAACGGTGCCGGCAAGTCTACCCTATTGCGCGCTATCAGCGGCGAGCTGGAGCCCAACAAGGGTTCTGTAGAGATGCTACCCGGCGAGCGTATGTCGGTGTTGGAGCAGGACCACTTCAAGTATGATGAATTCACGGTGATGAACACAGTGCTGATGGGACATCAGCCATTGTGGCAGAACATGAAGGAGCGCGAGGCGCTGTATGCTAAGGAGGAGATGACCGAGGAGGACGGCAACCGCGCCGCTGAATTGGAAATGGCCTTTGCCGAGATGAACGGCTGGGAGGCTGAGAGCGAGGCAGCACAGCTGCTGCAGAATCTGGGTATCAAGGAGGAACAGCACTATGCCCAGATGTCGGACATATCTAATAATGAAAAGGTACGCGTGATGCTGGCCAAGGCATTGTTCGGACACCCCGACAACCTGTTGCTGGACGAGCCTACCAACGACCTCGACCTGGATACCGTTCAGTGGTTGGAGGAATACCTGTCGAACTTGGAGCAGTGCGTGTTGGTTGTCAGCCACGACCGTCACTTCCTGGATGCCGTGTCTACCCAGACTGTCGACATCGACTTCGGCAAAGTAACGTTGTTCTCCGGTAACTACTCGTTCTGGTACGAGAGTTCGCAGCTGGCATTGCGTCAGGCTCAGAACCAGAAGATGAAGGCCGAGGAGAAGAAGAAGCAGTTGGAGGAGTTCATCCGCCGTTTCTCTGCCAATGTGGCAAAGTCGAAGCAGACCACTTCGCGTAAAAAGATGTTGGAGAAGCTGAACGTGGAGGAAATCACACCCTCAACACGTAAATACCCAGGCATCATCTTCTCTATGGAGCGCGAGCCTGGTACGCAGATATTGGAGGTAGAAGGACTGAAAGCACTGGATGCCGACGGAACGGTGCTGTTCGACAACGTGTCGTTTACCATTGAGAAGGGTCAGAAGACCGTCTTCCTGTCACACAACCCCAAGGCCATGACAGCCCTCTTCGAGATTATCAATGGCAATCGCGAGGCTGACGCTGGTACCTATAAGTGGGGCGTCACCATCACAACCGCCTATCTCCCACTCGACAATACCGAATTTTTCAAGTCGGAAATGAATCTCGTAGACTGGCTGTCACAGTACGGCACGGGCAACGAGGTGATGATGAAGTCGTTCCTGGGTCGCATGCTGTTCAAGGACGAGGACATCCAGAAGAAGGTCTGCGTACTCAGCGGTGGTGAGAAGATGCGTTGCATGATTGCCCGTATGCAGCTGAAGAATGCCAACTGTCTGATTCTCGACACGCCCACCAACCACTTGGATCTGGAATCTATCCAGGCATTCAACAACAACCTCATCTCGTTTAAAGGCAACATCCTGTTTGCCTCGCACGACCATGAGTTCATCAACACAGTGGCCGACCGCATCATTGAGCTAACACCAAAGGGTACCATTGACAAGCTAACCACCTATGATGACTACATCTACGATGAAAGCATCAAGGAGAAGAAAGCCGAGTTGTACGCTTAAGCTAATTGACAATTGATAATTGATAATTGACAATTGATATTTGGCACGATATTTGCTGTTGAACCAAGCAGAACAATTAAACACAAGTAGCTATGACAGAAGAAGAAATAAAGAACATGCAAGAGGAGGAACAGCAGGAAGCTGAAGAGCAACAGGAGAATACTGCTGCTGAAGTTTCTGACAACAACGAGGAAACCGAAGCCCCTGCCGAAGAAGAGGAAGAAAAGGATCCACTAGAGGCCGCCAAAGCAGAGATTGAGCAGTTGAAGACCCAGATACTATACAAGACCGCTGAGTTTGACAACTACCGCAAGCGTACGCTGAAAGAAAAGGCCGAACTCATACTGAACGGTGGCGAGAAGGCCGTTAGCGCCATCCTGCCCATCATTGACGATATGGAGCGCGCCATCGAGAACGGTGCCAAGACCGACGATATCGCTGTGGTTCGCGAAGGTATGGAACTCATCTACCACAAGATGATGAAAGCCCTCGAAGGACTCGGTGTCAAAGAGATTGAGACACAGGATGCCGACTTCAACACCGACGTTCACGAGGCCGTGGCTATGGTTCCAGGCATGGGCGACGACAAGAAGGGTAAAGTGATTGACTGCCTGCAGAAGGGCTATCAGCTGAACGACAAAGTCATTCGCCACGCCAAAGTGGCAGTAGGACAGTAGAAGTGAGAAGTGATAAGTGAGAAGTAAGAAATGGCACAGAAACGAGACTATTATGAGGTGCTTGGCGTAGATAAGAACGCCACAGAAGACCAGATCAAGAAGGCGTACCGCACCATCGCCATCAAATACCACCCTGACCGTAACCCCGGCAATAAGGAAGCCGAGGAGAAGTTCAAGGAGGCTGCTGAGGCATACGATGTGCTGCACGACCCGCAGAAGCGTCAGCAGTATGACACGTTCGGATTCAACGGACCAGGTGCTGGTGGTGGCTACGACCCGTTTGGCGGAGCCTCCATGAATATGGATGACATCTTCTCCATGTTCGGCGACATCTTCGGCGGACATGCCGGCTTTGGTGGTTTTGGTGGCGGTACCAGGCGTGGCCGTCAGCAGCATCGCGGCTCTGACCTTCGCCTGAAGGTTCGTCTGTCGTTGCAAGAAATAGCCCACGGCGTCACCAAGAAGTTCAAGGTGCGCAAAGACATCACCTGCACACACTGTCACGGAACGGGAGCTGAGGCTGGCAGTACCAGCGACCAGTGTCCTACGTGTCACGGTTCAGGTGTCATCACCCACACCACACAGAGCATCTTTGGCATGATGCAGACACAGGGCGTTTGTCCGACCTGCGGTGGCGAGGGTACAGTTATCAAGAACAAGTGTAAGCACTGTGGCGGTACAGGTGTCGAGAAAGGCGAGGAGGTCGTAGAAATCAAGATCCCTGCTGGTGTAGCCGAAGGTATGGTGGTCAACGTGCCTGGCAAGGGTAATGCCGGTCAGCGCAAGGGCATCAATGGCGATATCCAGGTATTCATTGAGGAAGAGGAGAACGATTCCTACATCCGCGACAACAACGACCTGATATACAATCTGCTGCTTGACTTCCCAACAGCTGCTCTTGGCGGTGAGGTAGAAATACCGACCATTGAGGGCACACGCCTGAAGGTGAAGATGGAGCCAGGTACTCAGCCCGGCAAGACACTGAGACTGCGTGGAAAGGGTCTGCCCGCCGTACAGGGTTACGGACGCGGCAATGGAGACTTGGTGGTAAACGTCAGCGTGTACGTACCTAAGACGCTGTCGCACGAAGAGAAAGAAGCCATCGAGAAATTCCGCCAGAGCGATAATTTCAAGGGCGATGCCGCTACCAAGCGCAGCATCTTCCAGAAGTTCAAGAACTACTTCAGTTAAGTATGTCACCATGCCATAGCGACAAACAAAGACGTTTATGAATTACAAGGAGACTTGCGAATACCTCTATAACCAGATGCCCATGTTCGAAAGACAGGGGGCATCTGGGTATAAAGAAGGTCTTAGCAACACACTGGCACTTGACGATCACTTAAACCACCCTCACCTATCATATAAAACCATCCACGTGGGCGGTACAAACGGTAAGGGCAGTGTGTCGCATACCATTGCTGCCGTATTGCAGGAGTGTGGCTACCGCGTAGGTCTCTATACCTCACCCCACCTCGTTGACTTCCGTGAGCGTATCCGTATCAACGGAAAGCCTATCAGCCAGCACTATGTAGTGGAATTCGTAGAACAACACCGCTCTTTCTTCGAGCCACTGCATCCTTCGTTCTTTGAAGTCACCACGGCAATGGCCTTCAAATATTTCAAGGACAGGAATATCGATATTGCCGTCGTGGAAGTAGGACTGGGCGGACGTCTGGATTGCACCAACATCATCGATCCGTTGGTAAGCGTCATTACCAACATCAGTTTCGACCATACCCAGTTTCTGGGCGACACATTGGCAAAGATTGCCGCCGAGAAGGCTGGTATTATTAAAGTAGGTACGCCCGTAGTGATTGGCGAGTCCAATGCGGAGACGCGTCCCGTATTCGAAGCCAAGGCTCGCGAGATGCATGCACCTATCGTATTTGCCGAAGACGAACCAGAAGTGATAAGTGCAGAACCACTGACAAAAGGCGGCATGCGCTATCAGCTGAAACATCTTGGCCAATTCGACGGCGATTTAGGCGGCATCTATCAGAAACAGAACCTGAACACGGTATTCTACGCGCTCAGGGAACTGCTTAAGCAAGGCTACTTATCAAGCGACATCGGAGGCAAGACATGGGAGAGAAGTCGTCAGGAACTGACTACTGCCATTGGCAACGTAGCCAAGCTGACAGGACTGATGGGACGCTGGCAAACGGTGAACCAGACGCCAAAGGTGGTATGCGATACGGGACATAATGTGGGCGGATGGCAGTATCTGAGTCGCCAACTAGAGTCTGTTCTGTGCCAACAGATGCATATAGTTTTCGGAATGGTGGACGACAAAGACATAGATAAGGTACTCGATTTGCTACCTAAACATGCCAAATTCTACTTTACAAAGGCTCAGACGAAAAGAGCACTTAACGAGACCGTCGTTCAGAGGAAAGCCAAAGAGCACGGCATAGAAGGAATGGCATACTCCACTGTAAATGAAGCATATAAAGCCGCATACCAGTCAGCCTCGGACAACGATTTTATCTTCGTTGGAGGCTCTTCATACGTGGTCGGCGATTTCCTGAAAGATTGCATTTAGGTGTTTTTAACACTCTCGTAAACGTTTTTTTTAGTGTTTCTTTCGTCTTTCTCGTTTTTTTTTGGTTACTTTGCAGGTAGATTTTTATAACCAATAAACAAACGAATATGGCTAACACAACGGAAAACGCGAATTTGTGTGGTCTGAATCGCAAGGATTTCCAGACCACTATCAAAGGTAAGAAAACGGATCTTTACATTCTGAAGAACCGCAAGGGTTATGAAGTAGCTATCTCAAACTATGGTGGTGCCATTTGCGCTATCATGGTGCCTGATAAGGATGGCAAAGTTGCTAACGTCATTCAGGGACATGCAAATATTGAGCAGCTCACCAGTGGCAAAGAGATTTATCTCTCGACACTGATTGGCCGATGGGGCAACCGCATTTGCAAGGGTCAGTTCACGCTGAACGGCAAAGACTATCAGCTGGCTCTGAACGATGGTCCAAACCATCTGCACGGTGGTAACAAGGGCTTCAATTGCAAGGTATGGGATGCCCGTCAGATGGGTCCCCGCTCGCTGGCTCTGCACCGCATCTCATCATACGGTGAGGAAGGCTACACGGGTGAACTGGACGTAACGGTAGAATTTACCTTTACCGACCAGAACGAACTCGTCATTGAGTATCTGGCTACCACTAATAAGAAGACCATTGTCAACCTGACACATCATGCCTTCTTCTCACTGGCCGGTACTGCAGATCCCACGCCAACCATCGAGGACCAGATTTGCGAAATCAATGCTGACTTCTATCTTCCTACCGACGAGACCGCCATTCCTACAGGTGAAATCCTGAAGGTTGAGGGTACACCGTTCGACTTCCGCACACCAAAGGCTTTTGGTAAGGACATCGACGCAGACAACGAGCAGATCAAATTCGGTAAGGGCTTCGATCACAACTATGTACTGAACAAGAAGGAAGAGGGCGAACTGAGTTTTGCAGCAAGAGTGACGGATCCGAAGAGTGGACGTACGCTGGAGTGCTATACCACAGAGCCTGGCATGCAGCTTTATACTGCCAACTATGCAAACGGCTATAAGGGTGCTAACGGTGCTACATTCCCACGCAGAAGCGCTGTCTGCCTAGAGACACAGCACTTCCCTGATTCTCCAAACCGTCCTTACTTCCCATCAGTGGTGCTGAATCCTGGTGAGCAGTATAAGCAGAAGACCATCTACCGCTTTGGTGTCGTAGAGTAATCACCATATCATACCTATTTATATATGATGGAAGTTGATTTTGTAAGAAGCCGTTTCATCAAACACTTTGATGGAAAGACGGGTAACGTTTACGCTTCACCAGGACGCATCAACCTGATTGGCGAACACACGGACTACAATGGTGGCTTCGTGTTCCCGGGTGCTGTGGACAAAGGCGTGATGGCTGAAATGCGCATCAACGGTACAGAAGATACCGTGATGGCTTATGCCATCGACCTGAAGGATCGTGTAGACTTCAAGCTCTCTGACCCGAACGGACCACGCGCCTCATGGGCTCGCTATATCTACGGCATTGCGCTAGAAATGAAAAAGTTAGGCGTTCCTGTTAAAGGTTTCAATATAGCCTTTGCCGGTGATGTCCCCTTAGGGGCTGGCATGTCATCGAGCGCCGCTATGGAGAGTTGCTTTGCCTTTGGCCTGAACGACCTGTTTGGTGACAATAAGGTATCGCAATGGGATATGGTATTGGCAGGTCAGGCTACTGAGCACAACTACTGTGGCGTGAACTGTGGTATCATGGACCAGTTCGCATCGGTATTCGGCAAGGCGGGCTGTTTGATGCGCCTAGACTGCCGTAGCCGCGAATTCGAGTACTTCCCATTCAAGCCCGACGGTTATCGACTGGTATTGCTTGACTCCGTGGTAAAGCACCAGTTAGCAGGCTCTCCTTACAACGACCGTCGTATGTCGTGCGAAAAAGTAGTCAAGTGTGTACAGGCCAAGCATCCTGAAGCTAAGTTCGAGACCCTGCGCGACTGCACATGGGAACAGCTGGACGAAGTGAAGGACGAAATCAGTGCCGACGACTATCGTCGTGCCAAGTTTGTGCTGGGCGAAAAAGATCGCGTGCTGGCAGTATGCGATGCCCTAGGTGAAGGCGACTATGAAAAAGTTGGCGAACTGATGTATCAAACCCACGAAGGACTGTCAAAGGACTACGAAGTAAGCTGTGAGGAACTGGACTTCCTGAACCAGATTGCCAAGGAGAACGGTGTGACAGGTTCACGTATCATGGGCGGTGGCTTTGGAGGCTGCACCATCAATCTCGTTCGCAATGACTTGTATCGTAAATTCATTGAGGATGCCAAGAAGCGTTTCAATGAAAAATATGGTCACGAGCCAAAAGTTTACGATGTCGTCATCAGCGATGGATCTCATAAGGTTTGCTAAGCGGAAAGAGTTCTCTTTTTTGTAACAAGAAAACATAAAATAGGCAGAAAATTCTGTTAGTAAACGTTAAATAATAGGCATAAGGTGTGAAAACAACACCTCATGCCTATTTTTTTTTCTATTTTTCTTTGTCGTTAGAAAAATAAGTAGTAATTTTACAACCAAATTTAAATCTTTAACTAAAACTAATTAGTAACAAATGAGAAACTTTAAATCAGTTTTCGCAGTTGCAAGCATGGCAGTAGCTATGTTTTCAGCTTGTGCCTCTGGTGAGCAGAAGGCATTGACGGTATCGGGTCTTGACCCTGCCAAGTTTGACACCCTCATCAACGAGAAGCCCGTCAAGCTCTACACGTTGAAGAACGCCAACGGTATGGAGGTGTGCATCACCAACTACGGTGGACGTATCGTTTCGCTGGTTGTTCCTGACAAGGATGGCAAGCCCACTGATGTTGTACTGGGATTCGACAACATCCAGCAGTATGCTGATACACTGAATTCTCCATCAGACTATGGTTCAAGCGTTGGTCGTTATGCCAACCGTATCAAGAATGGTGCTTTCAAGCTGGGCGACACAGCTTATCAGCTGAAGCAGAACGACGGTCCAAACTGTCTGCACGGCGGCGGCACATCGGGTTGGATGAATCAGGTGTACGAGGCAGAGCAGATTGGCGACTCAATCCTGAAGCTGACCATCGTTGCTGAGGATGGCGAGAACGGATTCCCCGGCAAGGTGACAGCCGTGACTACATACACGTTGACAGCTGATAACGTGCTCGATATGACTTGGGAGGCTGAGACCGACAAGCCAACTATCATCAATCAGACTAATCACAACTACTACAACCTGAGCGGTGACTTCACACAGGCCGCCTACGATCAGGTGCTTTACGTGAATGCAGACAACTTCACACCTTCTGACAAGCTCTATATTCCCACTGGTGAAATCAAGTCTGTAGAGGGTACTGCAATGGATTTCCGTACACCTCACGCTGTTGGTGACTCTATCAACTCGCAGTTCGACCAGATTCAGAACGCCACAGGTTACGACCACAACTACTGTCTGAACACCTATAAGGACGGTAAGGGCGACGACACTCAGGTTTGCGCCTCGCTGTACAGTCCCAAGACGGGCATCTTCATGGAGATGTTCACCAACGAGCCTGGCGTTCAGGTTTACAGCGGTAATTTCCAGGGCGTTGGCAAGGATGCCGACATCATCCGCAAGCACGGTTTGAAGTATCCGAAGCACGTCAGCATATGCCTAGAGAGCCAGAAGTATCCCGACAGCCCCAACCATCCCGAGTGGGCCAGCCCCGTTCTGAATCCTGGCGAGAAGTACTTTAGCCACGCAGCTTACAAGTTCTCGGTTAAGTAATGAGTTCGACAAATAATCATCAATAATCAAGAATAATAAAACAGTTAACAAATGGACAAAATTTTTGAAGCACTAAGCAACAATGGTTTTGCTACGGCCGACTATTTGGTCTTTATAGTGTACATTATTATCCTTGTTGGTATGGGACTGTTCCTGTCGCGTACCAAGAAGGGAGAAGAGAAATCGTCAACCGACTACTTCCTGGCAGGTAACACCCTGACTTGGTGGGCTGTCGGTGCCTCGCTGATTGCCGCTAACATTTCGGCAGAACAGTTTATCGGTATGTCTGGCTCGGCATTCGCCTCTGGTATTGCCCAGGCTGCCTACGAGTTGATGGCTGCTGCTACGCTGCTGGTAGTAGGTAAGTTCCTGTTGCCTCTGATGATTGAGAAGAAGATCTTTACCATTCCTCAGTTCCTGCGCGAGCGTTACAACTGGGGCGTGGGCTTTGCTTTCTCACTGCTGTGGCTGTTCCTCTATGTGTTCGTTAATCTGACATCAGTCGCTTGGCTGGGTGCTCTGGCTATCCAGCAGATTCTGGGTCTGCCCACCGACATGGTTGTCAACGTAGCTGGCATCGAGATCGACCAGGTTCGTATGTGCATCATCCTGTCGCTGTTCGTCATCGCCGGTATCTACTCTATCTATGGCGGTCTGGCTTCTGTGGCTTGGACTGACGTGATGCAGGTGACTTTCCTCGTTGGCGGTGGTCTGATTACTGCTTACGCTGCACTTTCTGTCATTGGCGACGAAATGGGCTTAGGAGGAGCATGGGACGCATTGGCCCACATCAAGGACTATCTGGCATCCATTGACGGTGACAAGCACTTCAACCTGGTAGTTACACGAAACGAAGAGCTCTATCCTGTCATTAACGGTGTCGTTGACAATGCAGGAAACATTGTACAGAAGGAAGACCCATTCTTCACCAATCCTGGTATCGTTCTGATTTTCGGTGCCCTGTGGCTGACTAACCTGGGTTACTGGGGCTTCAACCAGTACATCATCCAGAAGGGTCTGGCTGCCAAGTCACTCGACGAGGCTAAGAAGGGTATGGTATTCGCTGCCTTCCTGAAGATTTTGATTCCTTTCATCGTATGTATCCCCGGTGTTTGTGCCTTCTACATTATGAACGCGCCTGAGTGCGACGGTCTGCGCGAGACGCTGGCTGGCTCAATTGCCCGTTCTGACGATGCTTATCCTTTCCTGATCCGTAACTTCACTCCTACCGTTGTCAAGGGTCTGAGCTTTGCTGCCCTGGCTGCTGCTGTTATTTCTTCGCTGGCTTCCATGTTCAACTCTACCTCTACCCTCTTCACAATGGATATCTACAAGCAGTTCATCAACAAGAACGCCTCTGAGAAGAAACTTGTGAACGTTGGTCGTATGACTTCTGTCACCGCTCTGATCATCGCCCTGATTGCCGTTTATCCATTGATGGGCGGTATCGACCAGGCCTTCCAGTTCATTCAGGAGTACTCAGCCTTCGTATATCCCGGTGTTGTAGTCATCTTCGGTCTCGGTCTGCTGTGGAAGCGTGCCAGCGGTACTGCTGCCGTTGTCTGCGCTATCGGTACCTTCGCGTTCTCTATCATCTACAAGTTCGCATTCCCCGAGATGCCGTTCCTGGTACGTTCAGGCGTTGTGTTCATCACGCTGGTTATCCTGTTCGTATGGATTTCGCTGAAGAGCAACAAGTCTGTTCCTGCCGATGAACTGGACGAGCACACCATCAAGACTCAGTTGTTCTGGAGCCGCATCATGTTCATCATTGCTGGTGTTTCGCTTGCACTCTGCATTGCTGGTTTCTTCAACGAGTCTATGCACATGCTCGGCTTCGAGGGCGCTTGGATTTTCTTCGCAGCCATCACGGCCACCATCGGTATCTACCTGCGTTCGAACGCTCTGGACAAGGTTCAGGATCCCAAGCTGGTAGCTATCGACCTGAATGTGTTCCATACCGACAAGATTTTCAATATCGGTGCGTTTGGTGTCATCGCCATATTGACCATCCTCTATATCGCATTGTGGTAATAGACTCAAAGCAACAATGACAACGTATTATAAAGAATTCCAGAAAGTCCTTCTGTCTGTCGACTGTATCATCTTCGGTTTCGACAACAACAAGCTGAAGATTCTGATCGGTAAACGACAGTTGGACCCTGGTCGCGGCGAATGGAGCCTCTATGGAGGCTTCGTTCGCGGTGACGAGAGTCTCGACGAGGCTGCCAACCGTACCCTTAACGAATTGACAGGTCTGCACAATGTCTATATGCGCCAGGTTGGTGCTTTTGGCACTGTAGACCGTGACCCAGGAGAGCGTGTGGTCTCTGTAGCCTATTATGCACTTATCAATGTCAATGACTACGATGATAAACTTCGCAAGGAGCACGGTGTTGAATGGGTAGAGGTCGACAAGGTTCCAACCATGTATTCCGACCACAACCAAATGGTGAACAGGGCTCTCAAATTGATGCGTGATAAAATAAAAACTCGTCCCATCAGTTTCCAACTGTTGCCACCACTCTTCACACTCACACAGTTGCAGCGCCTTTATGAGGCTGTCATCGGTGAGGAAGTCGACAAGCGCAATTTCCGCAAGCGCATCAAGGATATGGATTATATTGAGAAGACTGAACTCATTGACAAGACGCACTCTAAGCGTGGTGCATCTCTCTATCGCTTCAACAAGAAAGCGTACGATGAAGATCCGAACTTCAAACTTTAAATAATTCCGAATTACAAATTCCGAATTCCGTTGAATGATGATTAAAGAAAATGTTGTAAAAGAAAAAGCAATGCTGTTTGCAATACGTATTGTAAACCTCTACAAATTTCTTAATGAGAAGAATGAGTTTGTAATGAGCAAGCAGGTTTGTCAACAAAGAACAATTCGTAATTCGTAATTCGTAATTCATAATTCGTAATTCATAATTAATAAAATGTTAGAAGAACTTAAAGAAAAGGTGTTCAAGGCTAACTTGGACCTCGTAAAACATAATCTCGTAATATTCACTTGGGGCAACGTGTCGGCCATTGACCGCGAGAAAGGCCTCGTAGTTATCAAACCCTCAGGCGTAGAGTACGACGTGATGAAGGCATCGGACATGGTAGTTGTCGACCTCGAAACCGGCAAGGTAGTCGAGGGTGACCTCAATCCATCGAGCGACACACCAACTCATCTGGTACTGTATAAGGCATTCCCTGAAATTGGCGGTGTTGTCCATACCCACTCTACTTATGCTACTGCATGGGCTCAGGCTGGCAAGGACATTCCAAACATCGGTACTACTCATGCCGACTATTTCCACGACTGCATTCCATGCACTGATGCAATGACTGCCGACCAAATGCCTGAATACGAGCATAACACGGGTGTCGTGATTGTCAATCGTTTCCTTAATGGCGAGATTAATCCAGTTCATACCCCTGCAGTATTGGTAAAGAATCATGGTCCATTCGCATGGGGAAAGGATGCCGACCAGGCTGTCTATCATGCAGTAGTCACTGAGCAGGTGGCAAAGATGGCTTACATCTCGTTCACGCTCAATCCTGAGACCAAGATGAATCCTCTGCTCGTTGAGAAGCACTTCTCACGCAAGCATGGCCCTAACGCTTATTACGGACAGAAAAAGAAGTAACTATTATGATTAAAGCATTTGATAATCTAGAAATTTGGTGGGTCACTGGTGCACAGTTGCTGTACGGTGGTGATGCTGTTGTTGCTGTGGACGGCCACTCGAAGGAGATGGTAGATGGCCTGAACAATAGTGGTATCATTCCCATCAAGGTAGTTTATAAAGGTACGGCCAATAGCTCGAAGGAAGTCGAGAACGTCATGAAGGCCGCCAACAACGACGACAAGTGTGTGGGTATCATCACTTGGATGCACACCTTCTCGCCTGCTAAGATGTGGATCAAGGGTCTGCAAGATCTGCAGAAGCCCCTACTCCACTTCCACACGCAGTATAACGCCGAGATTCCCTGGGAGACGATGGATATGGACTTCATGAACCTAAACCAGTCGGCTCACGGCGACATCGAATTCGGACATATCTGCACCCGTATGCGTGTGCCCCGCAAGGTGGTTTGCGGCTACTGGAAGGACCAAAAGGCCCAGGAGCAGATTGCCGTATGGGCCCGCGTGGCTGCTGGTGTCGCTGATGCCAAGAATGTACGCTGCCTGATGTTCGGCATGAACATGAACAACGTAGCCGTAACTGATGGCGACCGCGTCGAATTCGAGCAGCGTCTTGGCTACCACGTTGACTACTATCCCGTATCTAGTCTCATGGAGTATTGGCGCAAGGTGACCGATGCCGAGGTTGACGCGTTGGTCGAGGAATACAAGCAGCAGTACACCATCAAGATTGACGAGTCTGGTGAGGAAGTCTACTGGCAGAAGGTATGGAACGCCGCCAAGGCTGAGATTGCCCTGCGTCGTGTACTGAAGGACGAGGGTGCTACTGCCTTCACCACTAACTTCGACGATCTGGGTGACGCCGACATCGACCAGCCCGACTTCTGCGGTTTCGACCAGATTCCCGGTCTGGCATCACAGCGCCTCATGGCCGAGGGTATCGGCTTCGGTGCTGAGGGTGACTGGAAGACGGCTTGCCTCTATCGCACCCTGTGGGTTATCCAGCAGGGCATGCCCACTGGCTGCTCGTTCCTGGAGGACTACACGCTGAATTTCGCAGGCAGCCAGTCGTCGTGCCTGCAGAGCCACATGCTCGAAGTCTGCCCGCTCATTGCCGTCGATAAGCCTACACTGGAGGTTCACTTCCTGGGCATCGGCATCCGCAAGCAGCAGACTGCCCGACTAGTGTTCACTTCAAAGGTAGGTCGCGGTATCAAAGCTACCGTTGTCGATCTGGGCAACCGCTTCCGCCTCATCTCTCAGGAAGTTGAGTGCATCGAGCCGAAGCCCATGCCCAACCTGCCCGTGGCTTCGGCGCTGTGGGTTCCGCAGCCTTCGTTCGAGGTGGGTGCTGGCGCGTGGATACTGGCTGGCGGCACACACCACAGTGCTTTCTCGTACGACATTACCGAAGAGTACTGGGAGGACTTTGCCGAGATGCTGGGCATCGAGTATGTTAAGATTAACAAGCAGACCACGACGTACGACTTCAAGCAGACGCTGCGCAATAACGAGGTGTACTTCATGCTGAATAAAGCGCTTCAATAATTAATGATTGATAATTATGACTGCAAAACAAGTAATAGAAAGTGGTAAGGCCATTCTCGGTATCGAGTTCGGTTCTACACGTATCAAAGCCGTTCTCATTGACGAGAACAATAAACCCATTGCACAGGGCTCGCATGAGTGGGAGAACCAGCTCGTGGACGGGCTGTGGACCTACAGCATCGAGGCTATCTGGTATGGACTGCAGGACTGCTACGCCGAACTGCGCAAGGACGTGCTGAAGCAGTATGACTGTGAAATAGAGTCGCTGGGCGCCATCGGTTTCTCAGCTATGATGCATGGCTATATGGCCTTTAACGAGAAACAGGATATTCTGGTACCGTTCCGCACATGGCGTAACACCAATACGGGCCAGGCCGCTGCCGAACTGTCGGAGTTGTTCAACTATAACATCCCCTTGCGCTGGTCAATATCACATTTGTACCAGTGCATTCTGAACGGCGACGAGCACGTGAAGGACATCAAGTTCCTGACCACACTGGCAGGCTATGTGCACTGGCAGGTGACGGGCCGGTTCGTGTTGGGCGTGGGCGATGCCTCAGGTATGATTCCTGTAGACCCCGCCACGAAGACATACGATGCCACGATGGTCGAGAAGTTCGACAAGATACTAGCGTCTAAAGGTTTGCCCTTTAGATTACTCGACATCCTACCCAAGAGCTTGAATGCTGGTGAGGTTGCTGGTGAACTGACTGCCGAGGGTGCCAAGAAGCTGGACGTCAGTGGTCACCTGAAGCCTGGCTGTCCCGTTTGTCCTCCCGAGGGCGACGCTGGTACAGGCATGGTAGCCACCAACGCCGTCAAACAACGTACCGGTAACGTATCGGCAGGCACATCGTCGTTCTCGATGATTGTGCTGGAGAAGCCGCTGTCGAAGCCTTACGAGATGATTGACATGGTGACCACACCCGACGGAAGCCTCGTGGCTATGGTACACTGCAACAACTGCACCAGCGATATCAATGCCTGGGTAGGACTGTTCAAGGAGTATCAGCAATTGCTGGGCGTTCCCGTCGATATGAACGAACTGTACGGTAAGCTGTTCAACAAGGCCTTGGAAGGTGACACCGACTGCGGCGGATTGATGGCCTACAACTACGTGAGCGGTGAGCCTGTCACAGGTCTAGCCGACGGTCGTCCCCTCTTTGTGCGCTCGGCTAACGACAAGTTCAACCTCGCCAACTTCATGCGTGCCAATCTCTACGGTGCTATTGGCGTGCTGAAAATCGGTAACGACATCCTATTCAAGGACGAGATGATTCGCGTGGATCGCATTACAGGTCACGGTGGTTACTTCAAGACCGCCGGTGTCGGACAGCGCATGCTGGCTGCCGCCCTGAACTCGCCTATCTCGGTGATGGAGACTGCTGGCGAAGGTGGAGCATGGGGTATTGCCCTGCTGGCCGGCTACCTTATTAATAAGAATGGCAAGTCGCTGGCCGACTACCTCGAGGATGTCGTCTTTGCAGGCAACACAGGCACAAGTATCGCCCCTACTGCTGAGGACGTCGCTGGCTTCGAGAAGTACATCGAGAACTACAAGCGCTGTCTGCCCATCGAGCAGGCTGCCGTCGATAACAAGTAATATTGCTTACAACGACACACTAAAAGATACCACTGGAATATCAGTGGTATCTTTTTTGATACAAATCTATATATGATTAACATATTTTGGGTGTTATGACTTGGTTGTTTCATAATTTCTAAGTATCTTTGCTTCCGAAATGCTTCAAGCGCCTAAAATAATACGAAAAACATTATCGGTGCGGATTGGTCTGATGGTGGTGTTAGCTATGACGATATTACTCATGGCCTCATTGTTTGTGATGTTATACTTTTCGCGCAAAGCAGTTAAGGAAGAAGCCATACAGAAGGCAGTTCAGACACTAGAAGGGACCATACAAAACATAGATAACATCCTGCTGAGTGTTGAACAAACAACGGGCAACATCTTCTACAGTATGCTACCAAATCTGAACAATCCTGATTTAATGTTCACTTATGCACGCAAAATAGTGGAAACAAATCCCTATGTAGCCGGATGCGCCATCGCTTTCAAGGAGAACTACTACAAAGACCATCAACTTTTTATGGCCTATATGCACCGTCCTGACAGTGCAGGTGTGGCATATGCAGACTCTGACATCGTACCTGACGACATGTTTGCCGACCAGCCCTACACTGAACAAATATGGTTTACTGAACCTATGAAGACGGGCAAAATTGGATGGATTAATCCGCTGAAGGGTATAGAATCCGACGAGGCTCCCATCATCACACTTTCGTTACCGATACCTTCACCCAATGCTGATGGCAAGCCAATCGGAGTAATTGGTGTTGACGTATCACTTAGTCTGCTTTCAAAAGTCGTATCAGAGGCAAAACCGTCAAAGAACTCCTACTGTACACTGATAGAAAAAGACGGAACATTCATTGTACATCCTATCAGTAAAAAACTAATGAGCAAGACGGCACTGATGCTGAAAGAGAAATCGGCCAAGGATGCCGCACAAGCTATGATATCAGGTGAAACAGGCTACAAGCCATTCCGCATGGGTGATACTGATCTCTATGTTTTTTACAAACCTTTTAAACGTATTGCCGTTCCAGGCCGTTCGGCAGACGACTTAGGATGGAGTGCAGGCATCATCTATCCTGAAGAAGACATTCTTGGTGACTATCATAACCTTACATATTATGTCATGGCTATTGCCATCATAGGTCTGCTTTTGTCATTCCTCATTAGCACTTTTTATATCCATAATAAACTAATGCCGCTTACCATGCTAACAGAGCAGGCACAGCGTATAGCAGATGGAAATATGGACGAACCTATCCCAAACAGTCGACGAGAAGATGAGATAGGACGATTACAAGACAACTTTAAATTAATGCAGCAATCACTGGCTACCAATATTGGTGAACTGGATCAGTTGACAAACCAACTTAAAGAACACGGAAAAGAACTAAGCATAGCATACAGGGAAGCCCAAAAAGCAGACCGTATGAAGACGGCATTCCTGCACAATATGACCAATCAAATGATAGAACCCGCAGAAAGCATTAGCAAAGATGTGAATACATTATGTGACAGAAATAGAAAGACTGAAGGACAGGATATCAAATGTCTAGCCGATGACATTCAAAAAAACGGCAACGCCATTGCTGAGCTACTGAAGAACTTGATTAATATGTCAGACGAGGACATTAGAAAGGAGGTTCAGGATGCTTAACGGAATAAGGAAGTCATTCTCTGCAAAACTCAGTCTTGGCATTCTGCTAATGGCCATTACCATATTCGTGGTTTCGCTCGGTATATTATTCACCCAATCACGTCACATCATCCGCACAGAAGTTGTCGGACGTGCCAATGCCGTACTCAACACCACTATGCAGAAACTCATACGTAATTTAATGACCATAGAAAACGCTACTAATGCCTACACTTGGATGATAGAACAGTCATTCCAGCCTGAATCAATACTGGGATACACCAAACGTATCGTCCAACTAAATCCGCATATCGATGGCTGTTCTATCAGTGCTGAACCCGACATATTTGAGAAATACGGACGACACTTCTCAGCATATACCGTCAGAGAATCAGATTCCATCAGAACTGTCATAGAAGAACCATACGATTATTTTCATAAGATATGGTATAAAACACCACATGACCTCAACGATGCCTGTTGGGTTGTTTATACCGATGAAGTAGACTCGCTGGAACTTACCCTTGACGGCATGATAGCCTCATACGGGAAACCTCTATATGACGCCGATAGCTTGATAGTTGGTATTATATCTACTGACCTCTCGCTATTGAGACTATCAAAGGTTATGTCAGAAGTAAAACCCTACCCCAGCTCATACTTTATGATGCTTAACAACGAGGGACGCTACTTCATCCATCCCGACTCTACACGCCTATTCACGCAGACCATTTTCGATAATGCCGACCCACGTGAACAGTCAGATATCTATGCCTTGGGACACGAAATGTCAGCGGGTAAACGAGGACAAATGGCTGTCAACATAGATGGCTCGGCATGTCTTGTATGCTATCAGCCCGTACCTGGCACTGATTGGAGTCTAGCTATTGTCTGTCCAGAGAGCGATGTGCTGGCAGGCTACTATCGACTAACATACATCGTTATATCACTTCTCATCATTGGACTAATCATTATCCTGTTGCTGAGTCATAGAGCTGTTAAGCATGCCATTCGTCCACTGAACCAGTTGTTGGAAAAGACACAAGCAATAGCATCCGGAAGTATGGAAGTCCACATTCCTAAGAGTCAGCGAGAAGACGTCATAGGACGCCTACAAAATAGTTTTGCTACCATGTTGCAGGCACTGAACTTTCATATGGGCAGTGTGTGTTATACCACCGAACAGACAAAACTACGCAACGAAGAACTAGAGCGTGCCACACGAATGGTCGAAGAGGCTGATAAGCAGAAAACAACGTTTATACAAAATGTGAGTCACCAAATACGTACACCGCTCAACATTATCATGGGTTTTGCTCAAGTACTGAGCGACGGCAGCAATGAAGGACTATCGGACGAAGAGACGAAAAGCATCACTGACATGATGGACCATAACTCTAAACACCTCAATCGAATGTTATTGATGCTCTTCGATAGTTCTGACACAGGACTTTCAGAAGAACTGAATAGTCAAAAACAGGACATAGTTCCTTGCAACGATGTGGTCAATGAAGCTATAGGCTATACCAACATGCACTACCCAAATCTACACATAAACTTCCAAACTGACGTGCCTGATGATTTCAGCATTAAAGGAAACCGTCTCTACCTAATGCGAGCCCTACGAGAATTGTTATATAATTCGGCTAAGTATTCGGACGGGAAGAATATCTGTATACATGTTATGCGAACTGAGAATATTGTCCGCTTCATGGTCGAAGACACTGGAAAGAATATAAGCGAAGCAGATAGTAAAGTTATTTTTAAGTTCTTTGCTAAAGGCGACGATCTGACCGAAGGACTTGGATTAGGCTTGCCATTGGCAAAACGTCATGCACAGAATCTTGGTGGCGACCTGATACTTGACACTAACTACCACCAAGGCTGTCGCTTCATTATCGAAATTCCTTATTGATATATTTCTGCTAGTATGTTTATCAAGTTTGTGTCTCGTAAGTCAAGCGCAACAATACGTCCTTGCGGATCAACAAGAATGTTGGCAGGAATACTGGTAACACCAAAGGCAACAGCACCAAGACTCTTCCAACCTTTCAGGTCACTTAATTGTGGCCACATCATATTTAGCCGTTTGATAGCTGCCAACCATGCTTCTTTACGATTATCGAACGAAATGCCAATAATCTCAAAACCTTTACCATGATATTTCTCATAGCAACTGATGACATTGGGCAGTTCTCTTAGGCATGGCCCACACCATGAAGCCCAAAAATCAATCAATACATAATTGCCTTTACCACACCATTCACTAAGTTGATGCTCCTTTCCATCAACATCAGTCATCGTAAGATTGGTCACTTGAGTTCCTATATTACGATTTCCTTTAGCCATATGATCTACTTGAGCCTTAACATCAGACAACTGTGCTTGAACAACAGAAACCACAAAGGCAAACATCATTGTTAAAAGTAATTTCTTCATATTCGATTTAATTTTTGCTGCAAAAGTAATCATTTTAATTCAAATAAACAAAATTTGTTTTATAAAAGTATACGCGTATGAAAACATTATAAAAATACATGGAAATTACACATTTTATTTTTTTATGCAAAGATGCTTGGTAATTTGCTAAATTCTTCGTACCTTTGCAGCCCAGAATGCAATCAAGACATACAGCAAACGATATGACAAAACAATTAAAAAAGGTGCTGGTATTAGGTTCAGGCGCCTTAAAAATCGGACAAGCTGGTGAGTTTGACTATTCTGGCTCCCAGGCACTTAAAGCATTACGCGAGGAAGGAATCTCTTCCGTGTTAGTAAACCCAAACATCGCTACGATTCAGACCTCTGAAGGTATCGCCGACAAGGTATACTTTCAACCGGTGACGACGCACTTCGTGACGGAAATCATCAAGAAGGAACGTCCCGACGGCATTCTTTTGGCTTTTGGTGGTCAAACCGCTCTGAATTGCGGTACTGAACTCTACCAGAAAGGTATCCTGAAGGAGTATGGTGTAGCGGTTCTGGGAACCAGCGTCGAAGCCATCATGAACACCGAAGACCGCGACCTCTTCGTTAAGAAACTTGACGAGATTGCGCTGAAGACTCCTGTCAGCCACGCCGTGGAAAACATGGAAGACGCTTTGAAGGCTGCCCACGAAATTGGCTTCCCCATCATGATCCGTTCAGCCTATGCGCTGGGTGGACTGGGTTCAGGTATCTGTCCTGACGAGAAAGCCTTCAAGGAACTGGCTGAGAGTGCCTTCACCTTTGCTCCCCAGATATTGGTTGAGGAGTCTCTGAAAGGCTGGAAAGAGATTGAATTCGAGACCATCCGCGACGCTAACGACCATTGCTTCACCGTAGCCTCTATGGAGAACTTCGATCCCCTGGGCATCCACACCGGTGAGTCTATCGTTGTTGCTCCTACCTGTTCGCTGAAGGATGAGCAGGTTAAGATGTTGCAGGATATCACCATCAAGTGCGTACGTCATCTGGGGATCGTCGGTGAGTGCAACATTCAGTTTGCCTTCAATGCCGAGACCAACGACTATCGTATCATCGAGATCAACGCTCGTCTGAGCCGTTCTTCTGCGCTGGCTTCAAAGGCAACCGGCTATCCCCTCGCCTTCGTTGCTGCCAAGATTGCGCTGGGCTATACCCTCGACCAGATTGGCGAAATGGGTACCACCTCTTCAGCCTATGTTGCTCCGTCCCTCGATTACATGATTTGTAAGATTCCTCGTTGGGACCTCACCAAGTTTGCCGGTGTCAGCCGTCAAATTGGTTCCAGTATGAAATCTGTAGGTGAGATTATGTCTATCGGTCGCTCGTTCGAGGAGATGATTCAGAAGGGTCTCCGCATGATTGGTCAGGGCATGCACGGTTTCGTGGGCAACGACCACACAAAGTTCGACGACTTGGACGATGCTCTGGCTAACCCCACCGACCTGCGTATCTTTGCTATCGCACAGGCTCTGGAGGATGGCTACACCGTTGAGCGCATCGAGCAGCTCACCAAGATTGACGTTTGGTTTCTAGAACGCCTGAAGCATATCGTTGACCTGAAGCACGAGTTGCAGAAGTACAACAAGCTGGAGGAACTCCCCGATGAGTTGCTGCTGGAGGTAAAGCAGTGTGGCTTCTCTGACTTCCAAATTGCCCGCTTCGTCCTGAAGACCAAGTCCACCAATATGGAGAAGGAGAACCTGCAGGTTCGCGAATATCGTAAGCAGAAAGGCATCCTGCCTTCTGTGAAGCGTATTCCTACCGTTGCCAGCGAACATCCTGAGCTCACCAACTACCTCTACTTCACCTACACCCATACACCTGCCTTCGCACAGCCCGACGGCAAGGTTTATACCCCAGCACACGACATCAACTATTACAAGAACGAAAAATCCGTAGTAGTCTTAGGTTCAGGCGCTTATCGTATCGGTTCGTCAGTAGAGTTCGACTGGTGTTCGGTGAACGCTATCAATACCGCTCGCAAGCTGGGCTACAAGTCCATCATGATTAACTACAACCCCGAGACCGTGTCAACGGACTACGATATGTGCGACCGTCTGTACTTCGACGAGCTCTCTTTGGAGCGTGTCCTCGACGTTATGGACCTCGAACAGCCTCGTGGTGTCATCGTCTCTGTGGGTGGTCAGATACCTAACAACCTCGCCATGAAGTTGCACCGTCAGGGTGTTCCCGTTCTCGGTACCAGTCCTGTCGACATCGACCGTGCTGAGAACCGCGACAAGTTCTCCGCCATGCTCGACAAGCTCGGCATCGACCAGCCTGCATGGCGTGCTCTGACCTCTTTCGAGGATGTCAAGCAGTTTGTCGACGAGGTTGGTTATCCCGTTCTCGTGCGTCCGAGCTACGTATTGTCGGGTGCTGCCATGAATGTATGCTACGACGACGAGGAGCTGCATCGCTTCCTCAACATGGCTACCGAAGTGTCTAAGGAGTTCCCTGTAGTTATTTCGAAGTTCATGACTGAGACCAAGGAGATTGAGTTCGATGCCGTTGCCGACAAGGGCGAGGTTGTCGAGTACGCCATCTCCGAGCACGTAGAGTATGCCGGTGTGCACTCTGGCGACGCCACGATGGTGTTCCCCGCCCAGCACATCTACTTCTCTACCATCCGTCAAATCAAGAAGATTGCCCGCAAGATTGCTGCCGAGCTCAACATCAGCGGTCCATTCAATATCCAGTTCCTGGCTAAGAACCGCGAGGTGAAAGTCATCGAGTGTAACCTGCGTGCATCACGTTCGTTCCCCTTTGTATCTAAAATTCTGAAGCGCAACTTCATCGAGACTGCTACGAAGATCATGCTCGACGCCCCCTACTCTCGTCCAGACTCGTCAGAGTTCGACATCGACCGCATCGGCGTCAAGGCCTCTCAGTTCTCGTTTGCCCGTCTGCAGAATGCCGACCCCGTGCTGGGTGTCGATATGAGCTCTACCGGTGAGGTAGGCTGTCTGGGCGACGACCTCAACGAGGCTATGCTCAACTCGCTCATTGCTACCGGCTACCGTCTGCCTAAGGATGGTAGCAGCATCCTGATTTCTTCAGGTGGTGCCAAGGGTAAGGTTAGCCTGTTGGAGCCCGCCCAGGAGTTGGTGAAGAAGGGTTACAAGGTCTATGCTACTGGTGGTACTGCCAAGTTCTTCAACGACAACGGCGTCGAGGCTACTGCCGTCAGTTGGCCTGACGAGGAAGGTGAAAACAACGTGATGGACATGATTGCCCAGCACAAGTTTGCCCTCATCGTCAACGTACCGAAGAACCATACCAAGCGTGAATTGACCAATGGATATCGTATTCGTCGCGGTGCCATTGACCATAACATCCCCTTGATGACCAATGTCCGTCTAGCCAAGGCTTTCATCGAGGCCTTCACCGCCCTCAAGCAGGACGATATCAAGATTAAATCTTGGCAGGAATATAACAATTAAGAATGAGAATTGATATTATCACGGTATTACCAGAGATGCTCGAAGGATTCGTCCATGAGAGCATCCTGGCACGTGCCGAGAAGAAGGGTCTAGCAGAAATACGGCTTCATAACTTGCGCGACTATACGCTCGACAAGTGGCGCCGTGTGGATGACTATCCTTATGGCGGCAGTGCAGGAATGGTGATGCAGTGCGAGCCTATTGACCGCTGTATTACGGCCTTGAAGGCTGAGCGCGACTACGATGAGATCATCTTCACGTCACCCGATGGCGAGCGCTTCGACCAGCATATCGCTAATGAATTGTCGCTGAAGGGCAATCTCATTATTCTGGCAGGCCACTACAAAGGTATAGACCAGCGCGTTCGCGACCATCTGATTACCCGTGAAATATCAATTGGCGACTTTGTATTGACAGGCGGAGAACTGGTGGCAGCGATGATTGCCGATGCTGTAGTACGCGTCGTTCCCGGTGTCATCGGTGACGAGCAATCAGCACTCAGCGATTGTTTCCAAGATGACCTGTTGGCAGCACCCATCTACACGCGTCCAGCCGACTACAAAGGTTGGAAAGTACCTGACATTCTGCTATCGGGTAACGAAGCTAAAATCCGCAACTGGGAATTGGAGCAGGCAATGGAGCGCACGCGTCGTCTGCGCCCAGACTTACTCAGCGAAGAGTAAGTAAAAAGTCAAAAAGTACTCAAGCTGTTACAGAAGCGTTCGCCAAGCAGGAAGCCTTCTTCATAAAGACGTTCCAGTTTGACGACATCTTGTGTGATTCGTCCCACTTCCAACGGGCGCTCAGGACGAATGACGACGATTTCGCCCCAATCTTCCATACGTTCTATCAGGTCAAGCTGGTGGTTGTATTCTTCCGTTCTTCTGCTGAGTACAACACGAAGGCGCGGAAATTCTTTGTACACAAATTTGGGCATCTTAATATCAGGCTCCGTAGAACGATAACCACGATTTCGTGTCAAAACCACTACATTTTCGTGATGACCAGTATCAATAGATCGAACAATAGGTATACTGTCGACAATTCCACCATCTAACATTGGAACATGATCAACAAAAGTGACCTGAGACACGAAAGGCAAGGCACTGGAGGCCTTCGCAATCTGTATCAACCGATGATGATTGTAGCGTTCTGACAGATACTGCGCACGACCCGTCTTGCAATTAGTCGTCACCATCTCGAAAGTAGCAGGATTGTTTTCGTAGGTCTTATAATCAAAGGGGATAATTTCGTCAGGAAACCGTTCGTACAGGATATTGGGGTCAAAGATGCTGCCATTCTGCACCAGACTGCGCAAAGAGATATAGCCGTATTTTTTCAGCATATCAATACTCGACCAACGAGCACGGCGAGGCTGACGACTCATATAGGAGAGACCGTGTAAAGCACCCGCAGAGACAGCTACGACATACGGAAAATACACCTCGTTTTTCATCAGCGCATCCAGTACGCCGGCAGTGAACACGCCACGCATGCCGCCACCTTCTAACACGAGTCCTGTATGTTGAGTAATTTGCATTTTAATACTTTTTAGGGTGCATTAAGCATAAATAATGGTGCAAAGATAATGCTTTTACATAAAAAATGCGTATCTTTGCAGAATATTTGTAACCAATAGTAAGATATTCTTGATTTATGTTCGATAAAAACACATATATCCGTCGGCGTGCCGAGCTAAAAAAACTCGTTGGAAAAGGTATCATCGTGCTCTTTGGTAACAATGAAGCACCCTATAATTATCCTGCCAACACATATGCACCTATGCGTCAGGATTCTACATTTCTTTATTACTTTGGACAGCACCGCGATGGTTTGGTCGGTGTAATCGATATTGACAAAGACGAAGAATGGCTTTTAGGCAATGATATCGACGTTGAAGATATAGTATGGATGGGCTTTACACCATCTGTCAGCGACCTCGCCGCAGAGGTGGGTATCACAAAGACAGCCCCTATGTCTGTCCTCAGTTCTATTTGTAATACATCAACAAACACCATTGTGCATTTTCTGCCCCCCTATCGCCACGATACAAAGATACAAATCATGGACTTGTTGGGCATCCATCCTTCAAAGCAAAAGGGATCCGCATCACTTGATCTTATAAAGGCAGTAGTCAAAATGCGTTCCACTAAAGATCCACAGGAAATTGCGGTCATCGACCGTGCCTGCGATGTGGGCTATGCTATGCACACAACCGCCCAGCTACTTATCAAGCCAGGTGTTACCGAACGTTTCATAGGCGGTCAGGTTGACGGTATTGCCCGCAGTCTGGCAGGAGGAACAAGCTTTGCTACTATTTTTTCTCAGCATGGTGAAATTATGCACGGCAATCCCTCTGATGTACAACTCGAAGCGGGTCGCTTGGTACTATGTGATGCTGGTTGCGAATTAGACGACTACTGTTCAGACCATACACGAACAATGCCTGTTACAGGTAAATTCACACAACGCCAACTAGAAATCTATAGCATTGTTGAAGCTTGTCACGACTATGTTCTAGAGGTCGCTAAGCCAGGTGTCCGCTATATAGACGTACACTTTGCCATATGCCGTATGATGACCGAACGTTTGAAGGAGCTCGGACTCATGAAAGGTGATACTGACGAGGCTGTTCGTGCAGGAGCCCATGCCATGTTCCTGCCTCATGGATTGGGACACATGATGGGTATGGATGTGCACGATATGGAGGGTTTAGGACAAATCTACGTAGGGTTCGATGACGAAACGCGTCCTAACCTTGAACAGTTCGGCACTAATTGTCTGCGTATGGGTCGTAAACTAGAGGAAGGGTTTGTCGTCACCGACGAGCCCGGCATCTATTTCATTCCCGCTCTCATCGATGAGTGGAAAGCAAATAGACACTGCGAGGAATTCTTGTGCTTTGACAAACTCGAAACTTATAAGGATTTTGGTGGTATCCGCATTGAAGACGATGTACTCATCACCAAGGACGGTTGCCGATTCCTAGGACAAAAGCGCATACCTTATCATCATGCTGAACTTGAAGCGTTTATGGCTACAAACGCTTGATAACACCTCACATAACGAAGAAATAATATCAATAATATAAAAAGAGAAAAGTAATGAAGAAAGTATTGACCATCGCACTGGCACTGTGTGTAGCAGTGAGCAGTGCCGGAGCCGCAAAGAAAAAGGCTCCTGAGAAAAAGAACACAAACAAACCAGTGTTCACTACTATTAAAGAGCTACCCATCACAAGTGTGAAGGACCAGAACCGTTCTGGTACGTGTTGGGACTACTCTACCCTGTCATTCTTTGAGGCTGAAATCCTCAAGAATACTGGTAAGAAATACGATCTCTGCGAGAGTTTCGTATGTAATAAGACCTACATGGATCGTGCCATTCAGGTTGTTCGTTTCCATGGTGACTGCCAGTTCTCACAGGGTGGTAGTGCAGAAGACGTGCTCGCCACAATGAAAAATCATGGTATCGTTCCAGAGGGAACTATGCCTTTCCCTGGCTCACTGTATGGCGATTCATTGAACAATTTCAACGAATTCTTCTCTGTGATGGAGCCTTACGTTGGCGCTATTGCCAAGAGCGATGCCAAGAAGATTTCCGGTCAGTGGAAAGTTGGTCTGCAGGGCATCCTCGACGCATATCTTGGCAAGTGCCCTGAGAACTTCACCTATGAAGGCAAGCAATATACACCGAAAAGCTTTATGGCTTCTTTGGGTATTGACCTTAACGACTATGTCAGCATTACCAGCTATACCCACCATCCTTTCTACACCGCTTTTGCTGTAGAGGTTCAGGACAACTGGCGTTTCCCTCTGTCATATAATGTACCCATGGACGAAATGATGCAGATTATCGATAATGCGATTGAGAATGGTTATACGGTAGCTTGGGGCGGTGACGTTTCTGAAGACGGATTTACCCGCAAAGGCTTAGCTTATGCTATTGACACAAAACAGGCTCAAAGTCTGGCAGGTAGCGACATGGCTAAGTGGCTGAAACTTGACAAACAGAAAAAGACAAACATCATCGACTCATTAGGATGCACCGTTCCCGAAATTGTTCCTACACAGCAAATGCGTCAGGAACGTTTCGACAACTGGGAGTTGACCGACGATCACGGCATGCATATTTTTGGTGTTGCAAAGGACCAAAACGGCAAGGAGTACTACATGGTGAAAAACTCATGGGGTGAAACTGGCGACTATAAGGGTATCTGGTACATGACCAAGGCCTTTATTGCTGCCAACACGATGGATTTCCTCGTCAACAAGAAAGCCATCCCTGCCAATATCCGCAAAAAACTAGGATTGTAAGAATAACTGATAAGATAGTAAAAAGGAACAAGAAAAGGAAAGACTATGAACAAGGCAATCAGCAGAAAAACGTTGGTAAGAGTAATAAGTGTTTCATTTCTACTTCTTTTTGCTATCTTACCTATTCACGGACAGAATGATGCTCGCACATGGATGAAGAAAGGCGAGTGGACTAATGGCTTCAAAAAAGCTAAACCCCACAAGACTCTGAACATTGACGAGTTCTATAGTCAGTATCAAAAGAATCCAGACCAATGGAATACATTGTTCCGGTGGCTACGTGATACTGACCTTCTTACTATTCCAAAGGGCAAGCATCCGATACCGGGTTCCACATTGGTGGCCAGTGTGGAAGACTCGGAAAACGGTCCGCTAGACAAACGCAACACAGAAAGCCATCGCAAGAAGAGTGACTTCATGGTGGTTGTAAAAGGCACCGAGGGCTTTGCCCTACTTGACCATGAATCAAGTACTGTGTCTCAGCCTTACAATGACACAAAAGATGTGATGCGTTATAAATATGTGAAGGAGAAAACCAACTTCTTCAATGTCAAGAGTGGACAGTTTGTCATTTTCTTTCCATCTGACTGGCATATTGCAAAAGTTCAGACCAAAAAGAAAGACCAGACTATACGTGTCATTGTAGTCAAGATGGATTACATAGACTAATATGAGAGCTACATTTCAATTTGTTAAATACAAATCTAAATGCAATTTAAATGGAACTACGAACCACCTACACCTGAGCAACTGCTCTCAGCCAACGAATTGGCTGAGAAGATTGGTATGAGTCCCATCATGGCCTGTCTGCTCATCAAACGTGGCATTAAGACAGAGAGTGCGGCCAAGCGTTTTTTCCGTCCCATGCTTAACGAGTTGATTGATCCGTTCCTAATGAATGATATGGACGTAGCAGTAGACCGACTAAACGATGCCATGGGGCGTAAGGAACGTATCATGGTATATGGCGACTACGATGTGGACGGATGTACAGCAGTAGCTTTGGTTTATAAGTTTTTACAGCAGTTCTACTCCAACATAGAATACTATATTCCCAGCCGTTATGAAGAAGGCTACGGAGTTAGTATCAAGGGTATTGATCATGCCGTAGAGACAGGTGTAAAGCTAATCATAGTACTTGACTGCGGCATTAAGGCAGTTGAAGAAATCGCATATGCCAAGGAACGTGGCATTGACTTTATTATTTGTGATCATCACGTACCAGACGAGGTGCTACCCCCTGCTGTAGCAATCCTCAATCCTAAGCGTGAAGACTCTACCTATCCTTTCAAGCACCTATGCGGATGCGGCGTAGGTTTTAAATTGATGCAGGCGTTTGCCAAAAATAACGGCATCCCCTTCTCACGACTCATTCCCCTACTCGACTTCTGTGCCGTATCGATAGCATCCGACTTAGTACCTGTGGAGGGCGAGAACCGCATCTTGGCATTCCATGGTCTGAAACAATTGAACCAGAGTTGCTCAATAGGTTTGAAAGCTATCATCGAAATATGCGGATTAACAGGTCGCGAGCTAACTATGAGCGATATCGTATTCAAGATTGGTCCGCGCATCAATGCCTCTGGTCGCATGCAGAATGGTGTGGAAGCTGTAGAATTATTGGTAGAGCGAGACTTGCAAAAAGCATTAACTATTGCTACTCGTATTGACGAATATAACGATCAGCGCCGCGATGTCGACAAACAGATGACAGAGGAAGCCAATGAAATTGTAGCCCGTTTGGAGAGTCAGCAACATCAGAAGTCAATCGTGCTCTACGACGAGGGTTGGAAAAAAGGTGTGGTAGGCATCGTGGCCTCGCGCTTAACTGAACTCTACTTTCGTCCTACTGTTGTGCTTACCGTCATCAATGGTATGGCCTCCGGTTCAGCCCGCAGTGTTGCAGGCTTCGATATTTATGATGCTATAAAGTCGTGTCGTGACTTACTGGAAAATTTTGGAGGTCACACCTACGCCGTTGGACTGACACTTAAGCAGGAGAACATTCCTGAGTTCCGTCGTCGTTTCCAAGAGTATGTGAGTCATCACATCATGCCTGAACAGACTCAACAAACATTGGATATTGATTTGGAGGTTGACTTCCAACATATCTCAAAGCGTCTGCTCTCAGAACTGAAAAAACTGGCGCCACATGGCCCTGGGAATGAGAAACCACTGTTCATGACACGCAATGTTTACGATTATGGTACCTCAAAAGTGGTAGGTCGTCATCAAGAGCATATCAAACTAGAACTTGTTGATTCAAAGTCGGCAGTAGTGATGAACGGCATTGCGTTCGGACAAAGTGCTGCCGCCCGCTATATCAAGTCGAAGCGCTCGTTTGATATCGTCTATAACATAGAAGAGAACACCTACAAGCGAGGCGAGGTTCAGTTGCAGATTGAGGACATCATGCCCTCGGAGGAGTGATGAGTGACAAATATCAGTCCATTCTCAGACAATACTGGGGCTACGATGATTTCCGAGGAATTCAACGCGAAATCATTGAGTCTATCGGTATTGGTCATGATACCCTCGGACTGATGCCTACGGGTGGTGGCAAAAGCATAACTTTCCAAGTTCCTGCTATGGCGATGGAAGGTACATGTATTGTCATCACACCTCTTATTGCTCTAATGAAGGATCAGGTGCATCATCTCCGACAAATAGGTATCCGTGCTGCTGCCATATATAGTGGTATGCAACATGGCAGCATTCTGCAAACATTGGAAAACTGTATTCTGGGCAGCATAAAACTTCTCTACGTATCGCCCGAGAGACTTGGCAGCGACATGTTTAAAACCAAGTTGAGACACATGCGCATATCCTTTATCACTGTCGATGAGGCTCACTGTATCTCACAATGGGGCTACGACTTCCGTCCCTCCTATCTTGAAATAGCACGTATCCGCAAGTTTCTTCCCCATGTACCCATCTTGGCTCTCACAGCCACAGCAACTCCACAAGTGGTTGATGACATCTGCACAAAACTAACACCCCATCCCTTGTCCTCCGATTCCAAACACGGTTTTTCCGTGTTTAGAATGTCTTTCGAACGCAAGAATTTGACTTATCTTGTCAAGCATTCTGACAATAAATACTATGATCTTATCCGACTGCTTGAACATGCACCAGGCTCAGCTATCGTATATGTGCGTAGCCGTCGTCATGCCCATGAAATCAGCGAGCACCTCACAGAGGCAGGGCTCTCTGCCACCTTCTATCATGCAGGCTTGGAACATACCGAAAAAGATTTGCGACAGCGCGAGTGGCAACATGACCGCACACGTATCATGGTAGCTACCAACGCCTTCGGTATGGGAATCGACAAGCCTGATGTGCGTCTGGTTATCCACTATGATTGCCCAGACTCCATTGAGGCTTACTTTCAAGAGGCTGGTCGTGCTGGTCGTGACGGACAGCCTGCTCAAGCTATCCTGCTCTACAACAATAGTGATAATGCAAAGTTACAGAAGCGCATTAACGACACTTATCCTCCTAAGGACGACATCCGACTGATATATGAACATCTGGCCTACTATTATCAGATTGCAACCGGCGATGGCTATGGTGTTGCTCATGAGTTCAATATCGAAGAGTTTTGTCTGCGCTTCCATCATTTCCCTATTCAAGTGAATTCCGCCTTGCACATACTCGAACGTGCAGGATATATTGAATATGACGAGGAAGCCAATAACGAGGCTCGTGTCCGATTTCTTGTTGGCCGCGATGACTTGTATCGTCTGAACCAGGTATCCCCTAAGGAAGAAAAAGTTATTATCAGCCTCTTACGCAACTACGGTGGTTTGTTTGCCGATTATGGTTACATCGATGAAAATATCGTTGCACAACAGGCTGGTATTACAACACCCCAATGCTACGATATACTGAAATCGCTGTCGCAACGTCACCTTATTAGTTTCATTCCTCGCAAGCAAGTGCCCTACATACGTTATTGCCAACGACGTGAGGATGCCGAACACATTGTACTGCCTGTCAATATCTACGAAGAACGTAAGGAGCAATATACCATACGTATACATGCTATATTGGAATATGCCAAGGCTATTGATCGTTGTCGCAGTCGCATGTTGCTCGAATACTTTGGCGAGAAGTCATCCACAAACTGTGGGCAGTGTGATGTCTGTCTCGACGTACAGGGCAAGACCGTTACCCGTGAAGGACAACAAACAGCTCGTCAAAAAATAATATCATTGTTAGCCGATCATCAACGACATCATATAACAGAAATCCTCCGTTTGCCATTACCAACGGAGGAGATTGACGCTGCGTTGAGCTATTTGATGCAACAGGAGGAAATCAAGCAGAATGATGGATTTATTCTACTTGCTTAATGGCATCCAATAAATTCTGATGCACAATACCATTGGTGGCAACCACGCTATCACCATCCATAAAATAGTCATTGCCAACATAATTCGTAACATATCCTCCAGCTTCCTCAACGATGAGCGCTCCGGCCATATAGTCCCACTGTCCGATATATCGTTCGGCATATGCATCCAAACGACCAGCAGCCACATAACATAGTGCAATAGCTGCCGAACCAATCATCCGTATGCTACCCACATTACCGTAAAAATGCTGTATTAGGCGTATAATGACGGGTTTGTATGCATCACTATTATATGGTAATTGCAAGCACAACAACGCATCATTGATTTTGTTTTCTCCTACGTGTAAAGGCTGTTCGTTGACCCAGGCTTTTCCGCCTTTCCACGCATAAAAGCATTCGTCGCTGACAATTTCATAGACGACACCTAAGATGATCTCCCTACCCCAACATAGTGCTATCGAGACTGCATAGGGTGCAAAGCCATGAATAAAGTTTGTAGTGCCATCTAAAGGATCAACTACCCACACATACTGCTCGTCGTCATGTCCTGCGGAACCTTCTTCAGTAATAAAGCCTGCCTCAGGCAGTATCTCTCGAAGTTTACTGACTATCAGCTGTTCCGATCCTTTGTCAACATACGACACATAGTCGTGGGCATGCTTTCGCTCAACTTTATCAACTGAGAAATTAGCGCGTTCCTTTCTTATATAAGTACCCGCCTCGCGTGCCACTTGACACACAAGACGGGTTATAGTCTCAAGATTCTGCATTAATTGTCAATTACAATTCTCAATTGTCAATCAAATTAATCTTCCTGATACTCAGGACGCAGCTTACGAACGGTCTCACCAGCGCGCCACATTTCCTGGTTGCGCATGGCCTCGAGTTCTTTCTCCAAACCAGCACGATAGTCGGGCTTAGAGTTTGCATCGATAGTAATCTGAGCCTCGTTACCAGTCTTTACAGAATAATACAACCACTCCATCACAGGCTTGATAGCGTCGTGGAAACGGGGAGCCCAGTCGAGGGCACCACGCTGAGCGGTGGTAGAGCAGTTTGCGTACATCCAGTCCATACCCTTAGCACCGAACAACGGGCCAAGGCTCTGGGTGAGCTCCTCAACGGTCTCGTTAAAGGCCTCAGAAGGTGTGTGACCATTCTCGCGCAACACTTCATACTGAGCCAGCAGCAAGCCCTGGATGGCACCCATCAGTGAGCCGCGCTCACCAGTGAGGTCAGAGGTAGCCTCGCGCTGGAAGGTGGTCTCGAACAGGTAACCTGCTCCGATACCGATACCGAAGGCCAGTGTCTTCTCCTTAGCCTTACCCGTAGCGTCCTGGTAAACAGCATAAGAGCAGTTCAGACCACGACCCTCGCAGAACATGGTGCGAAGAGAAGTACCTGAACCCTTAGGAGCTACCATGATCACATCAACATCCTTGGGAGGAACAACACCTGTGCGGTCGCTCCAGTTGATAGCGAAACCGTGACTGTAGTACAATGTCTTACCAGGCTTCAAATATTGTTTGATGGTAGGCCACTGCTGCATCTGACCAGCATCAGAGAGCAACATGCAGAGGATAGTACCCTTCTCAGCAGCCTCTTCAATAGAGAAGAGGGTCTTACCAGGCACCCAACCGTCAGCCACAGCCTTGTCGTAGGTCTTACCCTGACGCTGACCAACGATGACGTTGAAACCATTGTCACGCAGGTTGCAAGCCTGTCCAGGACCCTGAACACCATAACCGATGACGGCAATAACCTCATCCTTCAATACTTCACGTGCTTTCTCCAAAGAGAACTCTTTGCTGGTGACTACAGTCTCGATTACGCCACCAAAATTCATTTCTGCCATATAAGCTTAAATTTAAATGTTATACATAATCCCTTGCGTACCATGCCAGCCCTACCCGAGAGCCGTCGTCTTACCAGTCCACTCAATGTTTACGCGAAACACCGACTAGGGAGTTAACTATAAAATCGATTGCAAAATTAATCAATTATTGTCAAATAGCCAAATTATATCCCATTTTTTTCTACAAAACAGTTAACAGCCAATAGACGAAAGAAGCAACGCAGGAACTCACTCTCGAAATTTGGTGTAAAGATGCCTTGCCCTATAGCTTCATTAATCTCCCGCATAGTCCAAAAACGACCACCATTCAATTCGGTGGAAGAAGGACAAATAGGACCATCATAGATAGTACGGTTGACATATACTAGTTCACGCTCGCGCTTGCTATCGAATACATATTTTTCAATAAACTCAGGCACAAAGTCTGTAATACCTAATTCCTCACGGACTTCACGATACAAAGCTTCTTCAGGCATCTCGCCATAGTCTATATGACCACCAACGGCCGTATCCCACTTATCTGGCTGAATATCCTTCCATTCGGGGCGTTTCTGCAGGTAGATGTCACCAACAGAATTGAATATGTGGAGATGAACCACGGGGTGAAGTAGTCGACTACCATTATGACATTCCCCTCTTGTTGCTGAGCCAATCACCTGCCCGCTTTCGTCAACAACAGGAAAGATCTCTTGAAGATTGTCCATATCACTTAAAAATGACTTTGCTACGGCAGCACTCGATACCATCCGTGCGAACAATACGTATACAGAATTCTGCATCGTTCAATGTCTCACGGTAAAATGATAGTTGGTCACCAGCATGGGCCTCAGCGACATAGGCTATTTCGAAACGTTTAATTTGGTGGTCACGATACCAGTCGAGAGGCCATAGGTCGAGAACATGCTCAATATATTTGACAGAGTTAATATGGCCATTGATATCAACATCGTTATAATAAGTATCAATAGTGCGCACAAGTTGAGCATCATCAGACATCTTCACGCGCCCGCCTTTGTCAATAGGACACTCCTTGTCATTTACTATCCAATTGTTGATAGCACCATTATCGATGGCAAAAATATCAGTAGGTTGACGGCTCTCGGTGTCTATCATAGCCCAAATGGAGCGCCCATAGCCATAAATCTTGCCATCCTCACTTGTTACAGCAAAGTTACGCGATGTAAAATAACGCATAGCTGATTCCACCCAAGTCTCTACATTGAACTTTGTATATTGCTGGGGCATCTCGTCCATCTCGATAGCCAGGCGCGACAACACCCACGAACGATTAATAGTCATGAGATACTTCATGCCAAAACCACGAGCCGATGAATGGAAATCGGCAGCATTTAGCATATGATTGCCCAGATGACCCATAAACAGACGTCCCGAGAAGTCGCAATGAAAGGGTTCAGCCAAAAAATCGTAACGACCTATCTTATCCATTAAAATCTAACATTAATCGTTATTCGACTTTTCACGTTCTTTTAGGAATTCACTAACCTGTTCTTGCTTAGCTCGTGTCACAGCAATACGACCTGAACGGGTATACTGGAACACACAATCGAACTCGTTGAGTGCATAATAAAGATTCAAGATATCTTCAGTTTTACCATTCTTCATTACAACGGTGTACGTTGGATTAACCTCCATGATACTGGCATCATTACGACGAATGGTACGCGATATTTCTGGATTTTGAAGTACCTTCTCAGTTGAAAGTTTATACAATCCAGACTCACGGATAAACAACTGATCATCAGTGAAGTAGTTGGCCTTTACAACATCTATCTTCTTTTCTATCTGACGCGTTATCTTCACAATCTGATCTTCATCGCTCCAAGCAGTAATAGTGTACTTATGAACACCTTCAATACTAGAGGCCGACACATTCAAACTCTCGATGTTTACCTGTCGACGTGTAAAAACAGCGGTAATCTGATTCAGTATACCAGCAATATTCTCTGAGTAAACCAACAGGGTATATAACTTTCTATTATCTTTCATAATTATATCTCTAACATCATATCATTGACATTCATGCCTGGAGGCGTCATGGGCAGCACATTGTCTTCTTCAAGGATGGCACACTCTAAAATGAATGGTCCCTTAGTAGTCAACATCTTCTGCACAGCAATCTGTAGGTCTTTACGCTCCGAAACGAAGAGATAAGGAATACCATATCCCTTTGCTATAAACTCATAATTAGGATTCATCATCTTGGTAAACGATTTACGCTTCAGCCAAAACATATCCTGCCATTGTCGCACATTACCTAAGTAGTGATTATTCATCAGAATCATCTTAACAGGAGACTGCTGTTCCATAATAGTACCAAGTTCCTCAATACACATCTGGAACCCTCCGTCACCCATAAAACAACATATCTGACGATCAGGGGCACCAAACGTTGCGCCGATAGCCGCAGGCATACCATAACCCATAGTGCCCAAGCCACCACTAGTACATACGCTTCGCTTATTGTGATACTTAAAGTAACGCGTTGCAAACAACTGATTCTGACCAACATCCGTTACAAGGACAGCATTATCATCTGCTTGCTCTGCAATGGCATTCACCACCTCACCCATCAATAATGGTCCTTCCTTTGGATGAATAGCTGGTTCTATTACTTTTTCACGTTCTTTTTGGTCAAGTTCCTTAAATGAGTCGCGCCATTCCTGATGATTATTCTTTCTAATCAGCTCAGTTAATGCAGGTAACGATTCCTTACAATCAGCCACAACAGCCACGTGGGTTTTCACGTTCTTATCAATCTCAGAACGGTCAATATCCAGATGAATAATCTTAGCCTGTTTGGCGTATGTCTTCGTGTTGCCAGTGACACGATCAGAAAAACGCATACCAATAGCTATCAGCACATCACATTCCTGCTCTTTCAGGTTGACAGCATAGTTACCATGCATCCCAAGCATACCCACATTCAAGGGATGATTCGAAGGTAATGCAGAGAGCCCCAACATTGTACGACCAGCAGGGATGTCCGCTTTTTCAAGGAATGCCTTTAATTCTTCCTGAGCATTACCCAATTCGACACCCTGACCGACAAGGGCCAATGGACGTTTGGCGTTATTAATGAGTTCGGCAGCTTCACGTACTGCATCCATATTCAGTTTAGGATAAGCTACATACGAACGGATAAAATCAACCTTCTTCGGTTCCCAGTCCACTTCCTCAACCTGTGCATTACGAGCAAAGTCAAGCACCACAGGACCAGGACGCCCACTACGAGCGATATAGAATGCACGACTGACCGCCCATGCCACATCTTCGGCATGGCGAATCTGGTAACTCCATTTCGAGATTGGCTGTGCTACACCTACGAGATCGACCTCCTGAAAAGCATCGGTACCCAAGGCACCGATAGCGACCTGTCCAGCAATGACAACCATCGGTGTAGAGTCCAACATAGCATCAGCCACACCTGTCAGCGTATTAGTAGCGCCAGGGCCACTAGTTACCAAGGCCACACCCACTTCACCACTAACGCGAGCATAACCCTCTGCAGCATGGGTAGCTCCCTGTTCATGACGCACAAGAATGTGATCAAAGCATTTCTTTTCACCACGCGTATAGTCGAACAGCGCATCATAGACGGGCATAATACTACCACCAGGGTAACCAAAGATAGTTTTTACTCCTTCAGCCTGCAAGGCCCGCATCAGAGCTTTTGCTCCTGTTATTCTGTCTCTCATAATCTTTTGATGTTATTCTAGATATCTAGAGAATCCAGATATTCTAGTCTATTATTCTCACTCCACCTTTATCAGCACTCGAAACGCTCTGGGCATAGGCACGCAAGGCCTTACTAACCACACGGTTGCGCTTCAGGGGCTGTTGTGGACGTGCGGCGAGTTCGTCGTCGCTGAGTTTCACGTTAATCGAACGGCTGGGGATATCAATGACGATGATGTCGCCATCCTTCACCTTGCCGATATTTCCGCCATTGGCAGCTTCAGGAGAAATATGTCCGATGCTCAGACCAGACGTACCACCAGAGAAACGACCATCGGTAATCAGCGCACACTCCTTACCCATGTGCATCGACTTGATGTAGCTAGTTGGATAGAGCATCTCTTGCATTCCAGGACCGCCCTTCGGTCCCTCATGAGTAATGACAACACAATCGCCCTTCTTTACCTTGCCACCAAGAATGCCCTCGCAGGCATCTTCCTGAGAGTCGAAGCAGACGGCAGGTCCTTCGAAGTGCCAAAGGCTTTCATCAACGCCAGCGGTCTTTACCACGCAACCGTCTTGAGCAATATTACCGAAGAGCACTGCCAAACCACCATCCTTGGTGTAGGCATGTTCCAGATCACGGATACAACCATTAGCACGATCGGTATCGAGGGTACCCCACTCTTCTGACTGCGAGCCCATCTTTGTAGAGAAACGATTGCCAGGAGCCGTCTGATAGATGCGATTAGCCTCAGCATCCACAGTTCCATCCACAATACTGTATTTCTTCAAGGCTTCAGCAAGCGTCATACCATCAACACGTGGGGCACTTCCATCAATCAGCCCACCCTTGCTGAGTTCATTCAGAATACCCAAGATACCGCCTGCACGACCACACTCCTGTACAGAATACTTCTGGGTGTTGGGAGCCAACTTGCAAAGACAAGGAACTTTTCTTGAAAGGGCGTCAATATCCTTCATTGTAAAGTCGGCACCTGCCTCCTGAGCCACAGCCAAAAGATGAAGTACCGTATTCGTTGAGCCACCCATAGCAATATCCAACGACATCGCATTCATAAAGGCCTTGCGAGTAGCAATATTACGAGGCAACACACTCTCGTCGCCATCCTCATAATAAGCAAAAGCGTTCTTCACAATTTGACGGGCAGCAGCCTTGAATAGTTCTATACGATTCGTATGCGTAGCCAAAATAGTCCCGTTACCAGGCAACGAGAGACCAATGGCCTCTGTTAATGAATTCATCGAGTTGGCAGTAAACATACCTGAGCATGAACCACAACCAGGACAAGCACACGACTCAATCTCCTTCATCTCTTCGTCAGTAACCGAGGGGTCGGCACCTTTCACCATTGCCGTAATTAGGTCGGCATTCTCACCGCGCCAGCGACCAGCCTCCATCGGACCGCCCGAACAGAATACTGCAGGAATATTCAAACGCATAGCCGCCATCAACATTCCTGGCGTCACCTTGTCGCAGTTGGAGATGCAAATCATGGCATCAGCCTTGTGAGCGTTTACCATATATTCTACAGAGTCTGCTATGATGTCACGTGAAGGCAATGAGTAGAGCATGCCGTCGTGCCCCATCGCAATACCATCGTCGATGGCAATGGTATTGAACTCAGCAGCATAGCAGCCCATCTTCTCGATTTCTTCGCGAACTATTTGCCCTATCTCATGCAGGTGTGTATGTCCAGGAACAAACTGTGTAAAGGAGTTGACAATGGCAATAATAGGTTTGCCAAATTGCTCATGTTTCATACCTGTAGCCACCCAGAGTGCTCTAGCACCAGCCATACGTCTACCTTCTGTGCATACACTGCTTCTCAATTGATGTTTCATATCTATATGAGTATTTGTCTAATTTAGCTTGCAAAATTAAACATTTTCCCTCTAATTGCCAAATTTTGAAGCAGATGAATACAAAAAAAGCGGAAATTCTTTATTCCCGCTTAATTATTGAGTGATATCAGCTTACTTTTCCCATTTCTGGAGGGGAGGCTGTCCGAAAACATAATGTGAGCTAAATTGAGCATATGAGCATCTCTTTTTGCAACCTTCTGATTATCAATAAGTTTAATTGTTTTTAACCT
>CACWOS010000008.1 GCA_902762565.1 uncultured Prevotellaceae bacterium
GAGCTCCAGCATCTCCTCATCCTCAACCATATCGCACTTGTTCAGGAACACCACCAGACGGGGAACGTTTACCTGACGAGCGAGCAGGACGTGCTCACGGGTCTGAGGCATAGGACCGTCAGTAGCAGCAACTACGAGGATAGCACCATCCATCTGAGCAGCACCAGTTACCATGTTCTTCACATAGTCAGCGTGGCCCGGGCAGTCAACGTGAGCATAGTGACGCTTAGCGGTCTCATACTCAACGTGAGCGGTGTTAATAGTGATACCACGCTCCTTTTCCTCAGGAGCATTGTCGATCTGATCGAATGACTTAACCTCAGAGAGACCCTGCTTAGCCAGTACGGTGGTGATAGCAGCAGTCAGAGTAGTCTTACCGTGGTCAACGTGACCAATAGTACCGATGTTCACGTGCGGCTTGGTGCGCACAAATTGTTCTTTAGCCATAGCTTTTCTATTTTATTGTTTTATAAGTGAATTATCCGATTTAAATCGTCGTTTTCTCAAGAGCTGTTACCGAGACTTGAACTCGGGACCTCTTCCTTACCAAGGAAGTGCTCTACCACTGAGCTATAACAGCGAGCTATGAGCGGAAAACGGGGCTCAGTGCTCTATCAACTGAGCTATTTCCGCAACATCAACCTCCTCTTCAGGAAGTGGGTGGTGATGGATTCGAACCACCGAAGTCGAAAGACAACAGATTTACAGTCTGCCCCATTTGGCCGCTCTGGAAACCACCCTTAATGTTTTTCACCTCTCTCAGTTGAGCCTCTTGTCGGATTCGAACCAACGACCCCGAGATTACAAATCACGTGCTCTGGCCAACTGAGCTAAAGAGGCTTGCTCTAAGCATCCGCTCCCCGATCGGAGTCTTCAACTGTCGGAAAGCGGATGCAAAGGTAGGCATTATTTTTGAATTACCAAAACTTTTCGAGCTTTTTTTTATCTATTTCTCAATTTTTCCTTAAATTTCTGCAGTTGAACCCTCATTGAATCCACACAAAGGTCACAACTTTCCTCAAAAGTATCACTGGTTTTCTCAACAAACAGTGTCGATCCTGGCACATTAACAGTTATACTTACTTCCTTGTTCTGTGCGGTAGCAGGTTTCACCACTTTACATTGCACCTCTACTTTCTGAATATCTTCAAATGATTTCTCCAACTTGGCGACCTTCTTTTCGATGAACGCCTGTAATTTCTCAGTAGCGTCGAAATGAATCGACTGAATCTTAATTTCCATAGTTACCTCCGTTTTTAAAGGGTAAATAAATAAGGTTACGCCCTTGGATGGGCATCTTTATACACTCTCTTCAGTTGTTCGAATGTCGTATGTGTGTATATCTCGGTGGTTGCCACGCTCTCATGCCCCAAGAGCTTGCGAACACTTTCCAGTCCAGCTCCATTGTTCAGCATTGCTGTTGCAAACGAGTGGCGAAGCACATGCGGTGAGCGTTTCTTCATCGTGGTAACCCGCGAGAGACCCGCTTTAACTATCAACCCCACCTGAGCACGCGTTATCCGACATCCCTTATTGTTGAGGAAAAGTGCGGTTTCCTGTTTCACAGGTTGCTCGTCACGCTGTTGCATATACTCTTTCAGAGTCTGCTCCAGTTCCTCACCAAATGGCACAATACGCTGCTTGTTTCTCTTGCCTGTCACCTTCAACTGGCGATTGACGAAATCAATGTCCTGATCATTCAGGCCTACAAGTTCCGCCAGTCGGATGCCTGTCTCATAGAATAATATAATAATAGTACGCGCGCGCAAATCATCATAACTATTACTCCACATCTCAGGCTGGTCTATCAGGCGATCCATTTCTCCCTCACGCACGAACTGCGGCAGAGGCTTCATTCTTTTCGGACCCTTCACATGATGAGCAGGATCGCTAGACACCAGACCCCTCGACAAAGCAAAACGGAAAAAAGAACGCACGGCACTCAAGCAGTTGTTCACTGTGGATGCCATGTCGCCTTTATCCATCATGCTCTCCATCCAGTCACGGATCAAGTCAGAATCTACTGACTCCCAAGAGAGATGATTTTCTCGATTTTTGAAGTACGATTCAAAGTCTCGTAAGCTTCGCTCGTAGTTGCGTACGGTAAGATCTGAACGATTCCGCTCGTAACGCAAGTAGTTCAAAAAATCTTCAATCATCAGCATCGTTGCATTGTTTTCGGCAACGAAGTTACGGAAATTTCTTCAAACTACCAAATTTTTAGCCCACTTTTTTACTCTTCAGTGGCGCGGAGCTTCTGTACGTAAATAGCGTGTTCCATCTTCAGGCGCTTCAGTACAGATGGCTTGTCGAACTGCTGACGTGTGCGGAGTTCTTTCACAACACCTGTCTTTTCGAACTTTCTCTTGAACTTCTTGAGGGCCTTTTCGATGTTCTCGCCTTCCTTTACTGGTACAATAATCATTTTGTTCTTTTTGCTTTAAATTTTTAAATTACACATATGCTTTCGGACGTTGTGCCACGATAAGCGGGTGCAAAATTACAACTTATTTACTAAACAGCCAAACGTTTTCTCGTTTTTTTGTTTCTAGTCAGATGAAAAGGTGTATAAAGAGAGCTATACACTCCCTTTATACATAACCTATTTAGTCTGCTACCAAGGTGAAGCGCTTGAAAGCGGTGATCTTCAGATCCTTGTCCTGCTTGGCAAGCCACTGAGCAACAGTAGCCTTATCGCCATCACCGAACTGGAACTCCTGGTCAACCAGGCAGCTCTCCTTCAGGAATTTCTGAACACGGCCCTTGGCGATGTTCTCAATCATAGGCATCTTGAGGTTAGCCTCGCCCTCAACCTTTGCGTCAGCAATGATCTTGCGAGCCTCGTCAGCCTGCTCCTGAACGAGGTTGGGATTCAGGCCAGCCTTCTTAAGCTTCATCTCAACGAACTTCTCAACCTGCTCCAGCTTGGTCTTCTCGAAAGAGGTCTTGTACTCCTCGTCGAGGATCTTCTGGTCAACGCTCTGAGCGTCGAGAGCAACGGGCTTCATAGCAGCAACCTGCATAGCTACGAGGTGACCCTGCTCAGCAGCGGGCTTGTTGGTCTGTACCATGGTACACAGAGTGTGCTTACCCATGTGGTCATAAACCTCCACGTTGTCACCCTCGAGAGTCAGGTAGCCATCCAACTCCATCTTCTCACCAGTGATACCACTGCGCTGTGCAACAGCCTCCTGAGCGGTCTGACCGTTAACAGTCAGATTCTTTACAGCCTCCAGGTCAGCAGCCTTGGCAGCGATAGCAGCATCGAGGATACTCTGAGTCAGAGCGATGAAGTCGGCACCGTTAGCCACAAAGTCAGTCTCGCACTTCAGGGCGAGCATAGCAGCGAAGCCATCCACCTTCTTTACGAGTACACAACCATTAGAAGTCTCACGGTCGCTACGCTTAGCAGCGATAGCCAGACCACGCTCACGGAGCAGTTCCTTAGCTTTGTCGAAGTCGCCCTCAGCCTCAGTCAGAGCCTTCTTAACGTCAGCCAGACCAGCGCCAGTCATTGCGCGAAGCTTCTTAATATCGTCAATTGAAATTGCCATTGTTATTTTACCTTTTTACTTTTTTACCTTTTTACTTTTTAATTACTCAGCAGCAGCCTCTTCAGCAGCGGGAGCGGCCTCCTCAGCTACGGGAGCCTCTTCAGCAGCCTTACGGGGCTTGCGAGCCTGACGACGGGGTTTGTCTTCAGCTTCGACCTCAGCATCAGCCTGAGCGTCAGCAGCCTTCTCGTCAGCCTTCTCGACCTTACGCTCCTCGATACCCTCGTTGATGGCAGCGCAGCAAGCAGTGAGGATAGCCTCTACTGAATCCTTGGCATCGTCGTTAGCAGGGATTACGAAGTCGATGTTCTTAGGATCGCTATTGGTATCAACAATACCGAATACGGGGATACCCAGACGGTTTGCCTCACGAACAGCAATATTCTCCTTCAGCACGTCAACAACGAACAGTGCGCTGGGCAGACGGGTCAGGTCGGCAATAGAACCAAGGTTCTTCTCCAGCTTAGCACGCTGACGGGTAACCTGAAGCAACTCACGCTTTGACAGGTTGGCATAGGTACCGTCCTGCATCAGCTTATCGATGTTCGCCATTTTCTTAACGGCCTTGCGGATAGTCGGGAAGTTGGTCAACATACCACCCGGCCAACGCTCAATGACGTAAGGCATACCAACGCTCTGAGCCTTCTCAGCGATGATTTCCTTGGTCTGTTTTTTAGTAGCGACGAACAGGATCTTCTTGCCGCTCTTGGCAATCTGCTTCAATGCATCGGCAGCCTCGTCAATCTTAACGACTGTCTTGTGGAGGTCGATGATGTGGATACCGTTACGCTCAGTATAGATGTAAGGAGCCATTGCGGGGTTCCACTTGCGCTTCAGGTGGCCAAAGTGACAGCCAGCCTGCAATAATTGGTCAAAATTTGTTCTTGCCATTGTTTCTTTTCTTCTTTTAAATTGTTTACTTTCTTTTTAATTCTGTTTTTTTAGAATCAACCAGCGGGTAGTCTAGTTGTACTAGTCTTACTAGCAGTACTAGCCAGAGTCCCGTCAGTTTAGATACTAAACGGTTCAGTATATTAACGCTTACTGAACTGGAAGCGACGACGAGCCTTGGGCCGACCTGGCTTCTTACGCTCAACCTCACGAGCATCGCGGGTCAGGAAACCAGCATCCTTCAGCTTTTTCTTATCCTCGTCGTTGATCTTCACCAGTGCGCGAGCAATGGCGAGACGCAGGGCCTGGCTCTGGCCAGTGAAACCACCACCGTCGAGGTTTACCTTAATGTCATATTTCTCAGCTACCTCCAGCAGGTTCAGCGGCTGCTTAACCACATACTGCAGGATAGCAGAGGGGAAGTAAACTTCCAAATCTTTCTTGTTGATCGTGATCTTGCCAGTACCCTCTGACAGATAAACGCGAGCTACTGAGCTCTTGCGACGACCTATTGCGTTGATGTATTCCATTGTGTCTATACCTTATTTATTTATACTGGTTAATATCGATTGCTTTGGGCTTCTGTGCCTCGTGCGGATGCTCTGTTCCCTCGTAAACGTAGAGGTTGTTCAGCAGTGCGCGACCAAGAGGGCCTTTGGGCAGCATACCCTTCACAGCGTGCTTCAGAATGCGCTCTGTGCCGAAAGGCTTCTTGCGAAGTTCAGCAGGCGTATTGAAACGCTGTCCACCGGGATAGCCAGTGTAACGAGTGTAGACTTTGTCAGTCTCCTTCTTACCAGTGAAGACAATCTTCTGGGCGTTGATGATAATAACGTTGTCGCCACAGTCCTGGTTAGGAGTGAAAGTGGGCTTGTACTTTCCGCGGATGATCTTAGCGACCTTTGAAGCCAGACGGCCTACTACCTGATCGGTAGCGTCGATGACCACCCATTCCTTCTGCTCACGAGCAGCTTCCTTAGATACGGAAACGGTCTTGTAACTTAAAGTGTTCATTTCTTCTTTTTAAATTTTACTACTAAAAAACATATTTCTTCATCTCTATTATGCGCACAAACACCACCAGCAGAGGTCTAACTCTCTGCAAGCAGTCTAACGTACGCTGAACCAGCACTCTCACGAACCACCTTGCCCGGCCAAAGACACGGCTATTCCGCACTAATCCACGGGGATTCTAAGTCTCTCCCCAATAATCGGACTGCAAAGGTACGACTAAAAAATGAAATACGAAAGGTGAAAAGCAAAAAACAGGTTCAAAAGACCAATATTTATGATTATTTAACCAAAATTCACTTCATCAACGGACGGGAGGTGTTAGGGATATGTATGCGTATCACCTCCCGTGCCCTAGTCCCTTTGCCTATCTGCATTTGAGCCTTGTGACGTGAGGAGGGGAGGTATTTTCACAGTCAATCTAGATCAGGAAACGACAGTAAATTAGGGCAAGGAACGCCCGCTACGGGCGGAAGGCCCTTCCGCTTCCTTCTCGCGACCCGTCCGCACGTAGCGGAAGGGGCGTCCGCTTCCTTCGGACGAGGTGCTTGCTTCCTTCGGACAATGCGTCCGCTACCTTCGCACCACTGGGTTGAAGCCTTCCTACAAAGTTACTACGCATGGGGTAGAAAGTTTACGACAGCACATCGAGTATTTCAGAGAAGTGCTCGATTTTACGAAGGCGTTCGTGGGGAAATTCTTCAGACTTCTCCATAGCCCAAACCACATGGTAGGGGATGTGGACTGCCCAGGCACCAGCGGCAAGGGCTGGAGCAATGTCGGAGCGGAAAGAGTTGCCAATCATGATGGTCTGCTCTGGGGCAACGCCTAGGTTCTCGCAAAGTTGACGGTATTCGCGTTCGGTCTTGTTCGAAACGGTCTCCATGTGAGTGAAGTATTGCTCCAAGCCAGAACGCTGTAGTTTGGACTCCTGGTCCATCAGTTCGCCCTTGGTAAAGACAACGAGACGATAGCGACGCATATCAGCCAACTGCTTGAGGGTTTCTTCCACCTCAGGCAGTGGTGTCGTAGGAAACTCCAACAGCTCCTTGCCCATATCCAACAGTTGCTGGATAATGTCACCTGTTAACTGCTCATGAGTAACCCGTACGGCATTCTCTATCAAGGACAGCGTGAAGGCCTTGGTGCCATAACCCGTCAGTGAGAGGTTCTTGCGCTCCGTATTGACTAGTCCCTCGCTCACCTCACGCGCCGCAGCCCACGGACTGAGCAACTCGCAACAACGACGTTCCACATTGTCGAACCACGACTGACAGTCCCACAGGGTGTCGTCAGCATCGAATGCCAACACTTTTATTTCGTCATTAATCTTCATCATGACTGCAAAGGTAGCAAAAATCACACAATTTTTGTCATACGGAGTTTGCAAAGAAGAGTGTTTTCAGATTAAATAACATTTTAATTCACGTTTCCCTTTACATTATTAATAAATTATTTGTAACTTTGCACCATTCGAATAAAAAGTTAATAATAATACAGGTAAAATTATGGCATTTTTAACAAACGACAAACTGACCATCGTCGGCGCTGCTGGTATGATCGGTTCAAACATGGCTCAGACCGCCCTTATGATGGGTCTGACAAGTGAAATCTGTCTGTACGACGTATTCTCTCCAGAAGGTGTTGCCGAGGAGATGCGCCAGAGTGGCTTCGACGATGTGAATATCGTGGCTACCACCAACGCTGAGGAGGCTTTCAGGAACGCTAAGTACATCATCTCTTCTGGTGGTGCTCCCCGTAAGGCTGGTATGACCCGTGAGGACCTGCTGGCTGGCAACTGTAAGATTGCTGAGGAGCTGGGTCAGAACATCAAGAAGTACTGCCCAGACGTGAAGCACGTGGTCATCATCTTCAATCCCGCTGACCTGACTGGTCTTGTAACGCTGCTGTACTCTGGTTTGAAGCCTGGTCAGGTTACTACACTGGCTGGTCTGGACACCACTCGTCTGCAGTCTGCTCTCGCTAAGAAGTTTGGCGTGATGCAGAACGAGATCACTGGTTGCGCTACCTATGGTGGTCACGGTGAGCAGATGGCTGTTTTCGGAAGCCATGTTGAAATTAAGGGTCGCAAACTGACTGACATCATCGGTACTGCTGAGTTCCCCGCAGAGGAATGGGAGCAGATGAAGGTCGACGTCACCAAGGGTGGTGCCAAGATCATCGAGCTTCGCGGACGCAGCTCATTCCAGAGCCCTGCATACCTCTCTGTTGAGATGATTCGTGCCGCTATGGGTGGTGAGCCTTTCCGCTTCCCCGTTGGAACATACGTAAAGACTGACAAGTACGACCACATCATGATGGCTATGAAGACCACCATGACTGCTGAGGGTGCTAAGTTCGAGGTTCCTCAGGGTACAGCTGAGGAGAACGCTAAGCTGGATCAGAGCTACGAGCACCTGTGCAAGATGCGCGACGAGCTGGTTACGCTGAACATCGTTCCTCCCATCGCTGAGTGGAGCAAGATTAATCCGAACCTGTAATCAATTGAGAATTGAAAATTCTTTGACCTAAAGGTTCTCTGACCTAAAGGTGCAGAGTGTGGCTTTGCAATCAAAGCGACCAAGGTCGATGAGATAATTAAGGCCCGTCTGAAAGGACGGGCTTTATTTATGGCAGTACGACATCCTGCTGTCGTTCCTTAGGTGTGACCTTGACATTGACAACCTGACCATCTTTCATCTCAGCCTCAACGGTAGTACTACGTGAAGCACAAAGCTTGAATCTGACATTCCATGTTTTGGGCCAAGCAGGGAAGATATAGAGTTTGTCATTCACTTCCTGCAGCAACATCTCCTGCATACCTATCATACCAGAACCGCCCCAGTTATGGTCAGGCGACCAGTCGAAGCCAGGTCCCCAGAATGCAGGGAAGCGGTAGGGCCCATTAGCCATCTTCTGTTTTGCCAAAGACGCAGCCTCTTCTGTTAGTCCTAAACAGGCAGCCCAAATGATGTCTTGTTTCCACCCAACATGTGAACGGAACTTCACAGCCAGCGAGTCATTCCAATAGGTATTGCGTGCAATCTCGATATTTGGACGCCCTACCCCATACATACGCCAAGGGAACACTGGATAGAGTTGCATCGTCTCTGTATTCTGTACGCGTTCATAATGGAGGGCAGGAGCTATCATACCATCCTTGATAGTAATGTCAGGGAGGCGACGCAGAAATGAAGAGTGATTGCGTGCCACACTCCTACCTTCAGGTGGGAGAAGAGTGAAGAGTGAAGAATCATTCTTCTCCTTGTCCAAAGCCATTAAAGCCTCGGTTACTGTGGTGAGGGCAGCGATGGTAGAGGTAGAGTTATAGGCGCCTTTGAAAGTCTCGCCACCAGAGCCTGGATAGAGTACCAGTTTGCCATTACCGTCCAGTTTCTTTGCACCTCGCTGATTGGCCAGATACTGATAATGCTCGTCGAAGAAGCGCAAGCACGAGCGAATCATGGGGATATATGCACTAATGTCCATGCCGTTGTAACGATGTGCCTCGAGTGCCATCATACAGAACTCCAGACAGGTGTCCCACTCGTATTCCAGCCAGGCGTTGCGCTCCATACCTGGGTCGAAGCCAGTTGGTCGCTTCGTGCCATATTCCGGATAGCAGGGCAAACCGTAATTCTCAATCTGTTCGGTCAGACAAGCACCCTCATGTCCCCAATACAGTCGTGAACGTTCTTCCGCGTTCTTATATATATTAAGGTAGAAGTCGAGTTGTGGGCGAAGCAGGTCGAAATCGCCATTCTTCAACATGGGCCAATACACCAAGCGCTGGTTTTGAGCCGTATGTACACCCCCACCCCAGTTGCGGAAGTCGGGACTCAACTGATACTCTTCTTCTTGGTTAACATATTCAGGATCGAAGGTAAAGAGTCCGCCATTAAACTTGGTAGGCCATTGTCCTTTGGCGTTACAGGCTAACATATAACGGAATAGCGTGTAGTTGCGTGTCAGTTGTTCTGCATCGCCTGTTGACTCTAGATAACTACGCTTCCAGAACCGTTGCCACCAACGACGTGTGTTACGACGGTCGTAATCGTGACGGACTGTACGTTCAACAGAAGAAAGCTGCGCTGACCAGGCATCGACATTGCCTTGGCGATTGGCCAAGGTTATCTGAAGATTTGCATTCTTACGTGGACGCTCCGTCACATACATCCATCCTTTATAATCGCTGCTGGCATAACGGCCCGTCACTTCATCCATCAACACGAAGCCATCGCCCTTCATACGTCCGCCAAAAACGAGATCCTTCAAAGGATTACTAAGTTTTTCCTTCACAGCATCCATCTTCTGCTGAGTAACTGTGGCATCAAAGATGGTCTTCTCGCCATTACAATGCATGAAGGTCAGTACACGGTCAGCAGCCACAATACTATCATGATGCGTCAGCAAACCTTTTGGAGCCGAAAACTTGTAACTGCTCTGAAAAGCCTCACGCTTGGTCATCGTAATATCTCTGGTGCGCCAATTCTCATAGGTAACAGCGATATTCAGTGCCTCCCGTTTAGTAGTCATATCAACATGCACAACGGGTTTCTCGACATCAGCCCAAAACTGGATGCTAATCACACCATCCGTCAACTCCACATAACCTTCGTTCAGATGCAGAATCTGACGAAAGTAATTCATATCCATATTCGGAGACAGGCTAATGCGGAAACGGCCAGCCTTGAGTAAGGTATTATTCTCGTCGAACGAACCGCTACGCGACAGATAGAACAGTATGTCGCCATCTTCCATCCACACATTCATGCCCACGTCGCCACCACCACAGGGCATCGACTCCGAAGAATTCTTACTCGGAGTATTCCACTCGTAGTCCTTAGGTTGACACCATGCAGACAGACATGTCGTCAACAAAGCGTATATCAATAAATACTTCTTCATATATGATGAAGACGAATGATGAATGACTTTGCACCCAAACGGCTATTGGGCAAGAGCAGCGCTGAGTCGGTCAAGGGCGGCATCGGTATTGCCATTTTCCTCATTAAGGAGGGTAACGAACTTTGAACCGATGATAGCACCTGCGGCATTGTCCTGAGCAGCCTTAAGGGTCTGGGCATTCGAAATGCCAAAGCCTATCATACGAGGATTACGCAGGTTCATAGCGTTGATGCGACGGAAATACTCTTGTTTCTGGTCGTCGAAACTCTTCTGGGTACCAGTGATGGAAGCTGACGAAACCATATAGATGAAGCCATCGGTGTGGTCGTCAATAAAACGAATTCGCTCCTCGCTGGTCTCAGGGGTGATCAGCATAATGATGCGCAGGTCGTACTTGTCAGCAACGGGTTTCACGATGTTCAGATAGTCGTCGAAAGGCAGGTCAGGAATGATGGCACCACTGACGCCAGCCTCAACACAGCTTTTGCAGAATTCCTCAATGCCGTAATGCAGGATGGGATTGAGATAACCCATCAGCACAAGGGGAATCTCTACTTGGTCCTTGATGGCCTTCAACTGAGCGAAAAGCGTCTTCAGATTCATGCCGTTCTTTAAAGCCTGCGTTGCGGCACTCTGGATGACAGGACCATCAGCCAAAGGGTCGCTGAAGGGAATACCCACTTCAATCATAGCGATGCCACGACGCTGCATGGTGAGAATCACATCGGCAGTACCTTCAAGCGAAGGACAACCAGCACAGAAATAGAGTGAAAGGAGCTTCTTGTCCTTACTATTTGCGAAAAGAGAATTAATCTTATTCATTGTTCAATGCGTTTAAAAAGTCTTTTAATTTGTTGATATCTTTAAGCCCTGGGGCGATTTCGAAGCGAGAGTTGAGGTCGATGCCTACGCACTTAGAATGATGAGAGGCTTTTACACGCTCTGTATCATCGGGGCCGATGCCACCACTGAGGAGAAACGGAGTGTTGCCATCATAGGCTGAGAGCACGCTCCAGTCGAACTGCAGTCCACTACCACCCACGGAAGGGCATTTAGTATCGAAAAGGTAGTAATCCACAAGCCCCTCGTATGTCTTGTATGTCGCAATATCATCCTGTCCACTCACACTAATCGCCTTGATCAGTTTGAGCCCTTTCAACTGAGCACAGTAATCGGCTGACTCATGACCATGCAACTGGATGAATTCGAGGGCATAGTCATCTGCGATTCTCCTGACCGTCTCGATATCCTCATCGACAAACACCCCGACACACTTGCAGTTTGTAGGCAGATAGGCTGGACGCTCGCTGACGTAACGACTCGACTTCGGCCAGAAGATAAAGCCCATCAGGTCGATACCCAGTGCCTCCACCTCACGGATGTTCTCCGCATCACGCATGCCACAGACCTTAATCATCATAGCTTCGAAATGAATTCGTTAAGAGCCTGACCTGGGTCGGCAGTCTTCATAAAGTTCTCACCGATGAGAAAACCGCGGAAACCAGCTTGGCGCAATGCACGAACGGTATCAGGGTTCGAAATGCCGCTTTCACTGACCTTGACAGCATCCTTGGGCAACAATTCTGCCAGACGGAAACTATTCTCCACGTCCGTGACGAACGAACCGAGATTGCGGTTGTTGATGCCGCAAAGGTCGGGGCCGAGGGCAGCATATTCCAATTCCGGCTCGGAGTGCATCTCCAGCAGCACTTCGAGGCCCAGCTCGTGGGCTTTCTCCAACAGGCGTTTGCACTCTTGCTTCGAGAGGCAAGCGGCAATGAGTAGCACGGCACTTGCCCCACACAGGGCAGCGGCATAGAGCTGAGCTTCATCAATGACGAAGTTCTTATATAATATAGGTAGCGTGACGCCGCTCTGACGGGCCGTGCGGATGAAGTCGTCCGAGCCACCAAAGTAGTGCTCGTCGGTCAGGATGCTCAGTGCTGCTGCACCATTCTGCTGATACGACAGCGGAATGATGTCGGCCCTACCCTCTTCCTTGATCCAGCCCTTCGAGGGCGACTTGCGCTTGAACTCAGCGATAATGCCGCTCTCGCTCTGGAGCAATGCCTCACGTAAAGAAGCCTTCTTGGCGCAAAACTGCTCCAGCTCCAGATGCTTGTGGGCAACGATCTCTTTTAGAATATCTTGCATAATCTTCGTTATTACGAATCAGCTATTCAGTTCCACAAACTTCTTGAAGGTCTTCAGGGCATTGCCGCTGTCGATGCTCTCGCGGGCAATCTCCACGCACTCCTCGATACTCTTCTGGCCCTTCTCCAGCACCTGAATACCGAAGGCGGCATTAGCCAGCACGATATTCTTCTGGGCAGGCAGGGCGCGGTTCTCCAATACGCTGTCGAAAATCTGTGCGGCCTCCTCTTCCGTAGCACCACCAACGAGCTCCTCGGGTTTAGCAATGTCGAAGCCGAGGTCGCTGGGCTTGAAGATGCGCTCGTACTGCTTGGTCGTCACCTTGAAGTCACCAGTGAGTGAAATCTCGTCGTAGCCGTCGATGCTATTCACGATACCGTAGTCAATACCAATCTTCTGATACACCTGATTGTAGAGGCGCATCTGATCAAGATTGGCAACGCCCAGCAACTGACACTGAGGCTGACTGGGGTTAACCAATGGTCCCAGCAGATTGAAGATGGTGGGGAACTGCAAGGCCTTGCGGATAGGACCTACGAACTTCATGGCCTTGGCGAAGAGCTGTGCGTGCAGATAGACGACGCCAGCCTCGTTCAACGAACGGTTCAGCTTGTCGATATCATCCGTAAACTTGATGCCGTGATGGGCAATCACGTTTGAGGCACCGCTGACGCTGGTGGCGGCATAGTTACCATGCTTGGCGACCTTGTAGCCTGCGCCGGCAATCACAAAGCAACTTGTAGTCGAAATATTAAACGTATTCTTGCGGTCGCCACCCGTACCTACCACGTCAATATAACGGTCGGCATTGAGGATAGCAGGAACGCCCGTTTCCAGGATACCATCGCGGAAACCCAGCAGTTCGTCAACCGTGACGCCGCGCATCTGCAAGGCCGTTAGCAGGGCCGTAATCTGTTCTGTAGGATACTCACTCTGTGTGATACCAATCAGAATATTCTTCATTTCTTCACGAGACAGTTCCTCGTGGTTCAGCATCCTGTTCAGGATGTCTTTCATTGTCTGTGCCATATCTAATTTAATTGAAAATTGACAATTGATAATTGATAATTAAAGAAACATCCAGTTTTGCAGCATTTTCCGTCCGTCAGGCGTCAGCACACTCTCGGGGTGGAACTGGATGCCGCGGACGTTCAATTCACGATGACGCAGGGCCATAATCTGTCCTTCGTCTGAGACAGCCGTCACCTCTAAGCAGTCGGGCAATCCCTCACGAGAGACCACCCACGAGTGGTAGCGTCCGATGGTGATGTCGCGCTCGATGCCACTGAAGATGGGGTCGTCGGCAATAATGTGACAGGGCGTGGCGACTCCGTGAAAGACGTCGCTCAGGTTCTCGAGCTTTCCCCCAAACGCCTCACCAATGGCCTGATGACCCAGGCAGACCCCCAAGATAGGTTTCTTGCCGGCATAGGTCTTAATCACATCCAACAGCAGGCCCGCCTCAGAGGGAATACCAGGGCCTGGGCTCAGGATAATTTTACTGAACTGCTCCAGGTCTTCGAGTTCAAACTGGTCGTTGCGCACCACGGTGACCTCAGCGCCCAGCTCTTTCACTAAATGACTCAGGTTATAGGTAAACGAGTCGTAATTATCTATAATAACAATCTTCATATCCGTAAAATCCGTTTAATCCGTGTTCGTTTAAAGTGCTTCTGCCTTCTCGATGGCCTTGCGCAGGGCACCGAGTTTGTTGTTCACTTCCTGTAATTCATACTCCACATCGCTCTTGGCCACGATGCCGCCGCCAGCCTGGAACCACAGCTCGCCGTTTCGCGAGACAAACGTGCGGATGGTGATGGCCTGATTCAGGCTGCCGTCCAGTCCGATGATGCCAATACAACCACCGTAGGCACCGCGGTTGTGGGGCTCGTACTCGCTGATCAGCTGCATGGCGCGAACCTTCGGCGCACCGCTCAGTGTGCCAGCTGGGAACGTGTCGATAAATGCCTTGATGGGGTCTGCACCCTCGTCAAGCTCACCACTGACGCGAGAGACGAGGTGGATGACATGCGAGTAGTACTGCAAATCCTTATAGAAATCAACCTTCACACCGTGACAGTTGCGACTCAGGTCGTTGCGGGCCAAGTCCACCAGCATCACGTGCTCGGCATTCTCCTTCGGGTCGTTGCGCAGATACTCGGCCCCCTTGCGGTCGGCCTCGGCATCGCCCGTACGCTTGGTCGTGCCTGCAATCGGGTCGATATAGGCTTTAAAAGCTTTTGGCTTTTGGCTATTGGCTATTGGCTCTATCCTACAGTGAGTCTCAGGACTTGAACCAAAAATTCTGAACCCGCCAAAGTCGAAGTAGAACAGATACGGGCTGGGGTTGATGCTCCTTAGTGCACGGTAGAGCTTGAAGTCGTCACCCTCGTACTTCTGGATGAAGCGACGCGAAAGTACTATCTGGAACACATCGCCACGCAGACAGTGGGCAATACCTCGGCGGATGTTTGCACAGTGCTCGTCGTCCGTCAGCGTCGAACGCACATCACCTACGGGATGGAAGTCGTAAGCCTGTACGTTGGACTTGTTCATCGCCTTCAACACGGCATCAATGTCTGCAGTGTCGCCCAGCGTCACAACTTTTAGCATGTTGTTATGATGGTCGAACACGATTACCACCTTATATAATATATATAGCACGTCGGGGGCATCATTCTTTGCCTGCGTCTCGTCCTTCACGGCGATATCCTCAAAATAGCGCACAGCATTGAACGACGTATAGCCGAACAGTCCGCATACGTCCGCATCATCACCCTCCACTTGAATGTTATCGATGAGGGCATGAATGGCTTTATCCGAGCGGTAGTCTTTGTTCACCTCATGCTGGAGAGTCGTCCCGTCAGGATAGGTAACGATAGCGATGCCGTGACCGATAGCTACGCTGGCAATGGGATTGATGCCGATAAACGAGCGTGAATTGTTGGCGTCGTGATAGTCCGAACTCTCCATCAGCGCACTCTGTGGATACAGGTCGCGCAATCGCATATACACTCCCACCGGCGTGTACAAATCCGCCAAGATGGTCTTGCTGCTTGTTTGATATTTATAGGTATTCATAACTTTCAACTTTCAATTATCAACTTTCAACTTAGAAATCCCCGTATTCTTTTGCCATTTGTTTGTTCTTCAAATACGTCTCCACGTCCTTGTCGCCGCGACCGCTGACGGTGAGCACCACCACGTCGTCCTTCTTAAATGTCAGCTTCTTCAGGGCTGCAATGGCATGGGCACTCTCGATAGCAGGGATGATGCCCTCCATGCGCGTCAACTCGTAACCGCCATAGATAGCCTCGTCGTCATTGATGCTCAGCACCTGCGTGCGACCTTGTTTTGCCATGTTGCAATGCATTGGTCCCACACCAGGATAATCCAAACCTGCCGAGATGGTAAAGGCCTCCTGAATCTGGCCGTCCTCATCCTGCATCACCAGCATCTTCGCACCATGCAGGATACCCGTCGTACCGCGATGAATCGTTGCGGCCGTATAGTCGGTATCCCAGCCATGTCCGCCTGCCTCAGCCAAGACGATCTTCACACGGTCGTCATCCATATAGTGATAGATGGTTCCTGCGGCATTGCTTCCGCCGCCGATGCAGGCTATCAAGTAGTCAGGATAGTCACGGCCGATCTTTTCCTCCAACTGCCACTTGATTTCCTCCGAGATAACGCTCTGCATGCGGGCTACCAAGTCTGGATAGGGATGCGGCCCCATCGTGGAACCAACGATGTAGAAGGTGTCAGCAGGATGACAGCACCAGTCACGAATGGCCTCCGAGCAGGCATCACTTAGCGTCATATTGCCTGTGCGGACGGGATGCACCTCAGCACCCAGCATCTTCATCCTTTCCACATTCGTGTGCTGGCGCTCCACGTCCGTTGCGCCCATAAACACTTCGCACTTCATGTTCATCAGCGCACACACCGTCGCCGTTGCCACACCGTGCTGACCTGCTCCCGTCTCGGCAATGATGCGCGTCTTGCCCATCTTCTTCGCCAACAGAATCTGACCGATGGTATTGTTAATCTTATGGGCACCCGTATGGTTCAGGTCCTCACGCTTCAAATACAGCTGACAGCCATATTGTTCACTCATGCGTTTGGCATAATAAAGGGGCGACGGACGTCCCACATAGTCCTTCAACAGTGCATGATACTCCTGCTTGAACGCCTCGCTCTCGATAATGGGCAGATAAGCATCCTGCAAGTCCTTTACACATTTGTAGAGTATCTCGGGCACGTAAGCACCGCCGAACTCTCCATAGAAACCGTTCTTGTCAACTTGATAATTGCTCATATATATTATGTTTTTGTGTATAAACTATTCACTTTGTCACGTCTTTACTAAAACTTTGAGAGGCCCGTCGCAAGAACGACAGGCCTCTCAAGTATCTCTCCTATGACAAACTTATAGGTACGCGGCTATCTTCTCACGATTGTCCGAATCTTGAGTTGCGCCACCACCAAAAGTTTGCAGTTTTTGTCATACTAAATACGCTTTTTATTTCTTTCTGTCGGCAAAATTACACTTTTTCTTTCTTTCTGCCAAATTTTTCTCTCTTTTTTTTCAAAAAATGCGTATCTTTGTAGCGACATTTTGTAATTCTGTAGAATCACTTTCAATCAATGAAGACTATGTGGATGATTATATTCATGTTGCTACCTTTGTTGGGCATCGGCTATATCGCTTGGCACATCTGGTGTCTATTGCCATGTGTATGGTGGTGGAAATTATTAGCCATTGTGCTGTTGGCCTGTCCGTTCTTTATTATGATGTTTGGCATGCGAGGGTTATACGATAGCATGCCTCTTTCTGTGGGCACAATATTATACGAGATAGGTACATCAAGTGTCTTCATCATGATGTATCTGGTCATTCTCTTTCTGCTGCTCGACCTGGGGCGAATTCTCCACCTCGTATCGCGTACCTTATTATATAATAATTGGGGGACGATATTAGGTATTACCGTTATCATAGTGGCCATCTTCGTCTACGGCAACCTGCACTATCAACATAAATATCGTCAGGAGTTGACTCTTACCACCGACAAGAACTTGGAACATCCCATAAAGTTAGTTATGATTAGTGACCTGCACATCGGCTATCATAATCCTCGCAAGGAACTCAGCCGATGGATAGATATGATGAATGAGGAGCAACCCGACATAGTGCTCATTGCAGGTGACATCATTGATATGAGTATGCATCCGTTGAAAAAAGAGCGGATGCATGAAGAGTTTCATCGTTTGAAAGCGCCAATCTATGCCTGCTTAGGCAATCATGAATACTATAGTGGACAACCTGGTGCTCTACAATTCTATCGTAATGCAGGTATCAACCTATTGCGCGATAGTGTTGCCATCATTGGCGACTTATGTATTATTGGGCGCGACGACCGTGCCAATATACATCGCAAATCACTCGGGGCCATAATAAAATCAATAGATGGCAAATCGGCAAATAGCAAATACATGGTTTTGCTTGACCACCAGCCCTACAATCTAGAACAGGCTGAGCACCATCATGTAGACTTCCAGTTCAGTGGGCATACTCATCACGGACAGGTATGGCCTATCTCCTGGATTACGGAGAGCATCTATGAGTGTGCCCACGGTTCCTATCAACGCGGTAAAACCCAGTATTATGTCAGTAGTGGTCTTGGCATATGGGGCGGCAAATTCCGTATTGGCACACGCTCTGAATATATTGTAGCAGAAATAAGAAACCCCAAAAGATGAAACAAGAAATTGCAAAGAGACTGGAACTCTTGCGCGAGGAGCTCCGTCGTGAACATCTGGGCGCATACATCTTCAACACCAGTGACCCTCACAACAGTGAATATACTGCCGACCATTGGAAAGGCAGAGAGTGGATTAGTGGTTTCAACGGTTCGGCAGGAACAGCAGTCGTTACCCTCAACAATGCAGCCTTATGGACAGACTCCCGCTACTTTATCGCTGCAGAACAACAATTGAAGGGTACAGAATATCAGTTGATGAAACTGAAGATAGAAGGTACACCTACCATAGCCGAGTGGTTGGGCAAGGAACTGGCCGATGCTGACAGCAAAGAAGTGGGTGCCGATGGCAGCACACATACTGTTTCAGATATCAGCGATTTGAAAGATGAACTCCGTCAACAAGGAGGTCTGACGCTCCGCACCAATTTCGACGTATTACAGCGCATCTGGAAAGATCGTCCATCAATACCGTTTGATGCCATTATGCTACAACCCTACAATTTGGCAGGAGAGACAACTCCGCAAAAGTTAACTCGCATCCGTAAGACATTGCGTGAAATGCATGCCGATGGTATGTTGATGAGCCAGCTCGACGATATAGCCTGGACTCTAAACTTGCGAGGGTCAGACGTACACTGCTGTCCAGTATTCATCAGTCATCTACTGATAGGAAGTCAGCAGGCCACACTGTTTGTCGATGAATGCAAATTAACCCAAGAAGTACGCAGCTATCTTGCAGAACAACAGATCACGACACGTCCCTACAAGGCTGTGGGTGAAACACTACAGAAGTGGGGTGAGTGGAACATCCTTATCAATCCAAATGAGGTAAGCGAAGCATTGGCCCGACAAGTCAAAGCCCATGAAATCATCCGTAAACCATCGCCTGTTCCTGCCATGAAAGCCATAAAAAACGAGGCTGAGCAACAAGGCATACGCAACGCGATGGTAAAGGATGGTATCGCACTCGTCAAATGGCTTCGATGGTTGAAACCTGCCGTAGAGGCTGGTGGACAAACAGAGATTACAATTAGCGATAAGCTAGAACAACTGCGCAGCGAACAACCCTTGTATCGCGGACTCTCGTTCGACACCATTGCCGGATATGAGGAACACGGTGCTATCGTACACTATGAGGCAACACCAGAAACAGACAAAGTCTTAGAACCCCGTGGATTGCTACTCGTTGACAGTGGAGCACAATATCAGGACGGAACTACAGATATCACACGTACCATTGCCCTAGGTCCATTGACTGATGAGCAACGTAAGGTCTACACGCTAGTGCTAAAAGGCCATATTGACCTACAAATGCTTCATTTTCCCGATGGAGCCAGTGGTACACAACTTGATGCTATAGCCCGTCAACCTTTGTGGCAAGCTGGTCTCAACTATCTGCATGGCACAGGGCATGGCGTGGGAGCCTATCTCAACGTCCACGAAGGACCACACCAGATTCGCATGGAATGGAAACCTACCCCACTACGTAAGGGCATGACCGTGACCGACGAGCCAGGCATCTACTTAGAGGGGCGCTTTGGCGTACGTACGGAAAACGTATTGTTAATACAGGATGCTGAAGAGACTGAGTGCGGACGATTCCTACGTTTCGAAACCCTAACACTCTGTCCTATTGACACCACACCCATCCTGTCCGAGCTGTTGAATAAAGAAGAGATAGATTGGTTGAATACCTATCATGCTGAGGTATATAACAAACTCGCCCCCCACCTAAACGATGAAGAGCGAGTCTGGTTGCAAGAAGCCACACGGCCTCTATAATTTCTTTTCTTTTTTCAGCGTAGCGCCTTTTTCATCCATTCCATCTGCCCACGATCCGTCGCATCACTGGTCCAATGTTCGTTGATAGGTGTCAACAGGCTCTCCTTTTCGCATGTCATCACATTCCAGACGGCATACGACGTTGTGGGTGGACAGGTATCATCGTTATAACCCCATGTCATATAAACAGGTGTCTTGATGTGACGGGCAAAGTTTACGACATCATAGTAAGGCAACACCTTCATGCAAGCCTCATTGTAGGCACCACTCTCCTTTGTAAAGTGAGGGTAACCACTTGTTAAACCAGCCGAACCTGCTGCCATATCACTCAGTGCAGGATGGTTGGCACAGCATCCCGTTATACGCGTATCGAGTGCTGACGCTATCAATGCTAAGGCACCGCCCTGGCTACCACCCTGAACAAAGACATTCCGTCCGTCCCATTCAGGCAAAGATGTCAATACATCGATACAACGTACCAGTCCTAAATAGACATGTCGCATATAGTATTGCTCACGATTTTCTAAGTTTTGACGCAGGTATCCGTTGTCACGATTGTTAAAAGCCGCATTGATTTCTGACCATTGTTGGTCGGCCATCGTTGGGTTCAATCCATGAATCTCTATAGCCAAGCGAATAAAACCGTTCTCAGGATAGAAGCGACGTGCAGTAGCGTCCTTGATGGTCTTCACACCAGCTCCTGGAGGTGTCAGTACCACAGGACAGGAGGCTTTCTTCGCACCTTTGGGCATCAACAGATAGGCATAAAACGAATGGCGCTGACGGTCGATATCAATCTTCAGACGATAACACTCAACCCTTTCATTAGATAATTCAGCCACAAACTCCTTCGTATAGTGCATGGGCATCTTCTTGTTCTCCTCCAGTTGCTGTTGCCAGAACGTCCAAAAGTCCTTCGGTTCTTGAGTGAAAGGCCGTATCTCTGTAGGAGAAAAGCCGATCTTCACATGGTGAGAGTACGTTTTACCATCTAACGTCATTTTTAGGCGCAGGTCACGGAAGCAAGGCTTCTTAGCCGTCCCCATACTAATTTTTGCACGACCACATTTCAACTGCACAGATCCATGCTGATCGGCAGGCAATAGGTCGGTTCCTATCTCCCACTCCACCAGTCCGTCGCGCGGAATACCATACTTATAGAATTGTACCTCAACAGTGGCCTTCTCGCCAGTCTTGTATAGCCAGTCAGCATGGTCGGGCACCGTCACCCACAGATAGTCACTGCGGTAAGGATAATTCTCTGCCTGCACAGCTATTAACGTGCAAAGCATCAACATTAGAAAAAAAAATCGTTTCATCATCTCTCAGTAGTTTGTTTGTTATTTCACTTATCACTCATTACTTATCACTCGCATAGCGCCTATAGTGCCACAATTCCAGCGAATTGATAATATTCTGCCACAATACGTAACAGCCTGCACCAATAGATGACACAGGATTCAGATACATATAGGCCACCCAGATGCTCAGCGCCGTATTCTTCTGGAATAGCGCCTGTCCAGCATTCACTTCTTCACCCATTTGTCGTCCTATAACGCGACCAATGCCAAACTGTACGAAACAGAGCAGGAACGTGGTTATAGCTATCATCAATAACAGAAACAACGATGCACTGCTGTGAACGATATTCTTTACGGTAATGCCTGTAGTAATGCTCAACGAGATGGACCAAAAATAAAAGCTCAGATTAGGTTGCGCAGCTATCTTAGCACAGAGATTTTTGACAAAATGCTGCATCAGCCACCCTAAGACTAAGGGCAACAACAAAACAATACTAACCTTCTGCAGTATTATCAAGAATGCATCGAAAAAAGATACATGCTCTGATTGTTCCAAGATAGGAAATACTAGCGGTATCATCAGTGCCGACACCAAAGAAGAAATAAGCACGTATGTCGTCATCGTCGAGATGTTTCCTCCCAATTTGCCAACTACGACAGGTGCTGCCGATGCTGCAGGTCCGATGATGCACGTCAACACGGCCTCCCACAACAACTTTTGTTCCACATCAGCCTCAACCCAAAAGATAACACCTATATTAACAGCGACTAACAACAACTGAGCCACCAGCACACCGATGTGCCAGCAATGCGGACGCATCTGGTGGAAGTCGACCTTGCAGAAGGTGACAAATAGTGTTAAGAAGACGAACAGCGGAAAGATGACGTCAAACACGGGGCTTAACTCATTGCCAAGTTCTTCTAATTGCGGTACATAATAAAAAGTCAGATAACACAACGTACCCACAGCAATGGCCACAGGCAGCGTCCAATCTTTTAAGAATCTTAGCAGTTTGTCCATAATTCGCTGCAAAAGTACGAATAAGTGAGCAAAATGCCAAATTTATTTGAGTATTTTCGAACGGAAGTAGCTTCGACGAAGTCAAATGTACGAAAAATAATTGAGAAATAAGAATTATTTCGTATCTTTGCACTCAAAACAACGATTATACTATGTTAGTAAAGACATATTGTGCGGCAGTCAACGGCTTGGAAGTCACAACGGTAACAGTAGAGGTCAGCATGTCGCGAGGCGTGCAGTTCCATCTGACCGGTCTGGCCGACACTGCCGTCAAGGAGAGCTACGATCGTATCAAAGCCGCCCTTACCAACAACGGTTTCAAGATGCCAACGATGGACATCACCGTCAATTTGGCTCCTGCCGATATCAAAAAGGAGGGGTCGGGTTATGACTTGCCACTGGCTATTGGCATTCTTGCAGCCAACGGCAAGGTTACCAGCGATATGTTGGAAAAATATATGTTGGTAGGCGAACTAGGACTCGACGGTCGTCTACAACCCATACGCGGTGCTCTACCCATTGCCATCCGTGCCCGTGCTGAAAAATTCAAAGGACTCATCGTACCACAGCAGAACATCCGCGAAGCGGCTGTTGTCAACCAACTGGAGGTCTATGGTATGGACTCACTAATGGATGTCATCAACTTCCTAAATGGCAACTCTAATAATGTGCCTACCATCATCGACACGCGTCGCGAATTCTACGAACAGCAGAACCATTACGAACTCGACTTTGCCGACGTCAAAGGACAGGAGAGCGTCAAACGCGCCTTGGAGGTGGCTGCTGCCGGTGGACACAACCTGATTATGATAGGCCCGCCAGGTAGTGGTAAGTCGATGTTGGCCAAGCGGTTGCCCAGCATTCTACCACCCCTATCGCTGGCCGAGAGTTTGGAGACCACCCAAATTCATAGTGTAGCAGGTAAACTGAGTCGTGACACCAGTCTTATCAGCCAGCGTCCCTTCCGTGCGCCCCACCATACTATTTCACAAGTCGCTTTGGTCGGTGGTGGCAACAATCCACAACCTGGCGAAATTAGTTTGGCTCATAATGGCGTCCTCTTCCTTGACGAGATGCCAGAACTGAGCCGAAGTGTGCTTGAAGTATTGCGCCAACCTTTGGAAGACCGCAAGATAAGTATCAGTCGTGCCAAGTACAGCGTCGAATATCCTTGCTCGTTTATGCTCGTAGCCTCGATGAACCCTTGTCCCTGCGGCTATTATGGCGACCCAACCCACCATTGCGTCTGCACGCCTGGCCAAATACAACGTTACATGAACAAAATTAGTGGTCCTCTACTCGACCGCATAGACATCCATTGTGAAATTCAAGCTGTGCCCTTCAAGCAATTGTCTGAGATGCAACCAGGAGAAGCCAGTGAGAAGATTCGCGAACGCGTCATTGCCGCCCGCAAAATTCAGGAAGAGCGTTTTCGTCCCTTTAAAGGCATCCATTGCAATGCCATGATGAGCGAAAAGATGCTCCATCAGTTTGCTGAACCTGATGAAGCTTCACTCGACATGCTCCGTATGGCGATGGAACGCTTGAAACTCTCAGCCCGAGCCTATAGTCGCATCCTGAAGGTCGCCCGCACCATTGCCGACCTTGCCGGCAGCGAGAAAGTACAGTCCATGCACATAGCTGAAGCCATTGGCTATCGCAATCTTGACCGTGGCGACTGGGCAGAACGAGGGTTATAATTTGCAGTCTCGTTGTTTTTTGATTATCTTTGCACCAAACTACAAGAATGTATGCGAAACATAATGCTATATATGTCCCTAATGCTGACAATTCTGGCGGTTTGTACTGATGTTCAGGCCAGCGCAGACGGACGATTATCAGCGTGGTTAGAAGAGGTAATTGAGCAAGATGCTCAGCAGGCTGGACGAAGGGCTGCCGAAAGTACAGAACAGCTCACTACGGTCTTCCTTCAAATGAAGGACGGCATTGACGACGAGACGCTGGCGCGGCTAGGCTGCAAGAAGTATGCCCAATTGGGCGACATCGCCATCGTTACCGTGCCTCTGAGCAGAGTCAGCGATCTGGCAGAACAGCCAGAGGTGGTTCGCGTGGAGGCTAACGATAAAGCACGATTTACGATGGACAACGTGGCAACGGCTACGAACGTGCTACCCGTCTACGAGCAGACTTCTGAACATCCGGCTTTTACGGGACAGGGCGTCATCGTCGGATTAGAGGACGTAGGCTTCGACTTGACTCATCCCACGTTTTACGACGACACGTCGCTCAGCCACTACCGCATCAAGGCGTTCTGGGATATGCTGGCACCACATACCGACAACGACCGGTTACCCGTAGGTAACGAGTGGACGACGGCAGAAGACATTCTGGCGCAATGCCATGCTACAGACAATCACCTCTTCTATCATGGCACCCATACGACAGGCACTGCGGCAGGTAGCGGATACGACTCGCCCTATCGTGGCATGGCATGGGAGAGCGACATCTGTCTAGTGGCTAATGCTGTGACGGAAGACACCGTGCTCATCAACCCATCAGACTATTACCTCTATACCAATGCGACGGACGCTTTGGGATTCAAGTACATCTTCGACTATGCCGAAAGCCAACATAAACCGTGCGTAGTATCGTTCAGCGAAGGCTATACGCCACGTATGGACGGTGACGACCGCCTGTATGCCACCTTCCTAAGCCGACTGACAGGGCCTGGCCGCATCTTTGTTTCGTCGGCAGGCAATGAGCGCCAACGTCTGACATACGTGCATAAGCCGCAGGGAGTTGAAACTGCGGGCAGTTTCATAGAGGCCTACGAGAAGCGTGTGACCTATCGACTGATGACGGACGGCAAGCCTACATTACGGTTAATTGCTTATCAAGATAAGGACGTAGCAGACAAGGAACTGCGCATAGCGATAAGCAGCGACGGCAGGAGCGGTAACAATCTAAAGGACACGCTCTTTATCAATGGCGACACCTGTGCCGTGAGTATCGAGAGATACAATGCACAACTCGTAGAAGACAAAATTGGCTATATTATTGTGCTGACAGCCAATCGTAAACTCCACGGCATGAAACCGATGGCCCTCGTGATAGAGGGAGAAAACTGCGAGGCAGAGCTCCTAGGCAGTTCGTCATACGGGTTTACGAATAAGGACACCGATACGCGGTGGAACGATGCAGAAAGTAGTCACAACATACTGGCACCAGGCTGTTTCGACGCTGCGATAACAGTTGGAAGCACATCGCACCGATTGCAGTACACGAACATGAAAGGCGATAGTATAACTGACACGCACGCCAAAACTGCAGGACTACTGTCATGGTTCTCGTCAGTAGGACCTACTCTCGATGGGCGAATAAAACCCGACGTGACAGCACCTGGCAACTACGTCATCTCAGCACTCAGCACCTATTATCTCGAGGCACACCCCAATGGGACTTACAATCACGTGAAGCATTTCGACGCACAGGGGCGTACCTACGCCTGGGCGGCAGATTTGGGCACATCAATGTCGACACCTGCCGTAGCGGGCATCATAGCTCTCTGGCTACAAGCCAAGCCTACCCTGACGCCTGATGACATACGCGGCACCCTGCAGCGCACTTGCCGACATCCAGAAGAGGGGCTCGACTATCCCAACAATCTTTATGGATATGGAGACATCGATGCCTATAGGGGCCTGCTCGACGTTCTGAACATCAGTGGCATCAAAGAACTTAGCCACCACCAGCCTCAAAGCGTGCGGGTGGGTATAAAGGACGGACAACTGCATATGCAATTCGCTCAAAAGCCCTCTAGACCTGTCATGCTCAGCATTTATACGGCAACAGGCGAATTGAAATATCAGCAGAGACTACTCAATACTGGTCAGGAAGTGATGCTTCCACTGCCCATCAAGGGCAATGGCGTATATGTCGTCCAATTGACGGGGACAGATAAAGGAGTTACGGGCTCGCAACTGATCAGATTATAGGAGGGTTATCATTCGCTAGCCTTTTCTGCTGCTTTTCGGGCTGCGCGCTCTGCCTTCTTGGCGGCACGTTTTTCAGCCTTCTGCTGCTTTCGTAAGGCTTTTTCCTCAGCCTTTTGCTGTTTGCGAAGTGCTTTTTCTTCAGCTTTTTGCTGTTTGTGAAGTGCCTTCTCGTCAGCTTTCTGTTGCTTGCGTTCGTCGCGTGCTGCCTTGTCTTCATCGGACAGTTTATGGAATCGAAGACCTGGCTTGATTTTGGTCTTCTTCATCTCATCGGTGTTGGTGAACGAGAAGCTACAAAGCACATCGATACGCCCACCCTTCATCGTAATATTGCCATCGGCCACAGCACCGTCACTCTTAATGTTAGCCACAATATTGCGCACCTTAACCTTCTTGTACGCAGCCTCATAGACTTCTGCATCAACCTGTCCGATAGGCAGTTTACCACCTTTTTGTTTACGCATAATAGCCGTACGAGGCTTGGAGATATCAAATTTAAAGTCGGCCTTGCAGGCTATCTTGCCGATGTCGGGCATATCCATAACCCGTCCTAACATGAAGGAGTCGCTACGAGCTGTTCCGTAAACGTATTTGTTAAGTTCGTCAAGGGCGAAATTGAAATTGATGCGACCACCAGCGGTATTCAGCAAACCTTGGAAGGTCTCTTTCTTCCACAACACGTTGAAATCGCCTGTATAATGGATAGTACCCAGATTATGCAGTTGCTTCATCATAAACTTCTTGACAGGGAACTGGCTGATGATGCGTTCTTTGATACCGCCCTGCGCTGTCATTTTGTTGACGTGGAAATGGACATTCAGTTGGTGTTTGTCTTTCAAACCCGTAATACCGCCATCAGCACTGATAGTCAGCTTCTTTTCTGGAGTAGTGACGCTGACATTTTGGAACTTCAGATGCTCAGCATCGCCACTGAAATTGACACGCAACAACAGAGGCATCGTGAAGCCTGACAAGACGGGGGCAAAAGGACGGGCAATATCCTTCAGAATGACACGTCCTGTGACAGGAGTGGCAGAGAACTTAAATGGACGATCCAATTTCTTGCTGGGCAATAATATCGTAGCATCAGCTATCTTCAACTGTGAGTTAGGCAGTTGGATAGCGACATCGCTTAAATGCCCTGTACCTCTGACAAACTGTGCTTTGGCCTGTAATGACTTAAGCTCCAAGCCAGAGCCTTTGTCAAGGGCACGACACTGGGTAATGGTAGCCACAATGCTGTCGTTCAGAAAATGATGGATGTCAGCCGTGAGGGCTGCCTCAATATCGAAATGACCTGCATCGAAGGCACCTCGCTTGGGTTTCCCTTTGTTTTTACGAGGCTTATGATTATCGGTAACGAAATGGATACCGTCAATCTCCGCCTGCCCCTTTGTGCTATCACCCCAACAGAACAGATGATCTATCTTGAGGCGATTGTCGACATCGCCCTTCTTAGTATGACTGACCCACGAACGCTGCACATCGGTAATCGTGACGGTATGCTTACCACTGCCTTCTCGCTTATATAACAGGTTCTGCAAGGAATAGGTCTGATTATTGAAGGACACATCAATATTAGCTAGCGAGACCTTACTGAGATTGAGCGTCAGTTTCTTTTTCTTGCCCTGTTCTTCCTTGGGCTTCTGGTCACGTGACGCCGTAGAATCCTTCTTGAAGGCATCGATAATAAACTGGAAGTTGGCAGCAGAGTCAGGTCTTGGCTTATAGAGTTGTGCCTTGACGCCGTCTATCGACGCATCGGTAATACGCACCTCGTTGCGAAGCAGTGGCAACCACTTCACATTGACAGACAAACGATTGAGCTGTAACATCTTTCGATGCTGGAGGTCTTCCACATCCAAACCATAGAGATAAATATCCTGTGAGAAAAGACCAATGCTGACGCTATCAATCTCGACGCGCGTCTGCAACTTATCGGACAACAAACCTATGGCATGTTTGAGCAGTTTGTTCTGAAAGGCATCGGTATTCAAAAGGAATACTGTGCCTACTATCAGTACCATCAAGGACGCTATCAGTCCTCCCAGCACCTTCAGAACAGTTAACCCTCGCCCCTTAACCATGAACCATTATAGTTTGACATCAGATAATATCTTACGTGTGGCGCCCGTCATCTGTTCCACGAACTTTCCAGACTGTCGACCAGCTTTCGCTATTGTATCGGGAGAACTGATAAAGCGCTGCATGATGTGTTGGAAGTCATCAGGGTTTTTAATCTCCAGTCCGCCACCACAGGCTTTCAAGCCTTGGGCCTCCTGAAAGCGCTCGTTATTGGGACCAAAAATGACGGGAACATCCCAAACTGCAGCCTCCAACGTATTATGAATGCCCACACCAAAGCCACCACCAACATAGGTAACATCTGCATAACGATAGATGCTGCTAAGGAGTCCGAAGCAGTCGATGATTAGTATTTCTATATCTTCTAGATTTTCTAGAGTCTCTAGATTTTCTAGAGCAGAATATCTTGCGACCTTGCGACCTGCCAATAGCTTTTCAATCTGTTGCAGGTGCTCCTCGCCAATGACATGCGGAGCTATGATGAGCTTCCAATCCTTATGCTCATTAAAGAAAGGAATGAATATCTCTTCGTCTGGTTGCCATGAAGAGCCGGCAATGAATACTTTGGGCTTTTGGCTGTTAGCTGTTAGCTTTTGGCAGAAGGTTTCGACGATGGGCAGTTGCTTGGCAGCAGCCTTAATCTGTAGCACACGGTCAAAACGCGTATCGCCCACTACAGTAACATCCGTAACACCTATCGTAGCCAACAATTCACGACTCACCTCATTCTGTACATAGAAGCGGGTGAAGCACTTCAGTACATGGGCATACTGATGACCATACCAGCGAAAAAACACCTGACCAGGACGGAAGATACTACTGACACTATAAACGGGAATACCACGATGACGTAGAATATGCAGATAGTTATACCAGAACTCATATTTGATAAAAAACGCCATCACAGGACGGACAGTACGTAGGAAACGACGTGCATTGGTGATGGTGTCTAGAGGTAGATAACAGATGATATCGGCTCCTTCGTAATTTTTGCGCACCTCATAGCCAGATGGTGAGAAAAAGGTAAGCAGGATTTTATATTCAGGGTGGTCGCGACGTAGCTGTTCCATCAATGGACGACCTTGTTCAAACTCACCCAACGAGGCTGCATGGAACCATACGTATCTGGCACTAGGGTCTACCTTTTCTCTCAGAATACGGATGGCCTCGCGCTCACCACGCCACATCTTGCGCACTTTCTCGTTGAAAAAGCTCGCAATGATAACACCTAGCTGATATATATATATGATGACATTATACATTAGCCTAATACTTCAATGGCACGCTGCATACGACGAATAGTTTCCTCCTTGCCGAGGAAGGCAGAGATATCGAACATACCAGGACCCTTGCCTTCGCCAACGAGGGTCAGTCGCCAAGCGTTCATAATGTTACCAAGCTTATATTCTTTCTGTTCAATCCATGCGTGGACAATCTGCTCCTGATTCTCAAGCGAAAAGTCATCAATACCTTCCAACACACTGATTAGTTCAGTAAGTTGCTGAGCAGAATCTTCTTTCCAACGCTTTTTGGCAGTCTTTTCATCATATTCTGTAGGAGCAACAAAGAAGAATGAGCACAAAGGCCACAACTCATGAACAAACGACACACGGTCCTTCATCATGCGTGTCACCTCAAGAATGCGCTCAGATGTCTCATTTGGACAATGCTCCTTGACAATAGGCTCAAAGAGGGCTGCTATCTCCTCATTCGACTTTTTGAGGATATATTCATGATTGAACCAGATAGCCTTCTCGTAAGCGAACTTAGCACCAGCTTTCGAGCACTTTGAAATATCGAACAAAGGCACCAACTCATCAAGAGAGAAGATTTCCTGTTCTGTTCCCGGATTCCAGCCTAGCAGGGCAAGGAAATTAATGACGGCCTCGGGGAAGTAACCGTCCTCACGATATCCACGAGAGGTCTCACCACTCTTGGGGTCTGTCCATCGCAGGGGAAATACGGGGAAGCCCAAACGGTCACCATCTCGCTTTGATAATTTACCCTTGCCATCAGGTTTCAACAACAAAGGCAGATGAGCAAACTGAGGCATAGTATCCTCCCAACCAAAAGCACGGTAGAGCATCACGTGCAATGGAGCTGAGGGGAGCCACTCTTCACCGCGAATAACATGCGAGATTTCCATCAAGTGGTCATCAACGATATTTGCCAAATGGTATGTGGGCAGTTCATCGGCACTCTTATAAAGCACCTTATCGTCACAAACATCACTCTTCACACGAACTTCACCACGGATAAGGTCATTGACAAGAATTTCCTGCCCAGCTTCTACCTTGAAACGGACTACATACTGATTACCCTCAGCTATCAATCGTTCAACCTCATCCTTAGGAAGCGTCAACGAATTACGCATCTGCTCACGAGTATGACAATCGTACTGAAAATTCTGAATCTCTGCACGTTTTGCCTCCAACTCCTGTGGGCTATCAAAAGCGATATAAGCCCTACCATTGTCAAGCAATTGTTTGACATACTTTTTATAGATGTCACGACGCTCACTCTGACGATAAGGTCCCTTATCACCACCAAAGGATACACCCTCATCAAACTGAATACCCAACCACTTGAAACTCTCTATGATATACTCCTCGGCCCCAGGCACAAAACGAGTAGAATCCGTATCCTCAATACGGAACACCAAATCGCCACCATGCTGTTTGGCAAACAAGTAATTATACAATGCCGTACGCACACCTCCGATGTGCAATGCCCCCGTAGGACTAGGTGCAAAACGCACCCTAACTCTTCTTTCTGTCATGCAAATAGTTAATTTTGGGTGCAAAGGTACGAAAAAATAGAATAAAATTACTATCTTTGCACCAAAATATAATAGAACATGAGTACTTTTAATATAAAAAACGACCCTTATTGGCATCGGATGCTGATAAGAATAGCATTGGTGATCACCTCCGTAACTATTGTAGTATGGTCAATGCCACGTGATAGCCGTACATATTTCCATGTTGAACAGGGAAAACCTTGGAAGTATGCCGACTTCACTGCCCCCTACGACTTCCCCGTCTACAAGTCAGAGGCTGCCATCAAGGCAGAACGCGACAGTGTCTTACATGAATATGAGCCATATTATAAATACAACAAAGAAGTAGAAACGCAGATGGTTCATAAGTTCATGAACGACTATGCTCAAGGCATTCCTGGTCTGCCTGCTGACTATTTGTTCTTTATCTCCAACCGTCTTCACAGCCTTTATGACCAAGGCATCATGGAACAAAAAGAATATAGCGAGTTGCGTAACGACACCTCGAAAACCATACGTATTGTTAATGGTAAAGAGGCTGCCAGCGTCAGCATTCTTGAGGTATATTCTGCCAAGACTGCCTACGAGCAATTATTTTCGGACCCGAAGCTGGCACCTCAACGTAACATTCTTAAGCGTTGCAATCTGAACGACTATATCGTACCAAATCTAACATACGACCGCGAACGTTCAGAATCAAGCCGTGACGAACTTTTGTCAGGCATAGCCCTTGCCAGTGGTTTGGTACAAAAAGGTCAAAAGATAGTGGGACGTGGTGAGATTGTGACAGAAAAGACATATCGCATCGTAGAGTCTTTCAAACAGGAAAATGAACGACGCAACGAAGACGTCACGCAAAATCAGATATCACTGACAGGTCAAATACTTTATGTGACCATTATCATGATATGCTTTACCATCTATCTGAGCCTCTATCGTATTGACTATTTTGACAAGCCACGCAGTATCATGATGCTATACGCACTTATCATCATATTCGCTGTGGCTACAGCGCTATTCATGCGCAATACGTTCATTCACGTCTACATCCTGCCCTATGCTATGGTGCCAATCTTTATCCGAGTGTTTATGGATTCGCGTACAGCTTTTATGACCCATTTCACGATGGTACTGATATGTGCAGTCATGTTGCAACACCCCTTTGAGTTCATTGCCGTAGAGACAATAGCAGGTTTAGTAGCCATTAGTTCTCTGCGTGAACTGAGCCAACGCTCACAGCTATTCAAGACTGCTCTTATCGTCACAGCAATAGCCATGAGTGTTAATCTGGCTTGTGATTGGATGCGTGCCGATGCTTTGGCTCAGATAGATTATTCAGCATATAACTACCTCGCTGTTAACGGCGTTGCACTGCTCTTTGCCTATCCCCTGCTCTACCTCATCGAAAAGGCTTTCGGATTCACTAGTGATATCACGCTTATCGAACTGTCAAACACTAACAATGAATTACTACGTAAAATGAGTGAGGTGGCCCCAGGCACCTTCAATCACTCTATACAGGTAGCTAATCTGGCTGGTGAAATAGCAAACAAGATTGGCGCCAAAGCTCAATTGGTACGTACAGGAGCCTTGTATCACGATATTGGAAAGCTCTCAAACCCTATTTATTTTACAGAAAACCAATCTGGTATTGATCCACATGAGATGCTAACTGATATAGAGAGTGCTCAGATTATTATCAGCCATGTAACAGAGGGACTAAAAATGGCTGATAAATACAACCTACCTCAAGTTATTCGCGAGTTCATTTCCACCCATCACGGACAAGGCAAAGCCAAGTTCTTCTATATTCGCTATAATAACGAACATCCTGACGAGCCCGTAGATGATTTACTATTCACTTACCCAGGACCAAATCCATTCACACGCGAACATGCCTGTTTGATGATGGCAGATGGCGTTGAGGCAGCTTCTCGTTCACTACCCGATTATACAGAGCAATCAATACGCCAGTTGGTAGAAAGAATTATCGATTCGCAAGTCGCTGATGGATATTTCCGCGAGTGTCCTGTTACCTTCCGCGATATCCAGTATGCCAAGACGGTACTCATTGAAAAGTTGAAGACTATCTATCATACACGTATCAGCTATCCTGACGAAAAAAAGTAAAAGGAGAATAACAATTCGGTGTTTGCGAACACAATTTTATGCACACTTTTGCACTTTTATGCAGAAAGTGTGCACTTTTTAGTTAATAAGCGTTAATAGTTTTTGCACTTTTAATGGACTTTTGTGCAATAGCATTACCTTTGCAGCCGATTTTAGCAAACAAAGTTTAAAAGTAATGAAAAAGATTGTATTTTCGTTGATTGTTTTCACGATGACAACTATGGACGCTTTTGCTGGTGGTATTCTGACTAATACGAACCAAAGCGTTTTGTTTCTAAAGAATCCTGCACGCGATGCTGCTATCGGCCTTGACGGTGTATATTCCAACCCTGCCGGTGTAGCTTTCATGCCCGAAGGATTCCATTTGGCCATCAACTGGCAGATGGCTCATCAGACCCGTACTATTACTTCTACTGACGAGATGTTCAGAATGGGTAAGAAGAACGAGGGAAGTAACGTTAAGAAGTATGAGGGCGTAGCCGATGCCCCATTCATTCCTTCTGTTCAGGCGGCATACAACAAAGGTAATTGGAGCTATCAGTTCAACTTCTCAATGCCTGGTGGCGGTGGTGTTTGTGAGTTCGAAAATGGTCTAGGCTCTTTCGAGCGTGCAGTAGGTAGTATTGCAGGCATGCTCAAGCAGAATGGTTTTGACGTTCAGGGCTACGATATGGATGCTTACATGCGTGGTCGTCAGTACTATTTTGGTTTCCAGGTGGGTGCTGCTTACAAGATTAATGAGCACTGGTCTGTTTATGGTGGTCTGCGTGCTTTATACGGCGATGCTTCGTATCGTGCTCGTCTGAGTCACATCAACGTAGTGACCTCCACAGGTGCTGTTGACTTTGGAGAGTTCCTAGAGGGCAACATCAACGAAATTAACCGTCAGATAGGTGCAGCACAGGCTCAACTCCAAATGGCAGCCCAGTCAGGACAGTATACTGCTGAACAGCTCGCTGCCATGCAGGCTCAGGCTGCGCCCCAGTTAGCTGCTGCCGAGGCAGGATTGCAGAGTCTGTACAAGCTCCACCGCTATGGTAATGGCGTGAATCTTCAGAGTACTCAGACAGGTTTTGGTTTTGCTCCTATCATTGGCATCAACTATAAGATTGGCAATTTCAACTTTGCCGTCAAGTATGAGTTCAATACAGACATGAAGATGAAGAACCACTCCACACTAGAGGAGCCTCTGAAGATTGAAGGTCCGATGGCCAACTTCCCAGGCATTGCCAACATTAACAAGTTTGAGAATAACACCGATGTCAACGAAGACACCCCAGCCATGCTGGCGCTAGGTGCCCAGTGGAGCCCTTTCAAAGAATTGCACCTCAATGCAGGTTATCACCACTACTACGATAAAAATGCTAATTGGTATAACGACTCTCAAAAACTACTTAAGAGTGGTTCTAACGAGTATCTGGGTGGCGTAGAATGGGATGCTAGCGAGAAGGTTAATCTCTCTTGTGGTTTCCAGATTACGCGCTACGGACTGACTGATGAGTATATGAACGATATGTCATTCATGGTTAATAGTTATAGTGTGGGTGCGGGTATCAGCTATAAAGCAACAGATAAAATTACGCTGACCGCTGCTTATTTCCAAACCAATTACGACAACTACGACAAAGTACAGGCCACAGACGCTGCTGGCAATATCACCAAGGGTGACTCGTTCACACGCACCAACCGTGTACTAGGATTAGGTTGCCAGATCGATTTCTAAAAGGCGTTTTGTTATAACGATATAACGTTATTACGACATTACGAAAAGTTTATAACGGATCAACATCGTAATAGATTTGAAGCGACGAATAGTGTTTGTCCGCGAGCATCTGACTCTGAGCCATGAGCAGATACTCGCGGACGCGTTTCATGTCAATGCCCAGTTCCAACTTGAGCACGAGCTTGCGAATGTTCTGCTGTTTGACCTTTGCGACAGAAGGTTTATCAGGACCTAGCACGCGTCCGCCAAACCACTGGCGCAAACGAGACCCTAACTCAACGGCTGCAGTATTCACGGTAGTGTCCTGACGATGTTTCAGGAAGACATACACCAAATGGAAATATGGCGGATAGCGAAAGGCCTGACGTTCAGCTATCAAGTCTTTATAGAGTGCTGTATAGTCACCTCGCACCACATAGTCAATGACAGGCAACTTAGGCTGCTTGGTTTGCAGGATGACGAGTCCACGCTTGTTCTTACGACCAGCCCTTCCACTGACCTGCGACATCATCATATAGGCATGTTCGTAGGCGCGGAAATCAGGCTGGTTCAGCATGGCGTCAGCATTCAGGATACCAACGACAGACACATGGTCGAAGTCGAGACCTTTCGACACCATCTGTGTACCAATCAAAATGTTGGTACGACGAGCAGAGAAGTCGCTAATGATGCGTTCGTAGGCATTACGCGTACGAGTGGTGTCAAGGTCCATACGCGAGATACGTGCCTCAGGAAAAACCTCACGCACCTGCTCTTCAATCTTCTCCGTACCAAAACCACGCGTACGTAAATCAGTACTGCCGCAACAAGGACACTCCGTTGGTACACGATACGTATAGCCACAATAGTGGCACGTCAACTGGTTCATCTGACGATGATACGTCAGCGAGACGTCACAATGTTGGCACGTAGGTACCCAGCCACACTGATGACACTCGACGACAGGGGCAAAACCTCGACGATTCTGGAACAGAATGGCCTGTTCATCATGTTCTAATGCCTCACGCACGCGCGCTAACAAAAGAGGTGAGAAAGGACCAGCCATCATCTTCCGTTTTTGCAGGTCGGCCGTATCCACCACCTGTATCTCAGGTAGCTCCATCCCCTGATAGCGTTCCTTTAGTTCCACCAGCCCATACTTGCCTGTTTTGGCATTATGGTAGCTCTCCAACGAAGGCGTAGCAGTACCCAAGAGTGTTTTTGCCTTATACATCTGGGCCAGCATGATAGCTGCACTGCGCGCATGATAGCGGGGAGCAGGGTCTTGCTGTTTATAGCTGGTCTCGTGTTCCTCATCGATAATTACCAACCCCAAACGCTGGAAGGGCAAGAACACGGCCGAACGGGCGCCCAAAATAACGTCATAGGGATTCTGCGACAATTGCTTCTGCCAAATCTCCACACGCTCGGCATCCGAATACTTCGAGTGATAGATGCCTAGCTTATCGCCAAACACGCGCTGCAGGCGCTGCATCATCTGTACAGTCAATGCTATCTCAGGCAAGAGATAAAGCACCTGTTCCTTACGTTCCAGCGCCAACTTAATGAGGTGGATGTATATCTCCGTCTTGCCAGATCCTGTGATGCCATGTAGCAGCGTAACGTTTTTCTTCAGCATTGAGAATAAAATCTCGTCGTGAGCTTTCTGTTGAGCAGGGCTAAGAGGTTGAATGAGTTCTGGGTGATACTCGCCACCATGATTCAATCGCCCAACTTCCACCTCATAGGTCTCCAGCATCTGACGTTTCTCCAACTGTTTGATAGTTTCCGCTGAAGCACCACTGACATTCAAGAGTTCTTCGCGCGTAATCTCTGTTGGCTGAATTGTGCTCTCATCCGAGTCTTCGTCTATTTGGTCCCACCCTGACAGTGCCAGATACTCGATAAAGGCATCCAACTGCTTCTTGGCCCTCGACAAGACATTGAGAGCAATGTGCAGGGCCGTTACGTTCTGATACTGTGGAGTCAGTCGGATATACGTCTCCGTTTTGGGATGATAGCCGTCCTCGGCCTTCATTCCACCAGGTAACGCAGCCTTGTAGACATCACCTATAGGTGACAGGTAGTAATCACTAATCCATTGCCATAACCGCAGTTGCGACTCGGTCACGATGGGCGACGCATCTATAACCTGTTGCAGAGTCTTCACCTCGTAGCCCTCAGGTTTCCTATCGTGCAGTCGAGCCACGATGCCCAAATAGGTTTTGTTTCTGCCAAACGTCACCATCACACGACACCCAACACCTACCGTCATGCCCTCAGGCACAGCATAGGTGAACACCCCCTGCAGGGGTACGGGCAATATGAGGTCAGCGTACTGCATCGGAGTGCAAAGATAGTGATAATTATGGAGAAAAGCAAATTTAATGAAGCTTTTCACATCGAATGCACGTAGCAAAGGCGTCGTTCGCCCCTTGCGGAGCCCCCGTCCGCTTACTCCGGAGACCCCGTCCGCTTGCTTCGGTTAACTTCTTACAAGAAACGCAAGACCCTCGCCGGAAGTGACGAGGGTCTTGACATGTATTGAAAGTAAATAATGTCTTAGAACAAATAAGCGGCAGAAATCTGCCATGCATTAGCCTTGGCACCTGTTATGGTTTTCCAAGCAGAAGTTGCAGCATCTTTCACTTCTACCTCGCCAGTCTTGCCGAGAGCAATATTGTAGTTTACTTTCAGTTGAATATGACTAATAAATGTAGCTCCAATACCCACATTAGCACTGAGGTTCGAACTCTTCAGCGTCCATTTAGCTGCATCGTTTATGATATCTTTTGTCTTGTTACCAACGTTGAAGCCGAACTGAGGACCTGCAAAAGCAAAAATCTCTGCAAGGCTTCCAATACCGATACCGTAGCGAACATTAATGGGAATCTGGATAGACTGAGACTTAAGAGTCTGTCCGTTAGACTTACCTTCGCGCTGGTCGTAGAGGGCAGAAGCATCAACACCCAAACCAACAATAGGAAGTGTAAACTTGACAGTCGGACCAACAAAGAAACCTGCCTTGTTCTTAACAGCATCCTGTACGCCCTCTGCATTAAGAGAGAAATCAGAGATATTAGTCAGATTCAAACCAGCCTGTAGGCCAAACTTAATCTGTGCTTGTGAGGGCATTGCGAAGGCTACTGCCATCACGATAAGAGTTAATACTTTCTTCATAATCTTTCTGTTTTAAGTGATTTGATTGCTAATTTGCTGGCAAAAGTAAGCATTTTATTCGAAAAAAACAACAATTACCGCATTTTTTTCACTTTTCACTATTTACTTTCCACTAGGGCATAGCCCGCTTAGTGTCTCTGACGACGCACACTCATACGAGAAGAGCCAGACGAAGAGGCCGATGACTTAGAAGTACGAGCAGCCTTTGTTCGACGTGACGAGGAACTCTTCTGTTTCTCTGTAACAGCAGCTTCATCGCCAGCTTTCTCCCCCTTGTTTTTACGAGCCTTACGAGCAGCCTTGATATCAGCAGATGTCAGACGCGCGATGCTGTCAAGCGAGTCTTTGCGGTGCTTATCGCCAAAAATCTTCTCTTCAAAAGCTTTCAGTTCGCCTTCGATACGCTTCTGTTCCACTTGCAGCGCCGAGTCTGTAGGACAATACTGAGCCAAGGACTTACCAAGCATATTGTTGGTCTTATAGATTTTGCCCTCATAACGGTTCAGCGTGAAATAGTCCTCCATCGACATGGTGGCAGCATTGTTCAGATTCGATGTCATCACCGTCTGACGGCTGAGATAAGGAGCCAAATCTGAATACTTTACCCAGAACAAAGGATACTTAGCAGCCTCACCGCCAAAGTCGTCCTCACGCAACATGACAGGACAGAGAGCCAGCACCTTACGATGGAAGGTTGAATTAGCCTGATCATAGTATGCACTTTCCTTCAGATAGTAAAGCTTGACCTCTGCTGAAGGAATATCACTATTGTCCACGCGAATCTTACCATCCTTCTCTTCATAATAAATATGGAAATTATCGAGAATAGTTTTCATCTTCACACGAGCAGAATCGGTAAAAGACTCGTTACCGTCCAAGCGATATTCATAGACTGGCACATAGCCGTTGAGTGCCAATTTAAACACGTAGGTAAAGAGATTCACCTGCTTGTCCATTGGTTCCACAGGATAGTAAAGTCCGCCATTGGCATCTTGGTTCAGGTCTACTTCGCGATAGATGTCACGACGCCATACCACATCCTCAGGCATATCGACAGCCGTTGGGAACATCAAGCGAGCACGCATCGACATGCCTTGATTCTGTGTCTGTGCCTGACCCTGCTGCTGAGCCTTCTGCTGTTGTTGCTGTTGGCGACGAGCCTTAGGCTGAGCCTGCGCTTCGCTAATGAATAGTGAATAATGAACAGTGAATAGTATAACTACCACTCTCATCATCCACAGATATCTGTTCACTTGTTTTATTCTATTGTTCATCTTGTATTATTTTATTGTTCACTTTTCACTATTCACTGTTCACTAGGGCACAGCCCGCTACTTTACTATGACTTCCATTGAAGCATTCAACTTACGTGAGATACCATCAGGACCGATAGCATTGACACGTGAAATATAGAAACGCTTGTTACGCTGCAATTTGCGGAAGGTATCCTTTTGGCGGGCTGAGAAGTTGGCGCCATCGCTAACCATAGGCACTGCGTTACCCATATTGTCGAAGAACACCGTCTCAAAGCTCTGTACCTTGAAAGCGATATCAAGAATACCATCATCGATAGCAGCCCCAATGCCATCAACGCCCATCAATTGAGCCTTCGACAAGCCACCACCCTTATAACGGATTGGTGAGCCAGTCTCGTCCTTCATTGCGATGTATGGTGTAGGATCGGGCAAACGACGTACACGGAACGTGAACTGTCCCATCTGCTGGGCACGACCCGTATTAGTCGAGGTTACCGTAATCGTCACATTCTGTCCCACAGCAGTAGGACGAGCAATATAACGGCCAGGGCCTACTGGTTGCAAGGTTCCACCTGTCATTGTTGCCTGAACCTTGTTGACTGGTACACCTGGCACACTGACACTCAACGGATTAGAGTAGCCAGCATAGAGCACATTCATCAGGTCGGCACTAACTGTGGCAGAGGGATCAACCACCGTATATTTCTGCTCGAAGTTACGTTTGATCAATTCGCCATTACCATTCTCCACCTGAATATAGCCCGTTAATGTGAAGTCACCCGTCCGACTGGTTACCGTCTCATAGAGTCCGCCAGGCAGATTCATCTCCCTGCCTCCAATGAAAATCTGTGGTTGCTGGGTAGTATCTACTGCAGCCATCACAATATGAGCTGAGAACTTATCGCCACGGACGATGGTCTGCGAGTTTGGAATCACAAAGGCATTGAGGGCGTTGACACGAATATCTTTCACGTCGATATTAGATACCAACGTATGCAACACCTCACCTTCAGCATAGCGCACGTCGCTTTGAAGTTTCGAAAGCAGCGTGACGGCAGCAGCAGCAGGCATTGCTTCAAACATATACTCCTGCCAGTTCTTGCCGAGAGATTGGGCACTCTTAGGAATTTCTGTTGTCAGCGTAGAAATAAGCAGTTTCTTCTGTCGCGGCGTATTCACCATCTTCAACATGTTGACGCGATAGGAATTAATGGCATCATACAGTTCCTTGCCACGACCACGTCCAGGAGCCAGCATCACCTGACTGGCAGCCTCCAAATCTTCCTTATTCCGTATATTTCTGACATCACCGTCCTCACCGTCAGCCTCCACAACGATGGCCTGCTTCAACTCGTCTACAAGATCATAAAGATGACTGCTCATCTGCTTGACCTGCTGCGATTTGTCATACCACTCCTTGACCTTCTGCGGATTTTTCTTCATCTGAACGGCAAAGTCATCGTATATGGCCATATTCTCCAACGTCGCGTTAGATGTCGTGCGCTTCAGACTCTCTTCAACAATAGAGAATCCATTGAGCACCTCTGTAGAGACGTTCAATGCCAGCATTGCCATCAGTACCACGTACATCAGGTTAATCATCTTCTGGCGAGGAGAAACGGGTCTTTTCTTTATTGCCATGTTTTCTTATTATTTCGTTATCACGTTATTACGTTATAACGTTATTACGACTTATTTTATATATTTGCTCTCACCTGCATGGCCTCAATCATACGAGCATATATCTTGTTCAGCTCCTGTATCTGTTCTGCCATGTGGCGTGTCTGCTCATTGATTTCATCGATGGTATTAATCTGCGACGATGCACTCTTTAACTGCATCTCGTAGACACGGCTGATACCTGTCAGCGTGCGGTTCAGGTTCTCCATCTCCTCAGAGTCGCGTGTCAGGCGCTGACTCTGCTCTGATACCTGCGTCAGCATCTCCGTCAGACGGTTCAATTCATCGATATAGTTCGAAGTAGCCTCCTTCAGCTCTTCGCCCATAGGCATTGTCTCAGCCTGTAGCGGAGCAACTACACCTCCGCCAACAACAGGAGCACCACCGAAGCTAATGGCTCCGCCCTCCGTATGGCCAGCAGTATCTCCGTTGACAGGACCACCTTCCCAACGGGCAGCCTCCTCTCCATTGCCAACAACACCACCAACAACGCCACCACCAATAATGACAGTACCACCAGCGGCAGCTGGGGCAACAGTAGGTCCGCCAACAACCACATCTTCTATCTGGTCAGCTGCTTCTCCACTGACAGGCTTGCTTTCGCTACCTACATGGATGTCGAGATCCATACCATCAGTTGTCTTGTCGAATGGACGGTCGAAGGCAGAGATAAAGAACACGAACACCTCAGTACCCATACCCAAGAACAGGAAGAAGTTAGCTCCAGGCAGGTGGGTCAACTTAAACAGTGTACCCAAGATTACAATCGAAGCACCCCATGAGTAAGCGTAGTTCAGGAATGTCTGTCCTGGCACGCTATCCATCCACTTCTGCAAGCGGTATACAATATTAAGCTTACTGTATGTCATTTTTTCTTTCCTTTCTTCACTTTAATCTTGTCACTTGTGGTATTAGCCAGAGAGCGCACACAACGGAATCCCACATACGAACGAGGCTGGTTCTGATACTCATACGAACGCCACGCTGAACGAATATAACTCTCAGGATCCTTCCAGGAACCTCCACGTACGCTCTTCTTCTTCAAACGGTAGGGATCTTCCTTGGCAGCATTATACTTCAACTGAGGATTGATATCGTTCATAGCCTCAACACCTGCCTCCGTATATATAGTGGAAGTCCATTCTGCCACATTGCCTGCCATATCATAAAGACCATTCGAGTTGGCGCTATAGATACCTGCACGACTGGTAATGAGGTTACCATCCTTGGTATAATTACCATTATCTGGTTTGAAGTTGGCAAAGAAGCAGCCATTACCACTCACCACATCTGCATTCTCCCATGGGAATTCATTCTGATCTTTACCACGGGCAGCAAACTCCCATTCAGCCTCAGTTGGCAGACGATAGCGCTGGACATAACGGGCAGCAGCGCCCAAACCCTTCAGCAGATATTCCGTACGCCAAGCACAGAAAGCGTTTGCCTGTTCCCACGTCACACCCACCACAGGATAGTCGTTATAGGCCGCTGCCGAGAAATAGTAACGCATATACGGCTCGTTATCGGCATTTGGGAAATCGTTCACCCAGCAAGTTGTGTCAGGGTATACATTAACAATATAGGTATTCAGGAAGTCGTAAGGTCCCGTATATTGGCGATTGATCGTCTCGCGATGGATTTTACCTTCGTCATCAATATAGGCAGTGTCCTTCGAAATCCAGATTTGCTCGTTGGGATTAGGACGCACGTCTGTATTCAAAATGCGCTCTTCAGGCGTCTCACGATACTTGCGCTTGGCAGCTTCCGTGTAGTCGTAAACCTCATAACGATAGTTCAACTGACGCCAGTCCAACATCTTTTCACCCGTTACAGGATGGGTAACATAGACGCTCTCAATAGCACGTTGTTCGTCTTCATTGGGCTTACGTGGAATAGGCTTCTTCCAATTCAAATGGGGCGTGACGGGATCACCATTCTTGTCTTCCTCAATTTTGTAACTCTCATCGCCACCATATGCAGGATCAGCCAAACGTTCACGGATGATAGAGTCGCGCACATAGTTTACAAACTGACGATACATCGAATTAGTCACCTCGCGCTCATCCATCCAGAATCCTTCGACAGAAATGTCTCGTACAGGCGTCTGTTTGCCCCATAGCGTATCCTGTTTGTCGATACCCATACGCAGATGACCACGCTTAATTAAAGTCATGCCATAAGGAGCTGGCTCACTGTAAGCACGTCCACTGACTCCTGTCACCTCACCACCTGAAGATGATGTAAGTTTGCTGCCAAAACAACTGGTCAATAAAAGTAAAAAGGTAAAAAGGTAAAAAGGTAAAAGACCTTTCACCCACTTGCCTTTCTGCTTTTCCATATTTACATTTCTTTCCATATTCTATTTTTTACCGTATTTACTTTTTTACCTTTTTACTTTTTTACCTTTACAGGAATCGCACACTTTGATGCTTGTTGCGTCCCTTCTTATAAAGGTTCAGCTCCGTCTGATAGCCCACAAACAGTTCGTGGCTGCCATTTCCGAAACTAAGAGCCGAGGTGTAAATCTCGTAACTGTAACCCAGCATGACGCCGTGAAACAAACCACCCACAAAAGCTGTCACTGAATTGGTCGGGCTATACCCCACTCCAGCATACAACACCCTATTGTCATGCGTATATTTTAAACGACAAGTTACGTCACCTCGATAGGCCACTCCATCGTAGCGCACCAACATAGAGGGGTGTATTGTTAGTAACGGATTGTTGAGCCGAATATTGTATCCGCCAGTCAAATAATACACATTACTCATATTATAAATGCTTCGTTCACCCAATTCTATCGTGGGTGCTGTAGCATGTAATATGGATAAGCCTGCATACCAAGGGCCATGCTGATAATAGAGGCCTGCAGACAAATCAAGGGCTGTTCCATTATCATCTGTTTTCGAGAAAGCTGGGTCGCTCGTGTCCTCCAAATCAAGTTCAGAGCCTTTGAATTTCTCACTCAACAAACCTACCTGAACACCTACGCTTAGCATCCCGCCAAACAAGCGCTGCTTATAAGCATATTGCACGACCAGGCGCTGATGATTAAACAGACCTATCTGGTCGTTCATCATCTGCAAGCCAACACCATGCATCTTATTCAACAACATAAAAGGCATATCACCTGCCACATACATTGTTCGCGGATTATGTTCAAAGCCTGTCAGCGTCATCGCGTAGGCACCAGTCACGTTGATTTTCGACTCCTTTCCAACTGCAGCAGGATTAAACGAAGGCTCCATCGTCCAGTAGTGACTGAACGATGGTTCCTGTTGTGCTTTGACAGTTGTCAGAAAGAGCCACAACAGCAAAAATATCGCATACTTACGCTTCTGCATCGTATTAAATAACGTACAAAATCTAAATATTATTGTCTTTTTATTAGCTTTTTGCTTGCTTTTTCGCAACTTTGCGACAAAAGTCGCGAAGATACTCCGTCTCGGCATAAAAAAGATTAAAATCTTTTGTTCTGCCCTCAACTTTTCGTAACTTTGCACCCGCAATGAAGGAAACGATAAAAGATTTTGAAATTATGGCGCCTGTTGGCAGTCGCGACGCACTGGCTGCGGCACTAAAGGCTGGGGCCGACTCCGTGTACTTTGGGGTAGAACAGCTAAACATGCGCTCGCACTCTGCCAACCACTTTACGATTGACGACCTGCGCGAGATTGCCGCCACCTGCCGTGAGGCTGGTGTCAAGAGCTATTTGACGGTGAACACCATCATATATGGTGAAGATATCGAGACGATGCACCAGATAGTAGATGCTGCTGTTGAAGCTCAGATATCGGCCGTGATAGCTTGCGACATTGCCGTGATGACCTATTGTCGCGAGAAGGGCATGGAGGTTCACCTTTCTACACAGCTGAACATCTCGAATGTCGAAGCATTGAAGTTCTATGCTCAGTTTGCCGATGTGGTGGTGTTAGCGCGAGAACTCAAGATGGAACAGGTCGCAGACATCTACCGCCAAATTGAAGAGCAGCATATCACTGGTCCAAGTGGTGAGTTGGTGCGTATTGAGATGTTTTGTCACGGAGCACTATGTATGGCAGTGAGTGGCAAATGCTATATGAGCCTTGATAACACAGGACGCTCAGCTAATCGCGGTGCCTGTATGCAGATTTGCCGCAGAAGCTATGTTGTCACGGATCGTGAGACGGGAACAGAGCTTGAGATAGACAATAAATACATCATGTCACCCAAGGACTTGAAGACCATCCGTTTCATAGATAAAATGTTGAACGCGGGCGTGCGCGTATTTAAAATAGAAGGTAGAGCTCGTGGACCAGAATATGTGCTGACCGTAGTACAATGCTATAAAGAGGCTATCCAAAGCGTGCTTGCAGGGACTTTTACCGAAGAGAAAAAAGACCAGTGGGATGAACGTTTGGCTACCGTCTTCAACCGCGGCTTTTGGGATGGCTATTACCAAGGACAACTCTTGGGCGAATGGAATTCCAACTACGGTTCGAATGCCACTGAACGCAAACAGTACATTGGCAAAGGTGTCAAATACTTCTCGAAATTGGGTGTGGCTGAGTTCACCGTAGAAGCTGACACATTCTCCGTAGGTGACAAGATGCTCATCACTGGACCTACCACGGGTGCCCTCTACGTCACCGTCGATGAGATTCACGACGATGTCAGCAGCATCCAGACAGCCCAACAGGGCACGCGCGTCAGCATCCGCGTACCAGAGAAAGTAAGACCATCAGATAAACTATTTAAGATTATTAAAAATGACAATTAACGAGATACAGGACGAGATCATCGAGGAATTTTCTGGTCTTGATGACTGGATGGACAAATATCAGTTGCTGATAGACCTGGGCAACGAGCAAGCTCCCCTTGACGAACAATATAAGACGGAGAGTAATCTAATTGACGGTTGTCAGAGTCGTGTTTGGCTACAAGCAGATTTCGCAAACGGTCTGATTCATTTCTCTGCAGAAAGTGATGCACTAATCGTAAAGGGTATCGTATCACTGTTGATTCGTGTACTTAGCGACCATACCCCTAAGGAAATTCTGGATGCCGACCTCTACTTTATCGATGAGATTGGACTGAAAGAGCACCTGTCGCCTACCCGTTCTAATGGTCTGCTGGCAATGATCAAGCAGATACGTTCGTATGCGCTGGCTTTCTCTATGAAGTAAAAAAGCACAAAAATCTTGTGTTTTTGATGCTTATCTTCGCAAAAATAACTATCTTTGCAACGAGATATGAGAAGAACAGCAGGATTAATGCTGCTTCTGTTGGCACTTCTGACGTTGTCGTGTGGCAACAAGAAGCATGATGCGGCCTACTATGAGCAGATGGTAGACAGCATTCGTCGTGCTGAACAGGTATTGGAAATCCAGAAACAATCTGGCATTTACGACAATCCTATTGAAGCATGGTTCGATACGTTGCATCTGCATACGTTACCTATCCAGACTGCTGGGGCTGATGTAGAACAAATAGGCAATTTCGTTTCTGTACCACTCTCTGCCAATGAGAATTTCGGCTATGACGACAATGCCAACCTCAAAGCGATGTCACTACCTTCCATTCATCATCGTCAGGTCATCCTGTTGTGCGAGATGCAAGATTCCATTACACCTGCGCTCTATCTCTATACGATGGACAAGAAGCATCAGCCTATTGATATGCTCTGCATTTATCACCAGGAAGATGTTAATCGCGATACGGACTATGGACTAGCCTACGATGAGTATTTCATCACCAGTCGCTATGAAATCACCGTGTTGCATTACTTCAAGGGGCATGAAGCTGTTAAGCCCCAATTAGAAGAGGCACGTCGTTATACCATTAGCAAAGATGGTATGTTTGAGGAACAACCGATAGAGCAGGAGTAAAAGAAGTGAGAGATATGGCAAAGAATCAATTATGGAATGATGACTACTGGCTATTGCTTATGCAACTCTATCTGCGTAAGCCTGTAGGAGTAAAACCGATGTACAGTCGTGAAATGGTTAGTCTTAGTCTAGAATTGCACATCACGCCCCAGCAGCTCTACCAGCGCCAGAACGACATAGCGAACTTGGAAACGCCTCGTATCGAACGCATTTGGAAGGAGTACAGCCAGAATCCTCAGCGCCTGAGCCGTGCAGTCCGTCTGTTGCGTGAAATGAAAGGTTTCAATTCTGCAGGCGACTTCTTTGAGGGTGTTGCCATTGAAGAGACCTTCGAAGGCGATTTCCGTCCACTGGCAGAGGATAGTCGTCTGATGCCCTTCATGCTGGTCATGATACTTGACCTCTATTTCTGCCTGACGCCCGCCACGATGGTAAAAGAGACTCCTGAGGTTCGCGACCTGGCTAGTCTGATGAAGATTCCTACCACTTTGATTGTAGACATATTGCAAATCTTTCAGCATCTCGATCCCTATCTTCGCCATAAGGGAGATCCCAACAATGCCCTGTTGTCGCCTTGTCGCCAGATATGGGAACGCTATGCCAATATGGAGACAACACAACTGGCAGAATATGCGCAACAATTAAGTGAATACTTTAAATAACAATGGCACAGAATCAGGTTCAGGAACAGCGACTTACACAGGAGCAACGGTTAGCGCAGAGCATTACGCAGCAACAACTGTTGCATGCTCAGTTAGTGGAGCTGCCTATCACGCAACTTGTCGAGCGTGTAAATGCCGAGATGGACGACAATCCCGCCATTGAGGTTGCTGGCCCTGGTGATGACTATGCCGATTTCACTGATAACACAGAGAATTCAGAGAGTTCTGACATCTCAGAAAGCCCCGATTACGAACAAGAGGAACGACAGTCTGCCCTCGACGAGGCCTTAGAGTCTATTGGTCGGGATGACGAGGAGCTTCCTGTCTACTATGCTGGCGAACAACAGGAAGAAAGCACGAGGGAACAAGGATTGATGGCCCAGAGCGACTCTTTTTACGATCAACTGCTGGAACAGATGGCAATGGCTCGTTTATCTGATAGCGAGCGTTACATCATGGAATATCTGATAGGTTCGCTCGATGATGATGGTCTATTGCGTAAGTCGCTCTCACAGCTCAGTGACGAATTAGCTATCTATCACAACCTTGACGTCTCTCCTACGGAAATAGAACATGTGCTACAGCTGTTACAGCAGTTCGATCCTGCAGGCATTGGTGCCCGCTCCTTGCAGGAGTGTCTGTTGCTACAAATAGCCCGTCGTGAACCATCGCGACTGAAAGACCTGATGCAGAAGGCTATCGAACAGTTTTTTGATCTCTTTACCAAGAAACATTGGAAGCAGTTACGCTCCGCTCTCCGCATCACGGATTTGCAGGCCGATGTGCTGATTCGCGAATTACGGAAACTCAATCCCAAGCCAGGATCGGCAATGGGTGAAACATCCGGTCGTTCTATGCAACAGATTACCCCCGATTTCATCGTTGATACGCATGATGACGGCAGTGTGACCTTTGTTTTGAATCATGGCGAAGTGCCAGAGCTAGCCGTCTCGCAGTCGTTTGTTGACACATTGCGTGAGTATCAGGCCAACAAGGAACATATGAGCCACCAGATGAAGGAGGCCCTACTCTATACCAAAACCAAGGTAGATGCCGCCCAGAACTTTATTACGGCCATCCGCCAGCGCCAACATACACTGACCGTGACAATGCAAGCCATTATCCAGTGGCAGCACCGCTTCTTTGAAGAAGGTGACGAGGCTTTGCTACGTCCAATGATCTTAAAGGACATTGCAGAACGGACAGGACTCGACCTCAGCACCATATCACGTGTCAGCAATTCAAAATATGCACAGACTCGCTGGGGCACCTTCCCTTTACGTTTCTTCTTTAGTGACAGTCTGAAGACAGCGGAGGGTGAGGAATTGTCGACGCGTGAAATCAAGGCTGCGATACGTGACATTATCCATCATGAAGAAAAGCAGAAGCCTTTGAGTGATGATATGATCCAGAAAATGCTCAGCGAACAAGGTTTCCCTATAGCTCGACGAACGGTGAGCAAGTATCGCGAGCAAATGGGTATTCCAGTAGCAAGATTAAGGAGATGAAACGAGAAAAGCAATTCATATTGGCTGCACGTATTGTAAGCATGGTGTTCACACCGTTCTACCTGCCCTTTATGGGTATGGTCATCCTCTTTGTGTTCAGCTATCTCAGCATGTTCCCGTGGGCGTATAAGTTGCAGGTACTGGCTATGGTCTACCTGTTTACCATCCTATTGCCCACCCTGATGATTCACCTCTATCGTCGCTATCAGGGATGGAATCTTATAGAGTTAGGGCATCGTGAACGCCGTATGGTACCTTATGCCATCTCCATCATCTGCTATTTCACTTGTGTGTACGTGATGCAACGTCTCCACATGCCCCACTTCATGTCAAACATCGTGGTGGCAGGCTTGTTGGTACAGATTATATGTGCCCTCATTAATGTGGTCTGGAAAGTGTCTACCCATACAGCTGCTATCGGTGGTGTGGGTGGTGCGTTGTTTGCCTTTTCGGCTTATCTGATGTTCAACCCCATCTGGTGGTTCTGTCTGGTATTTCTAGCGGCAGGTGTGGTGGGTACCAGTCGAATGATTCTGCGCCAACATACGTTAGGGCAAGTCGTTGGCGGCTTCTGGATAGGCTTCGTCTGTGCCGCCGTGGCCATCCTCTTTCTATAATTCATAATTCGTAATTCCAAATTCGTAATTCATATATGAAACCATTAGTAAGCATTATCATGGGCAGCACCAGCGATCTGCCCGTCATGGAAAAAGCCTGTCAACTGCTGAACGAGTTGCAGGTACCGTTTGAAGTCAACGCGCTGTCTGCCCATCGTACCCCCGAGGCTGTCGAGGAGTTTGCCTGTGGTGCTAAAGAGCGCGGTTTGAAGGTCATTATTGCTGCTGCTGGCATGGCTGCCGCACTGCCTGGTGTCATTGCAGCTTCCACCACCCTGCCAGTCATCGGTGTACCCATCAAGGGCATGCTTGATGGTCTTGATGCGATGCTAAGCATCATCCAGATGCCTCCTGGCATTCCCGTAGCGACAGTTGGTGTGAATGCAGCCCAGAATGCAGCCATCCTGGCTGTGGAGATGCTAGCCCTCAGCGATGACGCTATTGCCCAGCGTTTAGCCGTCTATAAGGGCAGCTTGAAAGCAAAGATTGAAAAGGCCAACAAGGACTTAGCAGAGCTGAAGTATGACTACAAGACGAATTAGCAGCGTAGCCCATGTGGGTTCTATCGCTATCGGTGGCGACAATCCCATTCGCATCCAATCAATGGCAACCACTGACACCAATGATACGGAGGCCAGCGTCGCTCAGGCTAAACGTATTATTGATGCGGGTGGAGAACTGGTACGTTTCACCACGCAGGGCACTCGCGAGGCAGAGAACATGAAGAACATCTCTGCCCGACTGAAGGCTGACGGCTACATGACGCCCCTCGTAGCCGATGTCCATTTCACGGCTCACACCGCTGATGTGGCTGCACAGTATTGCGAAAAGGTGCGCATCAACCCCGGCAACTATGTCGACCCGGGTCGTACGTTCAAACATCTGGAGTATACCGACGAGGAATATCAGGAGGAACTGAAGAAGATAGAGGCTAAACTCGTACCTTTCATTAATATCTGCAAGGAGCATCACACCGCTGTACGCATAGGTGTGAATCATGGTTCTTTGTCCGATCGTATCATGAGCCGCTACGGTGATACGCCGGAAGGCATCGTAGAGAGCTGTATGGAGTTCCTGCGCATCTTCCGTCGCGAACAGTTCAGCGATGTCGTCATCTCCATCAAGGCTTCGAATACGGTTGTGATGGTCACCACCGTCCGTCTGTTGGTCAAGACGATGGACCAAGAAAACATGCACTATCCGCTACACCTAGGTGTCACCGAGGCTGGCGAAGGGGAAGATGGTCGCATCAAGTCGGCTGTAGGCATTGGTGCTTTACTGACCGAAGGTATTGGCGACACCATCCGTGTCTCACTCTCCGAAGAGCCCGAATGCGAGATTCCTGTTGCTCGCAAACTGGTTGACCTCATTCCTGAATGTATGAAATTACGCGCTGAGGCAGAGGCCAGCATTAAAGACGATACCATCACCATCACTCTCGATGCCCCCGATTGGGAAACCTTTCAGCTCAAGGCTGCGATGTCCGTTGGTGCCCTGCTCATCGACCGTAAAGCCACAAAGCTTGAACTTTGTGCCGAGCGGTTTTCCCGCTCAGATCTCAACTCTCTCTCTGATGCCATCCTTCAGGCCGCCCGTATCAAGTTCACCAAGACGGAGTACATCTCCTGCCCTGGCTGCGGCCGTACACTTTACAACCTGCAGGAGACCATCGCAAAAATCAAGGCGGCCACCAAAGATTTAGTTGGCTTGAAAATTGGCATCATGGGTTGTATCGTCAATGGTCCTGGTGAAATGGCCGACGCCGATTATGGCTATGTCGGTGCCGGTCGCGGCAAGATATCGCTCTACAAAGCCAAGGAGTGTATAGAGAAGAATATTCCCGAGGCTGAGGCTGTCGACCGATTATTAGAACTGATTCGCAAAGACCGTGGTATGTGATAGTTGAGGCAGGAAAAAGATTAAAAAAACTAAAAAAAGTCCGATTCTTTGCCCAAAAACATGGCTATTTGAAAAAATTAACCTAACTTTGTCACGACTATTGAGTAGACTTGATACAATCAATCTTTAATTAATAACTAATTTAAAAACGAATTTATGAAAAAGAATTTTTTGTGGATGGCGGCAGCCATCATGACTTGCGGACTTGCATTTACGGCTTGTGCTGTTGATGACAATCCAAATCCAGACCCCACGTATCCTTTTGACGTAGAGGAATATTGGAACAAAACCACTTCAGTGCTGGACTTTGAGGATGATGTTACGCCATTTATCGCTGACAGCCGTATTACTGTAGGCGTAGGAACCGTTGAGGGCTGGGACTCTAAAGTTGCAACATTCAAGAACTCAGATAGGGCTCAGAATGGTTATAGCTTTGCTCATTATGATTTCACTGAGAAAGTACAGAAGGCTGCCATTTCTATCGTAACTTTCGATATGTATAATGCTCAGGGTAGCCGCAGTATCGTTACTATAGGCGATGCTTTGGTTCGTACAAATGGCGTTGGTGCCGGTTGTGGTAAGATGGCATATGGCTCGAAGGGCGCTATCTTCCGCATTGGTTCAGACAAGAACAATGCCTTTATCTGTGGAACGAACTATTCTCAAGCCCTCCTTTGCAACAAGTGGTTAAAAGTTGCTGTTAAGGTTTACAATTTCGATCGTCAAGTTGAGTGGACTGTCATGGAAGGTGATGAGATTATTGCTCAGAGTGGTATCACCGAAGGTGAGGGAGAAGAGGCTGTATTCACTCCTGGAAAGGTTGACTATTGGCAGGCTGATGCCAATGAGGGTACTCAGATTGACCTCTTTGGTTGCATAAATAATAGCACCAATACTTACATTGACAATCTGACAATCACTAACGCAGAGGATCCTGAAGTTAAGTTTGTAGATTACAAGATTCGCTATGTGGATGCGGAGGGTAAGGACTTAAAGGAGCCTCGTATTGTCAATGGTCGCGAGGGTACTGATCCTGTGCTGCTGGCTACCGATAGCGCTAACTTCTACCTGAACGAGGCTGGTGAAGTAGTCGCTGCCGCTTCTGCTGCCACCACGAAGAAGATTTATGTCTCTACCAACGTTGCCGACGTAAAGATTGCTGAGAACGCAGAGGTATTGATGACCTTCCGCGATGCCGAAGTATATGGTGTTGTGCTGAATTGCATGGCAGGCAACGTCAATTTGAAGCAGTTCCGCATTGAGGACGCTCTTTTCGAGGGCGACAGTTATTATGTATACCCAAGTCTGTTCTATAAGAACAACAATGATAACAAATATTATGGAACTACTGCAAATGCCGGTTATAATTGTGCTCAATACACATTTGGACCTGATGCTAGCAAGAGAACTATTTCCGGAAAACAGTATGTTATCGGTACTCTAAGCTATAATGTGGCAGACTCTCTTGTATACTTTGCAGAAGCTGAAGACCTGGTTGCTGCTGGCAACGTTGAAGGTTCTGCAGTAGCTCCTTACACATTTAGCAATTCACTCTTCGCAAGATGGTCAGGTGGATGGGGCGCACAACTATCTGAAAATGGCTACTTGTGGACTGAGCCTATCGCAAGTGGAACGTACAATGTCTTTGTTTACGGACGTAATGATGTAAGCGCAACAACACCTGCTCACAAGTTAGGTATCCGTAAAGCAGACGGCACTGTTGAGATGCTAGATGCTACTGCTCCTGACTGGGGATCGGCAACCACGCAAGGCTTAACATACACAGGCGTTACAATTCCTGACGGATGTTCATTGGTAGTGAAGGCTGAAGGTGAGTCATGGCATGCTTCTATTGACGAAATCACTATCTACACACCATCTGCACCTGCAGAATAAATAATAACATATTTTATCAGCCCTCCTGCATTTGTAGGAGGGCTTTTTTATACATTATTTAAAAAAGATAGCTATTTTTTTTTGTATTTCACTTTTTTTGCGTATTTTTGCACCTTGAAAGCAAAATAACTACAGAACAAGGCTTTTTTGACCTGTTCGGATTATGACGTTGCAACGGAAACAAATCAATTTATTAATAAATAGCTATTTATGAAAAAATTCATTTTCTGTATCTCTCTCGTATTGACGGGATTGATGACTGCCTGCATTGACAAGAATGAGGCAGTGGATGCAGACTCAAAGCCTTCGTGGCTTGGTGGAAGCATCTATCAGGAACTGAAGAACCCGCAGTACTTGACGGGAACGTTCTCGACCTACCTGCGACTGATTGACGACCTCGGCTATGGCGAGACCCTCAACCGCACAGGTTCAAAGACCGTCTTTCCTGCCAATGACGAGGCTTTTGCCAGGTTCTTCAAGTCGAACGATTGGGGCGTTTCCAACTACGACCAGTTGACAAATGCCCAGAAGAAGATGCTGCTCTATGGCTCTATGCTCGACAATGCCCTCTTGGTTGGCATGCTGTCGAATGTCAGCAACACCTCCTCCAACTCGGTGACGCCAGGCATGGCCATGAAGCACGAAACTTCGCTGACGGCTATCGACACCCTTCAGCACATCACCAACAGCGACTTGCTGCCTAAGAACAACAAGTACTGGGACAAGTTCCGCAATAACACTAACCTGTACATCGTCAGCGACTCTACAGCTCCCATGATGGTTCATTTTACCCGTGAGCACATGCTCAACAATGGTATCAAAGTGACTGGTGATCGCGACTTAGACAATGACTTTGCAATTCTGACAGGTACATTATATAGTGACAGTGTGTCGGCCTATATTTTCAACGATGCCGTTATCAAGAAGGACGTGACGTGCCAGAACGGCTATATCCACCAGATGCGCGACGTCATCGTGCCTCCGGGCAATATGGCCCAGGTGCTTCGCAATGACCCGGAGACGAGCTATTTCAGCCGCATGCTCGACTATTTCTGTGCTCCTTTTGAGAGTCCTGGTATTACCAACACCTACAATGCAACCGCACTGCTGAACGGACTGCCCACCATTGACATGGTGTATGAGATGCGCTACCTAAACAACGATGCCAACCACCGCCAGACCTACGACCCTGACGGCAACATGGTAAGTTCCACTCATCTGCTGCCCTTTGACCCAGGCTGGAACAAATACAGCCCGCAGCAGAAGTCTGGCGGTGTCGACTACACCATCGCCGACGTGGCCGCCCTCTTCGTACCCACTGATGCCGCAGTCAAGGCGTTCTTTACACAAGGTGGCGACGGAGCCTATTTGATTGACCTATACGGAAAATACCAAGGCGCACAGAACACGGAGGCCAATCTGGCTGAGAATCTAGACTCTCTGCACTCCAAGCGTCCGGAGATTCTGACCTCGTTTCTCAACAACCTGATGAAGCCTAAGTTTACGGCTACTGTACCCAGCAAGTTTGAGACGCTCACCAATGATGCCAACGAATATATGGGTGTCACAACCGCCAAGTTGGACCGCAATGCCAAAGGCAATTATGACATCCAAGTGGCCAACAACGGTGTCATCTACAAGATGACCGAGCTGATAGCCCCTGACGAATACCAATGCGTGATGGCTCCTTCATCGGTATATCCCGACATGCAGATATTCAACTGGGCCATCAAGGAACCCGACCCTCAACAGAAACTGAACCTCGACTTCAAGTACTACCTGCTGTCGATGGGAACCAAATTTGCCTTCTTCATCCCCGACGATGCTGCCTTCGAGAAGTATTACATCGATCCCGTATACCTTGGCCGCTCCCAGCCCCGTGCGCTCAAATTCTATTGGGACACCAGCAGCACAAAGACTACCGTGCACTGTAAGGCCTACCAATATGACCCCAAGACCAACACGATAGGCAACGTGATGAACAATGGTGCCAACGTAGCTTTCGAACAATGGAAGTCACTGCTGATAGACATATTGAACTATCACACAGTGGTACTGGGCGACAACGATGTCTTTGGCGAGAACAAATACTATAAGACCAAGCACGGTGGTGAAATCATGATTACCGGCAACAGTGAGGGCGCCAAGATTATGAGCGGCCAGCAGATTGACAATGGCGTAACGCCAGCCACCATCACCAAGGTCTATCCCGAAAAGAACGGCACAGCCTTCCGTATCGACCACGTCATTGAGTCTCCGCGCAACAGTGTCAGCAAGACCCTCAACACCTACAGCCAGTTCTCTGAGTTTGCCTATTTCTGTGGTCAGTTCTCAAATGGCGAACTGCTAAAGTGGGCAGGCATCAGCGATGTAGCCAATGACTTTGGTATTTCTCCCCAAGACGGATATATCATCTTTACCAGCGACCGAGGCAGCGGTTCTGCCAAAGTCGGAGCCAGCTGTCTGGACGAGAATGTCAAAATGTTCAACACCTACAACTACACTCTCTTCGCGCCCAACAATACAGCCATGCAACAGGCTTACAAGCCCAAGAGCCAGGGAGGTCTGGGCATCCCTTCATGGACACAAGTTCAGGATCTGCACGACCAGTACCCCGACGAGACCGACGAGAGTGCTGCTGCCGTCAAGGCACGTGAGGACGCCAAGGCCATGATTGACCAGATGCGCCAGTTTGCCCGCTACCACTTCATGAGCACCTCTGTCTATGCCGACAAGAAGATTGAAACAGGCCGCTACAACAGCCTGAGCACCGACGAAAAGGGTCTTGCCCTTGAGCTCAATGTCAGTGGCAGCAATAACCAGCTGATCGTAACCGATGGTGCTGGCACTTCGCACACCATCAATGCTAACAACACTTCTACTCTGTGTAATCTGATGGCACGTGAGTATTGGTTTGATGCCCCCCGCACACAAGCCACCTCCATCTATACGTCATCATTCTGTGTAGTTCATGAACTCTCCGAGCCTCTTGACCCAGGAGCAGGGAACTAACCTAAAAAAGTCATAAAGATATGATATTCAAGAAGATATTATTTACAGCCATGTTGGCCGTCATCAGCCAGACACTGATGGCGCAGGGTGTTCGCGTATCAGGTACGTTGACCGACAATGATGGTCCTATTATGATGGCCAATGTTGTAGAGCGTGATGCCAACAACCGTATTGTGTCGGCCGTACAGACCGACTTCAACGGAAACTTCTCCATGCAAGTGAAGAGTACCAAGAACAAGCTGGTATTCTCGTATGTAGGAGATAAGACTCAGATTGTGACCATCGGCAATAAAACCGTGTTTAACATCAAACTCGAGCCCGAAGGCACCCAACTGCAGGAAGTAGTGGTCAAGGCCAAGCGCGGCAACTCTGGTGGACTGATGATTTCGAAGAAAGAGATTTCTGTTTCACAGCAGGCCCTGAACATGGAGAACATCGAAGGTCTGGCCTTCACCTCGGCCGACGAGGCCCTGCAGGGTGAGATTGCCGGTTTGGACATCGTGGCCAACTCTGGTAACCTCGGTGCAGGTACGTCAATGCGACTTCGTGGTGTGACCTCTATCACTGGTGATGCTAACCCACTGATTGTGGTAGATGACAAGATCTTTGATAACCCTGACGAGAATTTCGACTTTGCCAACGCCAACGAGGAGCAGTATGCTTCACTGTTGTCGGTGAATGTTGATGATATTGCCAGCATCACTGTACTAAAGGATGCTGCCGCTACGGCTGTCTGGGGTTCGAAAGGTTCGAATGGTGTGCTGCTCATCACCACCAAACATGGTTCACGCGGCAAGCCCCACCTGAATTTCTCGTATAAGTTTACCGGTACATGGCAACCAAAGGGCTACACCTTGCTGAACGGTGACGACTATACCATGCTGATGAAGGAGGAGTTCTATAATCCTGCACAGGCTTCTGATGCCACCAGTCGTATCTCTGAGCTCAACTACCTCGGAGCCGACCGATGGAGCGAGGCTCCTAACTGGGATAACAACACCGACTGGGTAAAGGAGGTGACACAGTTTGGTGCCATGCACGACTATAACGTCAATCTCTCTGGTGGTGGTGAGAAAGCTACCTTCCGCATTTCGGCAGGCTACAAGCACCAGACAGGTTCTATCATCAAGCAGAAATTCCAACAGCTTACCACCCGTCTTGTACTGGACTACAACGTCAGCGACCGCATCCGTTTCTCCACGAACTTTGCACTGACTTATACCGGTAATAACAAGAACTATGGTAATAATATATTAGGTATAGCCCAGAAGATGGCACCTAACATGAGTATCTATCGTCAGAATGCCGACGGCACAGACACCGACGAATACTACATCATGAACCGCAACCAGTCGGGCAAGTATCCCTCTGACGGCAACTATTCATCCTACGAACTGCGCGACATCAAGAATCTAGGCAACCCCGTGGCCATCGCCAACCTGGCATGGGCCAAGGAGACCACCTATCGTCTGACGCCAGACTTTACCATCAAGTACGAGCTCTTAGGCACTGAATCCGACAAAAGCCGACTGACGTTGAACGGACGTGTCGACTTCGATATCTATGCAGCCAGCAGTCCCACTTACTATCCCGCAGCACTGGGCAGCAATCCATGGAACACGGCAGGAACGTCAGGCGGTGCCGTGGGAGCCTCTTCCGGTGCATCAAACTACAACTTCATAACCAACTCGGAAACCAACCGCATCAAGATTGGCGGACGCGTAGAACTGGTATACACCCCGCACTTCAAGAATGAAGACTGGTCGGCAACGATGTTGGCACGCTATGACATGAGCACTGAGCGCTACTCTTCACAGTACAGCGCCGAGAACCAGATGCCTACAGGCATCACTTCGCCCAGCGTCAATGCCCAGCTGAGCAATGATGCCAGCATGTCGAGCGGCAATTCCCGTTCGGCCACGCAGAGCCTGCTCTACAATGGTCACCTGTCATATAAGGACGGCCGCTACAGCCTTGGCTTCTCGCTGCGTGCCGACGGTGATTCAAAGTTCGGTCCTAAGCACAAGTGGGCACTCTTCCCTGGTGTATCACTACGTTATAACATCAGCGACGAGCCGTTTATGAAGAAGGTGAAGGGCAACTGGCTCTCTATGCTGGGTCTGCGTGCCTCCTGGGGTGTCAATGGTAAGGCACCAAGTTCAAACTACCTCTTCTATAACACGTACAACACGTCGGCAGGTCGCTATGGCTCAGGCAACTCATCAACCCTGCAGCCTACTGGCTATCTGGACGGTCTGAAGCTCGACGACCTGAAGTGGGAGAAAACCACCTCGTATAACCTCGGTTTCAATCTAGGCTTCCTGAACGACAAGATTGAGGTCGACTTCGACTACTATCATAAGGTCACCAAGGACTTGCTGATGAGTCCCGTGGCCATCCCCTCTTTCGTAGGCTACAGCTCGCTGTCATACATGAATGTTGGTCAGATGAATAACGATGGTTGGGAAATGAATATTACCGCCAAGAAGCTTCTCAAGGTAGGCAAGTTCTCGATGGATATCAGCATGAACATAGCCCAGAACTCCAACTTGGTGAAGGAGATGGACCCCAGCGTATTGGATGTGCTGAACACCTACTATACCAACTACTCTAACGGTAAGAGCGGCAACAGCTACCGCCCCTGGGCTATCGACCAACGCGGCAACTGGCCGCTGCGTGTACAGCTGAACAATTCGCTCGGCTCTATCTACGGCTTCCGTTATCAGGGTGTCTACCAGTATAGCTATGACTATCTGGAGAATCTGCAGAAAGAGAACGGATGGGATGCCGCCACGTATGAGAAGGAAATCAACAACCGTCTGGCTGCCGGCCAGACCTTCCCTGTGGTGCGTAATCAGGATGGCACCGTGCTGATGGACGGTCAGGGCCATCCCAAGCGCCAGGTGTTCAACTATGCCACCAGCAACGGTACAAGTTCTACTACTTATACCTTCCAGGGTGGTGATGCTATCTACGAGGACATCAATCACGACGGTCAGATTAACGAGCTCGACATTGTCTATTTAGGTAATTCGCTGCCGAAGATTAACGGTGGTTTTAACTTCACCTTCCGCTATGGCAACTGGAGTCTGAAGGCACGTTTCATGTATCGTTTTGGCAACAAGGTCGTGAATCTCGCACGCCAGAACCTAGAGATGATGTATAACACCTACAATCAGTGCGCATCGGTGAACTACCGCTGGCGTAAGGATGGTGATGAAACCGTCATACCACGTGCCATGTATGGTGCTTCGTACAACTTCCAACCCTCTGACAGATATGTAGAAGATGGTGGCTTCGTACGTTTCCAGAACCTCCAGCTGACCTACAATTTCCCCAAGAAGATGATCAAGAAGTGGGGACTGAACCAGCTGCAGGCTTATGCCTCTCTAAACAACCTCTATGTCTGGACAAAATACAGCGGTGTCGACCCCGAGGTGTCGCCACAGGGTTATGGCGTTGCTGCTGATGCTTCGCAGACACCGCGTTCCAAGCAGTTTACCGTTACTATCAATGTCGGACTCTAAGGCATGTGAAACTTGAATTATGAAGATTATGAAGAAATATTTATCAATGATTGTTGCCAGCCTGTTGGCTGTAGCATGCGTCGATACACAGATACTCCCTAATGACAAGACCGTCGAAGAGGACTTCTGGAAATCAAAGTCTGACGTGCAGCTGATGGTGAACGGAGCCTATCAGGCCATGCTCAGCGAGAACGTCATAGCACGTCTGATTATCTGGGGCGAGCTGCGCTCTGAAGAGGTGGTTCCTGTATCGAGTGTTGTCAGCACCTTGCAGGAAGACCTTGCCGAGATCAACCTCGCCAATACCAAGACTGACAACCAGTTTGCCTCATGGGCAGATCTCTATGCAGTGATTAACCGTTGTAACCTAGTGCTCGACAAGGCAGCCCAGGTGATGTCGGAAGATCCTTCCTATACGGAGGGTGACTATCTTGCCGACTGCTCACAGATGTTGGCCCTGCGTGCCCTGTGCTATTTCTATCTGGTACGCAACTTCCGTGACGTACCCTATATCACCAGTTCGTACACCGACAGCAGCCAGGACCGCAATGTGCCTCAGTCAGCACCAGATGCAGTGCTCAGCGGCTGTATTGCCGACTTGGAGACGGCTGAGAAGAATGCCATCTCAGCAGGTGCCTACACTGACTGGCGCCGAGTGGGCTATCTGACCCGTGACGGCATTGATGCTCTCCTAGCAGATATCTATCTGTGGCGTGCCAGCATCAAACACGATGCAGCCGACTATGAGAAAGTCATCGAGTACTGTGACAAGGTGATAGCTTCTAAGAAGTCACAACATGTCAAACAGCGCAACGAAGTAGAAGACAAAGAGTACTGGCTGGCCGATGGCCGTTCCGCATTCTCCGTGCTCTACATCACGCCTCAAAATGCCGAGGAGAGTATCTACGAGCTGCAGTTCCAGAGCGGTACCAATGCCAACAACGCCATTCTACACTACTATAACCACTATAATGGCGGTTCTGGTCAAGCGCCCTATCTCTTTGCCTCTTCCATCCTCGGCTATGGCAAGGAAGCATTCCAGACTGGTCCATCGAAGATTACTACCGACTGGCGTGGTCTGATGGACACCTATAACGAGCAGAAGACAGCCGGCGACTTCGACGTCTTTGAAATCCGCAAGTTTGTGTCCGAGGATGCCAACTACAGTCCCAGCCGTACGACAGACAAGGCAGACACCAAGGCAAACTATACGAATGCCAGCACCAATTTCATCATTTACCGACTCACCGACGTGATGCTCATGAAGGCAGAGGCTTTGACAGCTCTTGCCACTGATGATGACGACGTGGAGCGACTACATGCTGCCTTTGACCTCGTGTATGAAGTCAATCTCCGTTCAATGGATACCGACAACATGTCGGACGATGCCCTGAAGTGGGGGTCTTATAGCGGTGCCGGCAGTATGGGATATATGGAAGAGCTAATACTCCAGGAACGCCTACGCGAGTTCTGCTTCGAGGGCAAGCGCTGGTATGACCTGCTGCGCTACAGTTTCCGCCATACCGAGGGTATTGACTATTCTACCACGCTGGCACAACAGGCCGACAACGAGGCAACCTTCCCCAAGACCTATAATGAGATGCTGACACTCATGAAGCGCAAGCTGGCCGGTAAGGGCAATGCCGTGGCCGCCAAGCTCACCACAGAGCCGGCTCTCTACATGCCCATACCTGAATCGGACATCAATGTCTGTCCAATATTGCGTCAGAATCCCAACTATAGCAATATTGACAATATTAACAAGAACTATTAATCTAAGGAGGACTACAATATGAAGATGAATATCAAAAACATGATAAGACACTCCGTGTTGGCAGGCCTGGGGGCTGTTGCCGTCACCATGGTGTCATGCAATCCTGAGCCTGACGAGTCAGACCTCTACACCTTCACCGGTGAGACCATCGCATCAGTCATCGCTCAGGATAACACGCTGACAGCCTTCAACAAGATTCTTGAAAGAGTGGGCTACGACAAGATGATGGCAGCCTACGGTAGCTACACTTGCTTCGCCCCGATCAACGACGGTGTCAGCAGCTATTGCGATAGTCTGTATAATGATAAGACTTGCGTCATACCCCACAACGGTATGACTCAGCCAGAAGGGAGCACGTCCGAATATAATCCGTCGCTCGACGTGATGACAAAGGTGGAATGGCTTTCAGACTCACTGTGTTTAGATATTGCCAAATACCACATCAGCAACACCTATCGCGACATTGTATCTATGACCGGCAACGGTGACGTGTCAACCATGCTGGGCTACCAGTTCTCCTATTCTTCCGATACTGGTAAAACGGTGCTTGAGAAAAAGTCCACCATTGTTAATTCCGACAATCAGACCACCAATGGTTTGCTGCACATCATCGACCAGGTGATTCCCCGGTACACATTGTTTATTGGCGATGTGCTCGACCGCAACAAGGATCGCTACTCCATCTTTGCCGAGGCATTCCGCATGACGGGACTGGACAAATGCGTGCTGCAGATGTCGAAGATGGCTCCTGACGGCACCGATGCTTTCAAGTATAAGCAGCTGTACCGTAATGGTCTGTCAGGCACGCCGGTCTTCTGGCCTGCCAATGGCGTCGGCACGGAAGGTACGATGACCTGCAAGGTACGCTACACTCTGTTTGCCGAACCCGACGACGTGATGCGTGCCAATGGCATTAACGACATCAATGACCTCATCAAATATGCCAACGATGTATATGGTAATGCACCTTCGTGGTATGACTATATGAGCGAAAACGGCATCACGGTGAGCACAGGCAAAGACTATACCAACCGATTCAATGCGCTCAACATGTTTGTGGCCTATCACATACTGTATGCCGGCATGTCAATCAACTGGCTTGTGTTCGAAAAAGGCAATCCGCACTATAACTATAAGCCGGATGCCGATTCATACGATTACTATGAGACTATGCTGCCACATACCATGCTGAAGATATGGGAACCCGTATCAGTAGGTACAGGCCGTAATCTGTATATCAACCGCTATATCCAGAACAATACGCTCACCAACGAGCTGGCCACACAGGGCACTGAAAGCATCCACGCCGTCGAGCGCCCGGGTGTACTCATCAATCGTGGTGCATCGCTGACAGCTACCAATGGCTATATTCATGCCCTCAATGGCATGCTGGTCTACGACCGCATGGTACCAAAAGGTGTCTTGAACGAGCGTATGCGCGTCAACTGTACCTCTCTGTTCCCTGAGCTCATCAACAACTTCTACCGTACATGGTCATCAGGTGACGGCAATATTCCGAGTGGACACGACGGAGGACGCATGGGTATACCAGCCTTCTACTTCGACAATGCCGTGTTCTACAACATTTCCGATGAGACCAAGAAAAAGCAGTCGATTACCGACGAGATTTGCTTCAACTACAACCTGCACAGCTACCTGCGCTGCTATCAGTCAGACCAGATGCAATATTGGGGCAAGTACGACTGGGCATTCCGCCTGCCGCCAGTACCAACGGGGGTCTATGAAATTCGCATCCCGTTTGCACCGATGAGCTACGGTTCGTTCATGCAGTACTATATCGGCAACTCGTCAAGTATCACATCGATGAAGCCTTTCGGCCTGCCCTTCGATGCCCGTATCATGGGTGATGACCCGCGTATCGGTATGACAAATGCCCTTGAGGAAGACGATATGGGTGTTGCATCAGACATCGCCCTGCACAACCGCGGCTACATGCGCGGCCCGTACAGCTACTATGGAGGTACCGGCAAGGAAAGCTGGACACAGGAAATCAGCGGACGCTATGAGTGGACACCAACCACTGTGCGCATGGTATTGGGCCGTATTCATCTGAATCAGGGTGAGGAGAACTGGCTGCGCGTCAAGACCCTTGACCCCAACGCAGCTGATGCACCCGTAGGTCTTGACTATGTGGAACTGGTACCCGTCAGTGTTCTCGACAATCAGGAACTAGTGGAAGACTGGTACTAAATAATTGAAAATTGAAAGTTGAAATTGTATGAAGAAGTATAAATATATAGGAATAATGATGATGGCAGCCACGATGCTGACTGCCACATCGTGCTCCGAATTCGACGACTACAACAAGGCTGTGGCCGATGCGACACCATCGGGCAACCAGACGTTGTGGCAGAATATCGAGCAGAATACTCAGCTAAGCGATTTTGCCGCATTGGTAAAGAAAGCTGGTTTCGATACAGATCTGAGTGCCAACAACTACTACACCGTCTGGGCCCCCCTGAACAATACGTTCGACCCAGCCCCGTTCCAGACCATGAGTAAAAGTGCCCTGATGCAGCGCTTTGTCAAGAACCACATTGCCAGCTACGGTCATCAGGCTTCGGGCAAGATAGAGGAGCGCGTGCTGATGCTCAACGAGAAATCGTACAACTTCACAGGCAGCTCCAGCTATGAGTTCGATGGTGTTACGCTCAATCAGGCCAACCAGCCTAACAGTAATGGCCTACTGCACACGCTGAACGGTGTGGCGACATTCTATCCCAGCATCTATGAGTTTATAACCGATTCCACGCTCTCTGACAACAAGGGCCTAGACTCGTTGCGCAACTTCGTGCTTCGCTATGAGACGACCTATCTCGACACGAAGCACTCGGTGGTCGGACCTATTGTCAATGGTATGCAGACATACGTTGACTCGGTCATGATTACCGAGAATGCGCTATGGGATAATCTCTCGTTCAAGATGAACAACGAAGATAGTACATACACACTGTTAGCCCCCACTAACGAGGCTTGGGCGAAGGCACAGAACAAGATTAAGTCGAACTTCAACTATATCGCCACCACAAGTGCACAGGCATTCAATGGTGTCAATATCTTGCCCAAAAATCTGACTTCGACCATTGACAATGCCTATTGGCAGGATTCGCTCACCAGCCGCTACCTGACACGCAACTTGGCTTACAGCAACCGTTCACCTTATAATAGGCAGCTGCTCAATGAGAAACCCACATTCTCTGCCACTGACTCGCTGTATTCCACGATGCGCAACAAGTTCTCCAATCCTCAGGATATTATCAATCAAACCAAGGAGACCGTCAAGATGAGCAACGGCTTTACCCGGTTGATGGACAGTCTGGCATTCTATCCCTGGGAGACCTATTCGCCCGAGAAAGTGATATCCGTCACGAGAAGCGAAAACCGCGCACGAATCACATCGGGTAACGCACAGACTATCAGCATCCCTTTCTCACGTCTCGACGGTACAAAGATAGACCTGGACGAGCAGGATGGCAACGCACTCAACTATGCGTTCATAGAGTCGACAAGTGCCTACTCCAAGGCCGAATTGGATGTCTATCTACCCAATGTGCTTAGTACAACCTACGACTTCTATTGTGTCTTTGTTCCTGAGAATGTCGATACGGCCAAGTCCACGGCAGCGACTCTGCCAAACCGTGTTGTCTTCGAGTTGAACTATTGTGGAGCCGATGGCAAGTTGGCCAATAAGATGTTCCTGAATGAGGATCCCGATAACATTGCCAACTTCCTGAAGAGTTTCCCTACCATTAAGGACAACGCCACCAACAAGAACACCGTCAGAGGTTTCTCTAATGACACCTCCAAGGTGGATACCGTATATATTGGAGAGTTTACCTTCCCCGTATGCTATTACGGACTGGGAGAAGGCATCTGTCCGAACTTGAAGATTACGACTCCTTTTGCGGCTTCCAACAAAGTGCTGACAGCAGCCTTCACGCGCGACTTCCGCATCGCTGCTATCATCCTGAAGCCCAAAGAACTTGTGGAATTTGAAGAAAAAAATAAGTAATGAATATGAAGCGTACAATATTCAATCATTGGCAGACCAACGGCCTCAAAATTACCGTTTGTGCTTTAGCAATAAGTCTGTCGACAGGAGCATACGCTCAAACCAACGACGAGGATATGGAGCAGCAGGAGGTCTCTGCTATCAAGAAGCCCAAGCGCTCGGAAGTGAAACAGAAGGTGTATCCCATGATGGCTGTCAAGGGTGTTGTCTCTGATCAGGCAACGGGCAAACCTTTGGCTGGTGTGCAGTTGCGCTCACTGGCTAACGACCGCTATACAGCCATGACCGATGAGAAGGGGGCTTTCACCATCAATGTGCCGACATTTACGACAGCGCTCTATGTCCATTCCCCTGAATACCTGTCACAACAGGTAGCCATCAAGGCTGAAGAAAATGGCCAGCAGATTACGATACAATTACTAAGTGATAAATTCCAGCAGATGTATGGCACGGAAATAGACTATACAGCTAAGAGAAGCGCCCAGATTAACCACTTTGGCGTAACAGTCGACAACGAGATTGCCAGCAAGCTGGGAGGTGACATGCGCACCATCTTGCATTCGGCAGCTGTCGATGCCGGTGCGTCGATGTTTATCCGCGGTCTGAACAGCATTACCAGCGAAGCCCAGCCGCTCGTTGTGGTTGACGGCGTCGAGATGGACATGCAACGCAACCGCTACTCGCTACACGATGGTCAGTTCAATAATATGCTGGCCAATATCTCGCCCGATGATATCGAGAAGGTCACGGTGCTGAAGAATGCCACGGCCCTCTATGGCGCCCGTGGTGCCAATGGTGTGATCGTGATTGAGACCAAGCGCGGCAAATCGATGGCCACCCGCATTGATGCCAACATCTCGGCAGGCGTGCAACTCATTCCAAAGCTACCTACCATGATGAACGCTTCGCAGTACAAAATATATGCTGCAGAGCTGCTGGGCTCAGTAGTCAACATCAACGAGTATAAGAACTTCTATTTCCTCAACGACGATCCCAATGGCTATTATTATCACACTTATCACAATGATACCGACTGGACTGACGAGGTGTATCGCAACGCTATGACCCAGAACTACAGCATCAATGTGCAGGGTGGTGATGATGTCGGTATGTATAATCTCTCGGTGGGATATGTCGATGCTAAGAACACGCTGAAGGAAAGCAGTTTCGACCGTATGAACGTCCGCTTCAATACGGATATCAACATCCTGCATAACCTCAAGACGAAGTTCGATATCTCTATTTCCAGAACCAACAGCTACGTCTTTGACGACGGTATTCCTGCCAGCTTCGAATCGAGCACAATTACGTCGCCCACAGCCTTAGCACTGCTTAAGTCGCCATTAGTGGCTCCCTATCAGTATAATGCCGTAGCAGGACGCTTCACCAACCTATTGAGCAATTATGACAATATTCTTGCCTGTAGCGAGTTGCCTGCAACTTCGAGCGTAAAGAATATCCCTATGGCCAACCCGCTGGCCATTCTTGATAAGGGTTCTGGCGACAACAAGAACAAGGCTGAGAACACCTATTTCATCGTTCACGTTGCGCCTCACTATCAGATTAACAGTGAATTTGCCCTCTCTGGTGATTTCAGCTATACGCTGAACCGTAATTCACAACGCTACTTCCGCCCTTATACGGGTGTGCCTCCCTTTGAAATTTCAGAAATGGGAACGGTAACCTCACTGGTTGGCTCAATGTTTGCCAAGGAGCAGAACGTAATGGGAAAAATACAGTTTGAATGGGCCAAGCAACTGGGCCAACACACCATCAGTGCCTATATCGGCGGCCGCTACAATTATTTCTCTTACGACAACAGCGACCTCAGCACAGAATACAGCTCTGTTACCAATGACAAGAACCCCGTTCTGACCGTATCAGGATTCCCCGGAGTCAATGGTGCGAACGATGTCTGGAAGAACATCTTGTGGTATGGCAATGTAGACTATAACTACATGAATCGCTACTTCGCTACACTGTCGTTGTCGGCCGAGGCTAACAGCCGATTCGGTGACAATGCCGACGGCATGAAACTCTTCGGTGTGCAGTGGGCCGTATTCCCCAGCATCCAGTTAGGCTGGGTGATGACCAATGAGAACTGGTTCCCCAAGACCAGTGCTGTCAATTTCCTGCGCCTGAATGTGGGCTACGATGTCAGCGGCAACGACGATATCTCTTATTATGCAGCCCGTACCAGCCATTCCGCACTGAAGTATGTCAACACAGCCATGGCACTGCAATTGACCAATATCGGTAATGACAAGATTCAGTGGGAGAGCACCCGGAAATTCAATGTCGGTCTACAGAGCTATCTCTTCAATAACCGCGTGGGCATAGGCTTCGATTACTTCATTCATAAGACCAAGAATCTGTTGATGCTCAAATCGTTCTCGAATCCCATTGGCGGTATCAACAACTATTGGACTAACGACGGTGAGTTGCAAAATACTGGTTTTGAAGCTTCTATCAATGGCAAGCCCATAGTCAGCAAGGACTGGCGCGTAGAAGTCGGTGCCACCATCGGCCACTATAAAAACGAGGTGAAAAAGTTGTCTGACGGACAGTTTATCAGTTCGGTATATGGCGACAACAACATCCTGACCAGCGTGGGTAACCCTGTAGCCGTGTTCTATGGCTATCAGACGGCAGGAGTCTTCTCGACGGATGCTGAAGCAGCAAAAGCTGGTAAGAACGGTGCAGATTATCTTTATATGTTGGACAACGCTGGAACACGCCATAACTTTGTGGCTGGTGACATGCATTTTGTTGACCAGAACAATGATGGTATTATCGACGAACGGGACAAGACGATTATTGGCGATCCCAACCCAGACCTCTATGGTAATATCTTCGCCACCGTCAACTGGAAGCAGCTAACACTCTCGCTCGGCTTCAACTACTCGCTGGGCAACGATGTCTATAACTACCAGCGTTCGGTGCTCAACAGCGGTGCTACGTTCTACAATCAGCAGGTGTCAAGTACCGACCGCTGGCGCTATGAAGGTCAGCAGGCCAGCCTGCCTCGAGCCACCTACACTGACCCCATGGGCAACAACCGCTTCAGCGACCGCTGGATAGAGAATGGCAGCTATCTACGATTGAAGACCGTGAACTTGAGTTATCAAGTACCCATTCCTGGTTCATGGACCTGGCTACAAGGACTGACCATTTGGGCTGAAGCTCAGAATCTGCTTACCTTTACAAAATATACTGGCAGCGATCCTGAGTTCAGCATTGGCAACAGCGTATACACTCAGGGCATCGACTGTGGCAATCTGGCACAGGGACGTTCGTTCTACGCTGGTGTGAAGATTAACCTGTAATCGGAATTGAAAATTGATAATTGAAAATTGAAAATTATGATTACCAAAAAAATAAAAAAATATTTTGTTGCCGGCCTGCTATTATGTGGCGGAGCCACAGCCTTTACAGCATGCTCAGATATGCTTGAGTCGGACAGCACGCGACAACTGTTCGAGCCGGAACTGAATCAGAAGACTGACTCGGTGTTCTATGCACTGGGCATTCTTCAGGGGCTGCAAGAACTCGCCGACCAGTACGTATTCCAGGGCGAGATGCGCGGCGATCTGACCAAGGTCACCGAGTATACTGACAACAACCTGCGACAGTTGGCCGACTTCTCGGCAACCACTGCTAACAAGTACGATTCGGCTTACGTCTACTATCGTGTCATCAACAACTGCAACTACTATATTGCACATATCGACACGACACTGCACACTGGTGCCGACTATGTGATGATGAAAGAATATGCTGCCGTCAAGGCCATCCGTGCCTGGACCTACATGCAGCTGGCACGTGTCTACCGCACCGTACCGTTCTACACGGAACCACTGACACAGATTTCACAAATCAATAACAACAGCTATCCACAACTGGATATGGCAGGCATTGTCAACGCATTAGCACCCGATTTGGAACAGTATACGGGCTATCAGGTTCCTGACTACGGCAATGTTGCTCCTACGGGAAGTGCGTTGGTTCCAGGCCGTCTGTTTATCCCTGTCGATATTGTCTTGGGCGATATGTATCTTGAGACAGAGCAGTACGACCGTGCCGCATCCCATTACATCACCTATCTCACCAAGGTATCGACTGCCGACAGGCGGCATACAGCCTATACAGAACCGGTGTCTATGTCATTCCGTAGCTTAATGGCTGGAGACTTTGAACTGCCCAGCGACTGGGATCGCAGCCAAAACAGTTTCTCCAATGGTTCCGTCAGCATCAATGGCACCAGTCAATGGTCTGAGACATTCACCCATTTTGGCAGCTACGCCTCTAACGACATCATCACCTATATCCCTATGGCCGACAATAAACTTGAGGGAAGCACTACCGATATCCCCAAGGCATTCGGCTACGACTTCTATGCCAACGATCCGTCATTTATTCCGGAAATTCAGATACAACCCAGTGAGTCTTATCTGGATTTGGTGAATTCGACTGACTATTACTATTACTCCACACTGAGCACAGCATCGAAAAGTGTCTTTAATTCTGCAAAATTAGGCGACACTCGCTATAGTTCTGTGGCAAATTCTATTACTGACAGTGAAACCGACTCGACGACGGTGTGGATGATTAAGTATTGTTCAGCACGCATCTTCCTCTATCGCAACACCACCGTACTGTTACACTTGGCCGAGGCTTTCAATCGTCTTGGCATGTACGATGCAGCTTTCGCTATTCTCAAAGATGGTATCCAGCAATGGCTACCCTATGCAAAGTATATAAGCCCAGAAACGGTAGAAGCTCTGCAGACCACCTATCCGCTGCTTTCAACAGCTAACATTTCGCTGTTCTCTAACAGCCTGTCGTTTGTGGGTGTTCATTGTCATGGTTCAGGCTATGCCTGCGACACTTATGGCTCGACCTACACACCAGGACAATCACCCTATCAGCTCCAGCCTGTAGTAGGCAAGAAAATGCAGGAGATTGCCAAGGAGTTTAATGTGGCTGTGGGGACAACCCGTCAGGACACCATCAATGCCATGGAAGACTTGCTCTGCGATGAGTATGCGCTGGAGTTAGCTTTCGAAGGTAGCCGCTTCTTTGACTTGTGCCGTCTGGCTCGTCATAAGAACGCCAACAGCCCTGCCGCTTACGGTGCCGCTTTCGGCGGTCAATGGCTGGCTAAGAAGCTGGAATACAAGAATCCTACTGTTGATCTGAAACAGGAAGACAACTGGTATCTCCCCTTTAAGTAACTGACGAGAAGATAATAAGTCGTTTATAAAGACTTTTAACCCCAATAAATCCCCCGCAACAATAATGCTGCGGGGGATTTGTTATACAGGCTGTAGGTCAGCATATTCTTTAGCGACATTCTCGTTGTTTGTGCCGGTACTGCTGCCAGCCATGAGACCGTGGGCCTCCTCGAAGACGACGTCCTTCAGCAGC
>CACWOS010000009.1 GCA_902762565.1 uncultured Prevotellaceae bacterium
CGCCAGCTCGTCCTTCAGGTCCACACTGGGCGTGAAGATGATGCGACGGCTGCTGATCAGGCCAGCCTTGACCTCGTTCACGTTCTCCACAGCCTTGCTACGTAGTCCGAAGCGCATGCTTCCCAGTCCGGGCAGAGCCACGCTGTGACCCTCAGTAGCCCACGCCTTGATGACTTCTCCGGCTGCATCCCAGCAGGCCTTCATCACGCCCTGGCTCACGCCGCTGCGCAGAGCTGCCTCGCGGATCACCTTAGCCTGGGTCAGACTCGAGTACATCTCAGGCTTCATCACATAGCGGTACTTGCCCGCCGATTCCTTGTCAAACTTCAGCAGTCTCTCTACTGCCTTTACCTTAAGTGCCATAATTGCTATAAATTTTAAGGGTGTAAATAATTTTCCTTCTCCTTAAAACCTATTCCTTCGTTCCTCATTTTTGCCGCTACGCCATGCAGAACTTCCTCGTGCACTAGGAAAAATTTTCTCCATAGCTATGCCGCAAATTTTAGTCGCTGATGTCATTGTTGCAACTATGTTGCAAAGGTACAAATTTTTCCTGAATTGTGCAAGAAAAACGGCAATTATTTTTCAAAAAAAATGCAGGTTATAAACTTATAACTCCTGACACCTGACATCTTAATTCCGGTGTTTTACTTGAAACAGAAATTTTTATTATTATATATTATATATAATATATAATAATAAAGTATATAATTACTATTCTCTCTGTCCACACCTCTCTTCATCACCGTCCAAGGCATCCCATAACTTACGAAAATGTAAATGTCAGGAGTTATAAGTTATAACTTTATAACCTCCCATATTTCGCCATTCCAAGGAACAATCCGTTAAAAAACCTTTCAAATCCATCACCTTTTAGGTGATTTTTCACAAATCCGCATTATTTCTGTAATTTTTTCCCTATCTTTGCACCCAGTAATGCATCAAGAGTGGCTCATGTAGCCCACCAACCGGCCTAATCGTTGGCAACGGTGGTAAAAAGATGCGAGTGAACGAGACAGATCTATTCACTAAACAGTAAACGATATGGAAATCAAGAAGATTGAGAATTGCAATTATGTCATGTTTCCACGCCTCCAGCATTGTGGGCTGAAGCCAGAGCATGTAAATCAAGATGCCTTCAAGGCAGAGTTTAGGCACGTAGAGGGTCACGGTGACTACTGGCTCCTGCACTATCTGCCAAACCATTTCGCAAAAGCCAGGGAATTCCAGGCTTGTTTAACACGGTGCGTCACTCATTCTATTAAAAATACTATCATTCCCATAGTTCATCGTTACTAATGACCTCTATTTGCTTAACATTGATGGACCAGTCAGAATCAGGGTGTTCGTCGTTCCATTCATCTGCTGCTTCATTCAAAGCTTGCCATGAGGCGTTAACGGTTTTACCAATGTAGGCAGACAGGTGGTCGCAGGCCTCTTCAATCGTGTCGAAGTATTCTATGTCTGGTTCACAGTCAACGATATAACGACTAGAAAAGTACTTGCCTTCCGCATCGTTAGTGAGATAGGCATCCCAATCGTCACCCTCAGCTGAAAAGTAGAATGTCAAAGATGGATAGACTATCTGAATCAGTTTGAGTAGAGTGAAAGGAGGTCGCCATGCCGTCTCTGTGAAGAAATAAAGATGGTTCTTCTTCAGTTCCAAGTAGCTCCAAGTACCTCTACAATACACGTCATGCCAGTCGGCACCAAGCCTTGTTACCAGATTGCCCAGCCATCGTGTTGGATAATAGAAGCCATTTTCCACCAATGGTTTCTTCCTTTCTTGCAGTCGCTTCATTTTACCATATAGCGACCTCAGTTCCCGCTGCTCACCCTCGAAGCAGACAGACATAAATGCCGGATTACTCATTTTTTCGACAAAGGTCGGAGATCCCGCTGAGAAATCCATAATAATTATAGTTGTTTAGATCGATTTTGGATAGTTTAGATTACCAAGACGCTATTTTTTAGTCAAAAAACTCACTTTTTCTTATTTTATAAGGTAAATTATCGCAAAGATTTCGTATCTTTGCATCGTTCATACCCACGCCTTCGGGCGAATGGGTGGGACGGCGACATATTGGAAAGCGTCATTGATGCTTTGTTTTTGGCTATTTGAACGTCGGAAACTCAAATCCTGTACAAAGACAAAAGCGGAACTTACCGGCGTGGGTATTCAGACTCTGTCCGTTCTTTCAGGAAGGCTTCCGACGGCCGAAATAGCAGAATGGGCAGGTGAGGATACCCCGCTTTTTGTATGCCGTCATTAGTAGCTAAGAACCCTCTGGCCCACGGGTATCAGTCAGAACAACACGTTGCTGACAGATGCCAGATCATAAGTCAGTTGATTTATTTGGAGGAAGACCTGCAAGAAGGATTCTCGCCAAACCATTCGTGAAATGGGTTGGCGGAAAGACTAATTTGCTTAAAATATTAGAATCACAGTTACCTGCTGACTTTGATTCCCAAACGGATGTCACTTATATCGAGCCTTTTGTTGGTGGTGGTGCTATGCTGTTCCACATGCTGACACGACATCAGAATATCCGTCGTGTCGTCATTAATGACATTAATAAGGGACTTATCAGATGCTATCAACTCATTAAAGAAGAACCTCAGACGTTGATTGAACTATTACGCCCCTTTGAACAGAGGTATTATGAGTTAAATGATGAAGAGCGAGAGCAGTATTATTACGAGATTCGGAAAAAGTATAACGAAGACAATCTTTCAGCGAACGAAAGAGCAGCCTATATGATATTCCTAAACATCACTTGCTTTAGAGGTATGTACAGAGAGAATGCATCGGGAGGCTATAACGTACCCTTTGGTCACTATTCGAAACCTAAGATCTGTAATGTCGATGTTATCATGGCTGACCATGAAGCGCTTAAAAAGGTGGACATTTATTGTGGCGATTATAAAAAAGTTATTTCACATTTAGGCAAAGGATACAACTTTGTGTATTTGGATCCCCCCTACAGGGCTTTAGAAGGCTCTTGCAACTTCAACCAGTATTTCAAAAATGGTTTTAGCGACAAAGAGCAAGTGGAGCTAAAGGTATTCTGTGACCGCCTGACAGCCAAGGGATGCAAAGTGATGCAGAGCAACTCTGATAGTACCAATAAAGACGGAACGTCTTACTTCGAGACGCTTTACGAAGGATATACTTTCGGCAAGGTACTTGCCTCACGATACATCAATGCTTATGCTGAAAAACGTGAGAAACAGTCTGAGGTGCTGATTACGAACTATTAATTGGGATGCCTATGTTGAATAAGAGAAAATACAAGCCCATATACAGGACTCATAAGGATTCCATTGATCAGGATTTTTATGTCCCCTGCTTTTCTGAGAGTATCAGGCTAGATAGAGCAGCCGGATATTTCTCCCTCCACTCATTGACATTGTCTATTGATGGCCTTATTCGTTTTATACGCAAAGGTGGACAAATCAATCTAATATGTAGCCCAGACCTATCCCAAGCTGATGCTGAACTTATAGATGCATGTGTGAGCCTTGATAAAGAGCATGTTACGAAGTCGCTAATAGAGTCAATAACTGGAGCCCAACTTTCTGATGAGGAACTTGCCCTACTTGATGTTGTTTGCAATATGTTGACGGAAGGGGAATTAACTATAAAGATTGCTTATCAACCACTTGGAATCTTCCACGAGAAATTTGGTATATTTGTTGATGAGGAAGATAATAAAGTCTACTTTAATGGCTCATTAAACGAGACAAAAAGAGCCTTTAAGTTTAATCAAGAGAGTATTCAGGTCAACTATTCCTGGTTAAATGAATATACAGCAACATTCATTGAGGGGGAAGAACGTTATTTTAATCAGTTATGGAACAACCAAGATGAATCGGTTGTGGTGATAGACTTCCCCACAGCTGTTGAAAAGGAGTTGTTAAACTGCTACAAAAGAAGCGACACCCTCGAAACGGCAATTGATAACTACATTTCCAGCCACATAACGAAAGGGAAGAAGACACTTTATTCTTATCAAGAAGATGCAATCAAACAGTTTTGTGAAAACGGCTACCAGCATTTCTATGAGATGGCAACAGGTACCGGAAAAACCTTCACTTCCGTCAAGACAATTCAGACTTTAGAAAAGAAGTGCGAAGAGAATTTGTTTGTTGTTGTCTGCGTTCCCCAAGTAGATCTACAGACACAATGGGCTAGTGCATTACAGGAGGAAGGATATGACAAAGTCTATCTATTTGGTGGAAATGGGAAATCGTTTGACCTGACGATAGGAGAAGCTACTATAGACTATTACTCAGATGACAGAAACGTTATCTGTGTCGCAGTTTATGACACGTTCTTTTCAAAGGTATATCCCAAGATTCAACGCATCCCATCATTGTTCTTGATAGTTGATGAGGCTCATAACTTGACAAAGGGTAACCTATCGGCATTAGTTAAACTTAATCCAAAATACAAGTTAGGACTCAGTGCAACCATTCAGCGCTTCAGCGAAAGCGAATCTGAAGCTATTGCCAGGTTCTTTACCCCTGGTGATACTTTTTATTATGGTATTGAAGACGCCATCGACAACGACTTCCTGTCGAAATATGAATACCATCCCATTTTTGTTCGTTTGAATGAAGATGAGAATGAGAAGTTCCTGTTTAAGAGCAAACTCCTAGCCCAAGAGATGAACAAAAAAGAACCTGATCAAGAGGTAATAGACAAATTGCGTCGAGAGAGGAGCTTAATCTTAAAACAAGCCTCAAACAAAATGGTGAAGCTGAGAGAACTAACTGATAGTGGATACAATTTCGTCAACTCTGTAGTATATTGTGGTCAGGGTAAAGATGGTGAAGGAGAGTCTATCATCGACTCTGTAACCAGAGTGCTATATGACAAAGGGTTGGTTGTATCCCAGTTTACCAGTCATACACTCGACAGAAAAAGAGTACTGTATGAATTTGAACATGGATTCTTTGATACACTTGCGGCAATAAAGTGCTTCGACGAAGGTGTAGATGTGCCAAAACTGGATAAGATATATATCATGGCTAGCGATAGTGCACTCAGGCAAACCGTTCAGCGACGAGGACGTGTTCTTCGAAAATGTAAGGAGAGTGGAAAGACCATCGCATACATCTACGACATGGTGGTACTTCCTGCAGTGGAAGCAGGAACCTATGGTTGCGAGGGATTGCTTAAGATTGAACTGTCGAGAGCAAGAGAATATAACAGGCTCGCCTTGAACAAAGACGAAAATGAAGCCAGATTTTGTGAGATAGAAAACGATTACCACATAACAATTGAAAACGTAACAGATTATGAATCAGAACCCGATTGAAGATGTCTTAGACGAACTTCTGTTTACTGAGGTTCAGAAAGAAGGATTTTGGAAGTTCCTGAACTATGCAAAGACTTGTCAGGAAACCGGTAATAATAAGCAGTTGAAATCACAACTCGAAGAAGTCGTGAGAGAGATTGTGTCTAAATCATAGCGTCATGAAGATCAATTACATCAAATATCACAATTATCGTTGCTTCAAAGACGTAACCATACGTTTTGACACAACAGAGCAGAAGAATATTTCGCTAGTATTAGGAGTCAATGGCTCTGGTAAAACGGAAATGCTGTTTTCTTTCCAGTGGGTACTTTATGGTTTCGATTTTAGCAGTATGCGCGAGAAGGAAGAAACTCCTTACTCACTTAATTCCACCCTCCATCATCGGCTCGAAGTAAATCGTCATGCCAACTCCGAAGAATGCTGGGTGGAACTATGCTTCACCAACAAATCTATAGAGTATTTTGTGAAGCGTACTGAAACCTTCATGCGGATCAATGACAAGATAAATTCGAATACCAAAGTGGAATTGAGCTATAACAAGCCCAATGGTGAACGCACTGCTCCAGAGACAAACAAAGAGCTAATAGAAGAACTCCTGTCAAGGATTATTCCCAAATCAATTTTGGAAGGAATAACATTTGACGGCGAACGCATGAAAAAACTCAATATTGTTGGAGACCAATCGAAAGAGACCATCAAAAATGTCATATCTCTTGTTACAAACGAGAAACTCTTTGAATTGTGCAGCGAGGAGATAAAGGATATCAAAGGAGACATCCGTAAAGAGAGGATGCGAATAAACAAGAGCTCTGGAAATGTTACGGCGGAGGAACTTGAACAGGAAATTGAGGACCTCGAAGAAACCCTTGAAGATAAAGATATCGAATTGAACGGCATATTAAAGAATCAAGAGAATGTTGAAGCGAAGCTCGAAGAAATCTCTTTACAACTATCCCAACTTGAAGATGCAGCAAAACTGGAACAGAAACGCAAGGGTTTAGAAAGGGATTTGGCAACGGCAAAGAAACACTTCGAGCAAAACACCGATCAGTTTTTTAAGCGACTACTTGATGGATATGCATTGGTAACAGATAAACTGGTGGACGATGTAAAATCCTCAATAGAGAATGTAGATGTTCCTGCAGGTCTTACAGTTGAGGCTGTTAAAAGCATCTTAAAGCGCCCCAAGTGCATCTGTGGCTGCGATATGAATGATGACATCGTGAAGCATTTAACAGAAATGATTGCTGCACTACCTCCAGATAATATTAGCAGCACGCTACTTTATATGGCCAACCAGTTTGATGGAGAGAAGAAAAGGGCAAAGAAGTTGCTTAAAGAAAGCTATAAGGCCATGAAAGATAGCGAAGATGAGGTTGCAAACATAAAAATCGAATTGTCAGAAATCTCATCATCGTTAGTTTCAAACGTATCAGACACAATTAAACAGCTTGAAACAGAAAGAAGGGAACAAGACGAGTTGATGGGACGTTTGAAAGGTAATGAAGACCGATGTCGTGGAATGATTGACAAATCGAGCAAGAGACTGAAGGAAGCCCAAAAAGAGCTAGAAGAAGCATCAGGAAGTCAAGAGCAAATAAAGGCTTTGGACGCAGAACAGAATGTTTTGGAACTCTTTATGAATGCCATCATAAAAATTGGTGAGCGGAATAGCGAACTGTCACTTGAGAGCATCAATAGTTATCTTACTAATGCTTATACCTTGCTTAGTGAGGATACTGGTAGACGTATCTACTTATGTCAGCACGGAAGAAGAGAAAAGTACAGGCTTGTTACCTACGTAAAAAGCAAGTACGATGAACTACGATCTTCATGGGTCAATAGCGGACATATCAAAACTTTGGAAGATGATGGGCTTAGCGAAAGTGAGATACACGAAAGAATTGTTCTTGAGGTCGTAGAAGGAAAGTCTACTGGACAGAGCAAGGTGAATTCATTAGCTTTTGCTAAGGCTGTTTTGGATTATTCGAATGAAGACCGGACAGCCGACAAATTAAAAGTCTCGCATGACTACCCGTTTTTGATAGATTCTCCATTCACCGAACTGAGCGGAAAGAATCTGGATAACGTGGCTCAATATATTCACACATTTGCCAACCAGATTATTTTAATGGCAGATGACAAGAGCTATGGTGGTGTTCAGCAACTTGTAGCGCCTTCAGTAAAATCAACTGCAAGACTACTAAAAGATTCAACAGAAGGTTTCACTTATACAAAATAACTACTATGCCAATCAATATAGACAATACATATCGTATAAATCGTAATCTCGATCAAGATGAGCAGATGCGATATTTGGTGAGAGACCTCAAAGTATTTAATGGCTACCCACAGATCCTTACAATCTCTGCACTTATTGGCTATGTAAATCAGGCGTATGTTCCTTTTCAGAATAGGGCAGAGCCTGTACAAACAACATTCTTTGAAGATAGAGAAAAGGAGATAATGAACTTCCTGGCTTATCTGAAAGAAGGCAATCAGTCCATTCTACAGGAAAGGCCCAAAGAAGATCCAGATAGAAATAAGATGTACCAAGCATTCGAGTTTTATGCTAATGGTGGATTTCCTATTTTGTGTAAGAAATTAGGGGTAGACTTTGCTGACAAGAGCAAAAATGACAGATATACAATACTGCATAATTACTACAATATGTTGGTTTCAAACGATTTAATGGACGTGTAACTGTTATGAAGAAATTACTCCCCCAGGCAAATACGCTTGCTACAGTCATCAGGACATTCAAGTTCATTGCTAATACAATGAATTGTTCCTTGAATGACATTGCCGACTTTAACAAATTCGAGGTTCGGCAGGCAGCCTACTATTCTAATGCATGTTATTTTCTTGAACTCATAGACGAAAATCTTAAATTGACATCTTTAGGTGAGGATATTATGCAGGATCCTAAGCGAGCCAAAGTCAGGATATATGAGCAAATTATAAAGAATGAACTGATTGGGCAGCTTTTCGCTAAGACGGCACTATACCCAAGGAGGACTGCTATAAAAGAAGGAAAGGAACTTGTACGAGGACTCTATCCTGAATATGGAGAGGCTGTTATAGACCGACGTACCAAATGTTTGATTGGATGGTGTGAGGAGATTATTGACTACATGAAGACTCAGAAGAACAGTTAATGAACGATATTGAGGGAATATATTCACTATTGTTGCATAGTAATGGTCTTAAGATACGAGCAATCTCACAAGAACTCGAATTAGACAAATATTATGTGGCAGAGATTATGTTCTCTTCACAGAATATCCCGTATTGGTATCAGGATGATGATTCTTTGTGGTATGCAAAGGAAGGTGCTCTTCAGATTGAAGAGCCGGAAAAAAAGGATGAACTGGTAGAAACATCCATTGTTATTCCCAAATACAATCTCAATAGGTTCCAACAGGAGGATATAAGTGAGTCCTTGAGAGCCTATCTTAACAAGATATCAAAATTCAGAATCTATACTAATGATGAGACATTAGAACTGTTCAAACGATACAGGAAAGGCGATAATAAGGCTTTTGGGCTCATTGTAAAGAGCCAGCAAAGACTCGTGGCAAACATTGCCCTTCTATATTGTAGAAAAGGAGTTCCTCTTGAAGATATCATACAAGAAGGGAATATAGGACTGATAAAAGCTGTAGAGCGTTTTGATGATACCCAATATCGTAGTTTCTCTAATTTTGCTAAGACATGGATTTTACAAGCAATCTCATATTCAATGACAACAATGCCTTTTCTGATAAGACTCCCTCTGAACCAATTGACGCAGTACCGAAAAGTTCGTAAATTTAAAGATAAATTTGAACAGGAGAATGAATATCCCCCATCTGTTTGTGAAATAGAGATAGGCGAAGATGTTGAATTAGAAAAATTGGAACTATTAGACTTGCTTCCTAATGATTTAAGGCAACTCGTCGAGATAAATAATAACCTCGATCTCATAGAAAGCAAAGAAAACCTAATTACCTTCTTTGAAGACAAAGAATACAAACGCCTCCTTATTCGTAAATTTATGAAACGATTAAATGATAGAGAGACACGCATCTTAAGACTATATTATGGAATAGATGCTACTGAAGAAACCTTATCTTCGATTGGAGATAAATTGTTCTTAACACGTGAAAGAGTAAGGCAGATTTTGTGGTCTACCATTCGTAAACTACAAGATGAGTCGAATGTTAAACGAGAAGAGGCAAAGATCGGAGAAATGATTTGTTTTGATTCGTCAAACAAAGTGGGACGTGTTATAAGTACGAAGCAAGATAAAAATGGGGCGACTATTCTTGTTGTGAAGATGGGGGCAGGGTTTACGACAGAAATATCTGTATATGACAATCCATATCATATTATTAAAAAAGAATATAAGAAGTTACCTCAGACAAACCTAAAGAAAACTCAAAACGAAACGATTAAGAATAATACTTCAAGACGGAAAGAAAGCAAGGGTTTGAGCAAGGAATTACACCGTGAAGTAACTATAATTGATGATTTAAAGTTGGGCGACAAGATATACTATGACAGATCGTATTGTACTATAAAAAAAATAATTAAAAATGGCAAGTTCTCGAAACTTATAATAGAGTATGCTAATGGTGTTAGAGATGTCGTGCCTTATAACAAATCACGATATGTTAAAATACAACACACTCGTAAAGAAACTCACAATAAGCCTCTGACTAAAACAAGACATTTTGCAAGCCAAATCAAAAGGGAAGCGATGGTTGGTGACAGAATTATGTATGGTTCAAAACCTTGCTTGGTACTTGAGAAAAAGACGATGAGAAATTCGCTCCGTTTAATAGTCAAATACGATGATGGGAGTTTAGACAATGTTCAGAATGATTGGGACAAATACCGAGTTTTATAAAGAAGTAGAGGTGAAAGATGTCAGAAATTACACCATTCTATAAATCTCCCAACAAAGACTTCACCCTCGTAGAAGGTGATTGTGTGTCGGTGCTTGAGGCGTTTGATTTCAAGTTCGATATGATTTTTGCTGACCCTCCGTACTTTCTGAGTAATGGCGGCATCAGTGTAAGTAGTGGCAAGGTGGTTTGCGTGGATAAAGGAGAATGGGACAAGGCGCCTTCAGCTGAATACATTGATGAGTTTAATCGCCGGTGGCTTTCGGCTTGCAAGGATAAGCTGAAAGATAATGGTACCATTTGGATAAGTGGTACCCATCACAATATATTCTCTGTGGCGGACCAGCTGTCGGAATTAGGATTTAAGATTCTGAATGTTGTTACCTGGAATAAGACAGACCCGCCGGATAACGTTTCTCATCGGGTATTTAAACACTCGGCTGAGTACATCATCTGGGCCAAGAAATCTAAGCGGGCTCAGCATCGCTATAATTATGAGTTGATGCGTCAATTGAATGATGGCAAGCAAATGACGGATGTGTGGCGTATGCCGGCAGTGGCGAAGTGGGAGAAATCATGTGGCAAGCATCCTACGCAGAAGCCATTGAGTCTGTTGTCGCGCATCATCATTGCATCAACACAGGAAGGCGACTGGGTGCTCGACCCATTTAACGGTAGTGGTACTACAGGTGTTGCTGCTTCTCTGCTTGGGAGGAAGTATCTGGGTATAGATATGGATTTGGGGTATCTCGAACTTGCCTCTAAACGTCGAGAAGAATTGAAAAACGAGGAGATTCGACAGGCATACAAAGAGATGGTTCTGGTGGACTTCAACGGTGCCATTCAAGCCGAAAAGCCCCATCTTGTGCTTGTTGGCAGAATAGGTTCTGAAGAACAATGGGAATGGTTCGAGAAATCGCATACCTACATACTGCCTATCAGCAAGATTCTATCTATGCCGAAGCTTTTGGGTGCTGAGTATGTGCTGGCTTTTCTTGGCAAAGACTCGAAAAGGGCACAACTATGCAGAATATCGTCAGTAAAACCACAAGTGAAGACCCGTGAGCAAGTAACGGAGATGGCATCGCATACGTCTGACTACAAGCCATCACGCGACAAAACCTACTGGCTTATCCATCTGGAAAAGCCTTTGGATGAATTGAAAGGGAAGGTGTTCAATAAGTCGTTGTTGCTCAATACGCAGGAGCAACGCGGAGCCTATTGGATTAAGAAATACGAAGAGGCTATCAAGGCGTTTGAGTAGCTATTAGGTGGGTATTTGATAGAAAAAACGAATAAAACTTGTTTTATTCAAAATAATAACGTATCTTTGCAGGCGATTAAGTTAATATAGTGTATTATGTCACACGAAGAAAGAAAGTCAGAGATGGCAAACAATAGAGCCATTAACTCGAAAAAGACGGCTAGAAGTCGGTTTATGAGATGGGCAAGGGCGCATAAAGGAGCTTTTGTTATAAATGATCCTGAACTGAAAGCGCAATTGGTTAGCTTCGATTAAAGAGCATGCGATTACTGCTTGACACTTGCGTTATCATTGACTGGCTTACGGATTCTGACCCGTTTGACCGAAATGTTTGGGATATCTTGAATGACCCAGACAATCGTCTTTATATCAGTGCAGAAACACAACGAGAATTAATAGTTTCTTTTAATAACAAGAAATTTCTGACTAAATTTTGGAGAACAGCAGAAGAAATGCTGCTAAGTATTAAGCAAGAAGCAAACATTGACACGCTTCCTATCACTGAGCGAACAATGTTTACGTATTCTCGCCTTATTCTTAACGAGGCTCAGGAGCACAATGACCCTAGTGACCATGTAATTATTGCACATGCAATAACCGAGCAACTTACGTTGTTATCCAGTGATCAGAAATTTCCATTCTATCGTAATCAAGGATTGGATCTTCTTGAATATTAATCCCATTTTACGATAATTATCATCCCTCAATAGTTAAATAAGATCAAAAATGGATCCTCATAGATCTGCCGGTCACGTTGTGATCGGCTTTTTTCGTACCTTTGCAAACAAGTATGAAGAAACAAGGTGAACTAACGCATAAGGAGGCTGTTAAGAAGGCACTGGAGGAACTTGGTGGCAGAGCCAGGTTAAAAGATATTTATCCTCGTGTAATTCCGCTTGTAAAGTATAAACCTGGGAGTGACATTAAAGCCACACTCAGGCGGTTACTACAAACAACTCCTGAATTATTCCGTCCGGTAGAGGGAATGAAAGGTTGGTGGGAACTTGTTTCTTATCGGAAAGAATTAGCCGATAAAGACAAGAAGATAGCGGAATTGACAAACTCAAATATAACCAAAGACGGAATTATAAATGCCTTTAATGGTTTCGATTCTTTGACGGAGAGAATATATGCCAAACAGATGATGCAGTTGATGTTTCATGGAAATACAGCTTGGGAAAATGCATATAAAGACATGAAAAGTGCAGGCTATTTCAAAGACATACAACCGCAGATTATTTTAAATCATCCCCAGTTTGGTTCGCTTTATGAGGTTAAAGGAAATAAAGAAGTAAAAATAGGAAAGGATATCTAATGGCAAAAGACAATGGTAATACTCCAGACATTACCTTTTCCGGTGACATCACCGTAAATGGTCCGATGTTCGATATACACGACAATGAGCATGTACATATCGGGAGGTCTGTAGAGGAGGCTGTCAACAAAGAAGGTGACGAAAAAAAGGTAGTTGCAGAGGAAAGGGACGAAGAACAGTTCCATTTCATTCACCCGGAGATTGAGGATAAAGAGGCTTGGCGTATTCACAAAGCTATAAAACGATTAGTGGCCTATCAAAAAGTGCCGGAGATTTGTGCCTATCTGAAAGAGAAGAAACAGGAAGGTAAATTGTATCTGCCACCGAATCCGAGTTTTGTTTATGAAGAGTTAAAGCGTTTGGGTATGCCTACAGGTGACGGATACAGCGATAAGTATTTTGCAGGTTGCTACAAAAACATAACGATATCGAAAGATTGATAGTTAAGCATCAGATTTTATTCTGGTGCTTTTTTTATGTCTTGTGGTGTGGATATTAGTTGATATTTCAAGAAATTCCAAGATATCACAAGATATTCCAAGACAGCCACTTTTAAAGCCATTTCCCTTTGAAAAAATATATCGAATTTTGTGCTTGCAAAGCCGAGGACGCTTGGATTCACTTTGCAAGTGCTCTTTGAAAATTTGACACAAAAAATAATCAAAAGATTGATTCTTCATATACTCATTTGTGCCATTTGGAATGGCACAAATGATCATACTAAAGTTGGTCTTTCTCTCTTCGGGAGCTGCTGAGGTAAGTGCCTCGGTAGCTCTCTCACGTACACACGTACATTTATTTTAAGTATCACTATAAAGGTCGCCTTAAAGGGGGCGACGTAAAATAAACTGTTATATATGAACAGAACAGATATTCAGGAATTTAAGAGATTCCTTCACGTTAGAGAACTTTTTGGTATGTTCTCACAGTACTACCGTACTAACCACCTGTCATCGAATCCGCCCACTCTGGAGGCTTATCTGGAGAAGGCCAAGGCTGAGAGTGTCATTCCACTGGCTTTCGTCTATCCGAAGACGATATATGGCAAAGATTTCTGGCTGGCTATCCACGAGGAATGGAACCAGCACCTGCAGGAAGAGCGGGCTGAACGTAGCGAGGCTGACCAGCTGAGCAGCTTGGGTTTGGAGGTTATCGACATCCAGACGAGGACTACCTGCACGGGGCTGCCTAAGAACACTTGTTCGCTGAGTCTGCGAGGGGGTAAGCGTTTCTCGCTGAACCTGGAACACTCGAAGATGGTGGCTAAGAAGCTTTCGACTCACATGTTGCTGACCCGTAGCCGACAGACTACCGATGTGGTCCTGATGTTCAACAGACAGAGGGGCATTGAGGTGAAGTTCAAGCCAGGCTCGAGCAGTCTTCAGTTCAACAATGCCGAGTTGGCTAATCAGCTGATAAAGCTGTTGGAACTCGACCCCGAAAAGGAGTACTTCCAGATTGGCATCGAGGTGCTGACGGAGTCGAAGGACTATTTATTGTTTATGTTGAAAAAATAAGGAAGAAGATTAAGGATAAGGTAAGGAATTCTATTAACTGTTTAAAAGAATGGAAGCAACAGTAAGAATTTTGAATCAGTCGGGTCTGATTACACGTCAGTACACCGACAAGAAAACGGGCGAGCAGAAGGTTATCAACTCTGTGATGCTCAAGTTGACGGACGGTACGGATTCTTTCCTCGGAGAAATCACGGGCGAGAGAGCTGTGAATTGTCCTAAGTTCGACCCTCAGCACCAGTACAAGGTGCAGTGCTCTATGGTGGTTCGTGAGTGGAACTCGCAGCAGACCGGCGAGGCTATGCAGGCTACTACGATTTACGTGGATAAGATCGGGATGGTATGACTTTAGAGTATCTTGAGATTATGGAAGAGATTGTAAAGGTTAAGGGTGAAGGGTTAAAGGTTAATGATGACCCTACGCAGAAGGCTTCTTCAAGAAGGAAGCTACAGAGATCGTTCAAGTCGAACACCCGTATCTATGATGACGGTTCGATTGAGGTTGACCCACAGGCTCAGGGAGAGCCGTCACAAAAAGACGTGAAGAAGGTGGGTAAGTCGAAGCGGTATATTACATCGGGTAAGAATCCGCTGACTTGCATTGAGTTGAAGTGTCCCGACAACGTGCCTGACAAGGCGGCCTTCTTCCACAAGGAGTTGGCTAAGTTGACGAAGGACATGGAGATTGAGGAGCCGCAGATGCCAGAGGGTGAGTTCCTGCTGGATGAACCCTGCGTGAAGGTACGCTTTGCGGCAAAGGAGCACAAGGTGGTAGCCTGGCTCACATTTGAGGCTAAAGGATTGATAGACGTAAGGAGAGAGCTGTACAATCTAACAAGCAAGATTGACAAATGTTTTGTTATCAACGAAGCTTCAGTTTGCCAACTGAAGTAGTGACGCAACAATTGCTTTACCAGTTGGTAGGCAGCCCACAGACTCGTTGGCTCACCCAGGAACACCGCAGATGGAGGGACGCCATGCCCTCCATCGTTGCGGATTCTGCCTTGCAGGAGGAGTGGGCCAAGGATGAGGAATTTCAGAAGTTTTGCATCAACGAGCCGGCACGTCTGCGTAAGCAGAAGGACGGCAAGAAGAAGGCCGAGGCTTTCGAGGCCCTGCCTTTGGTGAAGAAGATGCAGACCTACTGCGACTCGCTGAAGAAGAGTCTGCCGTTTGTGATTTTCATTGCCACATACGCCGAGACTCCTTCTACGAAGGGTCAGAAGATGGGGGCTTGGAGGAAACAGGCGGCATGCCAGTTGAATGGACTCTGTGTGATAGACTTTGACCACATCGAGGGCGATGTCCGCAAGGTGTGGCAAGAGGCATACGAGAAGCTGTCCGACGAGGATAAGCGTCGTATTCTCTTTGTGTTCGTAACTCCTTCGGGGCATGGATTGAAGGTGATTTTCATAGCTGATGTGAAAGGCAACCTGATCGATAATCAAAAGGAGTTTTCCCTGAAACTGGGACTTAACCCCGATGAATCTTGCAAAGATGCCAGCAGGGGTGCGTTCCTGACTACGAGTGACGATATTTTATTTATTGACAACGAAAGACTGTTTACGTATGAGAATGAAGAATTTGGTAAGAAGTATAATGAACAATACCATCATGGTAAGTCTCAGCCTACTCTTGACTTTGCTGAGGATAGCCCTGCTGCTGGTAGTGTGGCCACTGTTCAAGGTGCTGGAGAAGACCAACCTGCTGTATCAGGAGGCGATGGAGAGAACCTGCGGAATGCTGAGTCTATGATGTATAACGGCGTGCCATACGCCAAAATCATCGAAGCTTGGATGGAGGGCAGGAACCTCACTAATCATCGGCACGATACACTGGTGGAGCTGTCGGACCATTTGAGGTATCTTATTGGGAAGAACCCTACCAAGATTACCGAGGTGGTGATGACGTTGCCCTGGGTGCAAGACCTTGCTGCCGAGGGTGAGGATGTGGCTGGCACCGTGAGTTCGATTATGGGCTGGCGGTACAAGCAGAAGAAGCCCGACGAGATGATGGAGGCTTTGAGGAAAGCAGGGGCGGAAACGCAAGACGCTTCTCTAAACTCTCAACCCTCAACTCTCAACTCTCAGAATGACAACGACGTTTACGCTGTTCTGCCTTTGGAGGAATGGGCAAAAGAGCTACAGGAGATGGCGCAATACTATCCCTGTATGAAGGAGCTCTTTCTGAATGTTCATCCTCATAAGCTGGCGGCGGTGTGGTTCTCCAGTGCAGCATTGTTCGGGACGCTGATGACGAGGGCGTTTTACCATTTTTGGTATGAGCCTGAGTTGGTACGTAGGTTGAACTACTGCATCTTTATCATTGGTGACCCGGGTGCTGGTAAGAACGTCATCGAGAAGTTCTACAAGAAGATTGCCGACCCAATGATTCAGGCCGACTCGTGTCTGATTGATGCGGTGAACCGTTACAAGGAGGGCAGAACGGAGCGTACTACATCGACGAAAGCCCAGAAAGGCGAGGCATTGAAACGGCCTGTGGTAGGTATCCGTGTTCACCCTGCCCGAACGGCAACGGGTGAGTTTATCCGCCACATGAATGCCGCTATAGAGACGGTAGAGGGACATCCCTTAAATTTGCACATGTTTTCGTTCGATGCTGAGCTGGACAACGTGACAAAGCAGAATAAGGGCGGTGATTGGAAAGACCGCGAAATCCTTGAGTTGAAGGCTTTTCACAATGAGGAGGACGGCCAGATGTATGCCAACCAAGAATCGGTTACAGGTATGTTCAACGTGTTCTGGAACTTTATCTACACGGGCACGCCGTATGCTCTGCATCGTAAGGTGAACCAGCGTAACTTCGGTACGGGTATGAGTACTCGACTGGCTGTCATTCCCCTACCCGACAAGGGCTTGGCAAAGCGACACCAGCAGGTAAATCCTGATGCCAACGAAACGCTGAAGACGTGGGCCTACAGACTGGATAAGGTCGAAGGAGAAATCCCCATTGAACCATTGAACGACGAGACCTACGACTGGCAATCAAGTCACTTGGAGATAGCGGAGTTCAACGGCGATAAAGCGGATAGAACTTTGCTGAAAAGAATCCCATATTACGGCATCGGAGTAAGCCTTCCGTTCATCCTGATGCGCCATTGGGATGAGTGGCAGGAGTCGAAGACGCTGACGATGGATGACAGGGATAAACGCCTGTGTCGTTTGGCTATGGAGATTCAATACAAGTGCCAGCAGTTCTTCTTTGGCGAAATGGCCTTCAACTACTTTGCCGACCAGAACAAGGAGTTTGTACAGCGTCGCCGCACAGGTCGCTACGAAGAATGTTTCCGCAAACTGCCCGATGAATTCAAAACCCAGCAGTTCATGGACGGTTTCGGTGTCTCTCAGTCTGCTGCCCAGCGCGCTATCGCAAGGCTGCAGCAGGATCAGTTGATTGAAAGGGTAAAGTACGGTGTCTATAGGAAGGTTCTGCAGGAACTGCCTTAAACTTACCCACTTACCCAGTTACCCACTTATGACAGGAATAAATTTGAAAGTTATGACACCACGAGGAATTCGTAATTGTAATCCGCTTAATATCCGTCGCAGCAAGGATCAGTGGAAAGGTCTTGCAGAGGCACAAAATGACCGTGCCTTCTGCCAGTTCAAATCATTGGAGTACGGCTGGCGTGCAGCGTTCTACCTGCTCACCCGCACGTACTATCACAAGTACCGATTGTACACCATCCGTACCATCATCCGCCGCTGGGCACCAGCATCCGAGAACAATACTGAGGCGTACATTCAGAACGTCTCGAAGTTGACCGGCATCCTGCCCGACGAGCCTCTCGGCATCCCCTCCGAACAGCCTTCGAGGTGGATAGCCCTTGGTGCTGCGATGGCCATCCAAGAAAATGGCACCGGTAGTTTCGACTACTTCGCCATGCTTCGAGGCTGGGACATGTGTCGCCAAGACGTGCAAGCAGGTAAATTGTAAATCTCTCATTGTTATGATGACTATCATCAAGGGCTTGCAGCCCAAAGCAGCTGCAGGTCCTTTTTTTGTTTTGTCTATGAAGTCATCGACAACTACAATACCAGTACCGAGCCATCGCCTTACCAAAGATAGTTTTATTTCTGAAACTTCCAAATTTTTAACCCTGGAGCACCAACTTATTAGAAAAACGAAAGCCGCAGGTGCTCGACCAACGGCTTTGTTTTAATTAGAACGGTTGCGGAGCTTGATGTAATCGCGCCTATATGCAACTCTCATTCACACTGCAAAGATAGATATTTTTCTCTATTATTCCAAATTTTGGAGCATATTTTTGCAGATTTTCATTCAAAAACGGGTTACTTTCAATAATTCTTCGTAAATTTTCGCTTTGCGAGAAGATACTCTCGTTCGAAAATACAAAGAAAACGAGTTTTCCTTTGGTATTTTGCTCACTTATTCGTATCTTTGTGCACGATATGTTCAATGTTGGGCAAGAATAACTAAAAACGATATGGAGATACAACGTGGTTCTATTTTCCTGATTTCATAATATTTTTTATAACCTATGCCTCAATTATTCACACCTTTTTTGTATCTTTGCAGCAAAATCGTGAGATATGGCAAAGAACCTAATAAATAAGTATGTATGGCTCGTGGAGACCATCTACATTACATCAGTCACAACATGAGATTGAGCGGACAGATGAATATAGCATCTTTACCGTTCGCCTGCGACCCACCTTCGATTTCCGGCAGGAGATTTTATCACAGGGCAGCGATATTGAGGTGTTGGAGCCTGAATGGTTTCGTGATGAGGTGGCAGAGATTTCAAAACACATGTGGAACAAATACAGGGATGACAAATGAGAGACTTTGCAGCAATAGATTTTGAGACGGCCAACAACGAGCGCACCAGTGTTTGCTCAGTGGGTGTAGTGATAGTGCGTGATGGTGAGATAGTGGATACTTTCTACTCTCTGATTCAGCCAGAGCCCAACTACTATAATTATTGGTGTAGCCAGGTACATGGTCTTACTCGTAAGGACACAGAAGAAGCCCCCATATTCCCAGAAGTATGGAAACAGATAGAGCCACTTATTGAGGGATTGCCCCTTGTAGCCCATAATAAGTCTTTTGATGAGAGTTGCCTGAAAGCCGTATTCCGTTGCTATCAGATGGATTATCCGGATTATCAGTTTTACTGTACATGTGTGGCTTCTCGCAAAGCGTTTCCACAATTACCCAACCATCAGTTGCATACAGTATCAGAATACTGTGGTTATCATCTGGCTAATCATCATCATGCCCTTGCTGATGCAGAAGCCTGCGCCTGGATAGCCAGAGAAATTTTATAAAACTTCCTTCAAGTATGCTTGGTCGTACTATTCAGGGCCAACCTGTTCTGTCCACTGATGAGACTAACGCTCTCTTTGAGGTAGTGACAGATTATTCGTATAGCAAAACAAGAAAAAAGAAAAATGAAAATTAATCTGAATTTATTTTGTAATTTGCTCGCTTATTCGTACCTTTGCACCCGATTTGCGATTTTTATCGCGAACCGGGGCTTCGTCTCAGCATAGTTCAAGCACGCTTGACTCTGCATTCGGCTTGCACCCGATTTACAACTAAGTAACAAAAAAACAACTTAAAATAATGGCAAACAACAATGTAAAAGCAGCTCCCGCACAGGAGCAGCAGGTCACTAAGACCGAGGCTTTCTTCGAGAAGAACAAGAAGGCCATCATCATCGCCGTGGTTGCAATCATCGTAATCGTTGTAGGCGCTATTCTCTTTAACAACTACTATCTGGAGCCCCGTGCCAACGAGGCCAGCACCGAACTCGCCAAGAGTCAGGAGCTGTTCGACCAGCAGCAGTACGACAAAGCTCTTGTTGGTTTCCAGAAGGTGGCCAGCGACTACAGTTCTACCGATGCTGGCAATCTGGCTCAACTGTATATCGGCCTGTGTCAGGCTCAGCAGGGCAAGTGGCAGGAGGCTGTCAACGCACTGGAGTCGTTCAGCAGCAAGGGTGACCAGATGATCAGCCCAGCCGCTGAGGGTGCACTGGGTAACGCTTACGCCAACCTGAAGCAGTTGGACAAGGCCGTTGAGCACCTGAAGAAGGCTGCTGAGATGGCTGATAACAACTCGCTGTCACCTACGTTCCTCATCCAGGCTGGTGAGATTCTGGAGAGTCAGGGTAAGAAGGACGAGGCCCTGAAGCTGTATCAGAAGGTGAAGGAGAAGTACTTCAACTCTATGCAGTACCAGAACATCGACGCATACATTGAGCGTGCATCAGTAAAATAATGGCAACCAAGAATCTTTCGGAATACAACGTCGAGCAGGTACCTGATGCGTCGAACATGATATTCGGCATCGTGGTGGCTGAGTGGAACCCAGAAATTACTGGGGCACTGCTCGAAGGCTGTACCTCGACATTGGAGAAGCATGGTGCTCTGCCCGAGAATATCCATGTAAAGACGGTGCCTGGCTCTTTCGAGCTGATATACGGAGCACATCAGATGACCTTGAACGACGGCTATGACGCTGTAATCATCCTTGGTTCAGTGATTCGTGGCGAGACACCTCACTTCGACTACATCTGTCAGGGTGTGACGGCTGGTATTGCCCGTCTGAATGCAACTAGCAACATTCCCGTTGTCTTCGGATTGCTGACTACAGAGAATCTGCAACAAGCACAAGACCGTGCTGGAGGCCGATTGGGCAACAAAGGCGACGAATGTGCAGTAGTAGCCATAAAAATGGCAAAGTTCTAAGCGATTTTGAGAAAAATGAGATACTGAGGCTATGAAGTTTATTTCATGGAACGTCAACGGGCTGCGCGCCTGTGAAGGTAAAGGATTCAGCGACATCTTCAAGGAGATGGACGCTGATTTCTTTTGTCTGCAAGAGACTAAGATGCAGGCTGGTCAGCTAGACCTGCAGTTTGAGGGTTACGAGAGTTACTGGAACTATGCCGACAAGAAAGGCTATAGTGGAACGGCTATCTTCACGAAGCACAAGCCACTGAACGTCACATACGGCATCGGCATTGACCAGCACGACCATGAGGGACGCGTCATCACGCTGGAAATGGCAGACTTCTACCTCGTCACCTGCTACACGCCCAACTCTCAGGACGGTTTGAAGCGTTTGGACTACCGTATGACGTGGGAGGACGACTTCCGCCAGTATCTGATGTCGTTAGACCAGAAAAAGCCCGTCATTCTATGTGGCGACCTGAATGTGGCTCACGAGGAGATAGACCTGAAGAACCCCAAGACCAACCGCATGAATGCTGGCTTCACAGATCAGGAACGCGAGAAGTTCACCACCCTACTGAACAGTGGCTTCATTGACTCGTTCCGCACGCTCTATCCTGAACAGGTGACGTATTCGTGGTGGTCTTACCGTTTCCAAGCCCGTCAGAAGAATGCAGGCTGGCGCATCGACTATTTCGTCACGTCGCAGCGTCTGCTTTCCCAGATTGCCGATGCCAAAATACACACCGAAGTGCTTGGCTCAGACCACTGTCCTGTGGAACTGCTGTTGAAATAAAGTTAAAAAAAACACAAAAAACGGGTGGCAAAGGTACAATGAAAGGAGAAAAAGTGTATCTTTGCCCCGATTTACTAAACATTATTAATTAATAAAAGGAGAAAAAGAAAACTATGAAGAAGATTCTTTTAGCAGTGATGGCTGTTGCTGCCATCGGATTCACATCGTGTGGTAACAAGACTCAGCAGGCTGAGGCTGTTGACTCTGTAGCTATTGTCGACTCACTGGCTAGTGCTGCTGCCCAGGCTGACATCGACGCTATTAGTGCTCTGTTGAATGGTGGTGATGCCACAAAACTGCAGGAGGCTCTGGCTGCCGTCAAGGAGAAGATTGCCACACTGATTAAGGAGAACCCCGAAGTGGCCAAGGAGTATGTAGCCAAGGTACAGACCTTCCTGAAGGACAATGCCGACAAGGTAAAGGCTGTCGTTGGTGACAACGCTGCTGTTCAGACAGCTGTTAGCGCCATCACGGAAACTGAGCCCGCTGACATCGTCAACGGATTCCTGACATCAGTAGGCGATGCTGCCACAGAGGTTAAGGACGCTGCAGTAGACGCTGCCAACCAGCAGGTTGATGCCGCCAAGCAGGCTGTTGAGGACAAGGCCAACGAGGTGAAGGATGCTGCCGACAAGAAGGTTCAGGAGACCAAGGACGCTGCCAAGCAGAAGGCTAACGACGCCATCGACAACGCCGCAAAGGACGTCAAGAAGGGTTTAGGACTGTAAGCCACTCAGACTTTACTGAAAAAATAAGCCGGTTCGCTGAAAAAATTTCGCGAACTGGCTTTTCTTATGTATCTTTGCCAACAGAAAACTTACAAAACAAGCAAAGATATGAAAAAGAAGACGTTTCTGTTCATGCTGATAACAGCAGTGATGACAATCCTGACGGCTTGTTCGCAGGACAATTTGGAAGACTATTACAACAATTGGACTAATAGCAATGGTGGAGCTAATGCAGGAGGCGGCTCTGGCAGCGCTACGGCAGGCAGCGGCGAACCGTTGAGCTTTGACTTTACGCTCGACAAGACGACAGCAGAGCCCACGGAGACAGCCGAAGCATACTATCCTGACGAAGAGGACATACTGGAGAACAACGAGTTTGCGACGGAAATAGCCATCGACCTATCGAATCCTACCGCAAAGACTGAGAATGGAGTAGAGGTGACGGTCAACGGAGGGCATATCACAGCCAACCACGGAGGTTGGTAACTGACCAGCATGGCAGAAAAAATCATGCCAAATGGCAATTAATCGCATTGTTTTACGTTATAATAGTAAATGTGATGTACTGGATGAAGAATCAGTCACGACTAGAAAACATGATTTACTTAGCAGTGTGGGGCGTCTTGTTTCTCGCCCCCCTGTTAAGTTATTATATGCGTACTGTCAATGACTCAACGATTACCTTCGACTGGATGGAAATGATGATAGTGTGGAAGCAGTTTGCCATATTTCTGCTACTCTTTGTCATCCACAACTTCCTGCTGGCTCCGCTGTTGATACATCAGCACAAACGTCTGCTCTACTTTAGTATTGTGGGAGTCATCCTCGTAGGATTTACGCTCTATCAATGTAATCATCGTCCCAAGCATTTGGGTGAGAAACATCGTATGGAGAAGTTCGACAAGCGTCCTATGAAACCTCACGACGCTCCCCCATTCATGGATGGCGAACGGCCATTCACGGATGAAGGACAGCCATTTATGGATGAAGGACACCGCCCTCCGGAATTCGACGATGAGCACAGGCCCGACAGACAGATGCACAAACACGTTCCGCCTGCAATCATTGGCGAACACGACATCATAGTCATCGTCTTACTTCTGCTGATGTTCGGCGCCAATCTAGGCTTCAAAGGCTATTTCAAAAGCCGTGATGACCGCAAACGTCTGCTGGCATTGGAGAAGGAGAATCTGGAACAGCAGTTGGAATATCTGAGGTATCAGATTAATCCACATTTCTTCATGAACACGCTGAACAACATCCACGCACTGGTAGATATCGACCCTGAGAAAGCAAAGGATACAATACTGGAACTGTCGAAGATGATGCGTTTTGTATTGTACGAAGGTGACAAGAAGGGCGTTCCACTTACCAAAGAGTTCGAATTCATCCGTAACTACATCAAATTAATGAAGTTACGCTATACCAATAAGGTAAAGATACAGGTCGACCTACCTCAGGATGTACCTGTTCGACAGATACCACCTCTGATGCTTATCACCTTTATTGAGAATGCCTTCAAGCATGGCATCTCATATCAGCACGAGTCGTTTATCGATATCAAAGTGGAAATCAGCGATAAACTCCTCTTCACATGCCGCAACTCCAAGGCAGAAATGCCTAATCAGGAAAAAGGTGGCGTAGGACTGCAAAACGTAACAAAACGATTAAACCTGCTCTATGGCAACAACTATACACTAGATATACAAGACGCTTCTGACGTCTATAATGTTAAACTTGAAATACCACTGACATGATTAGAGTATTGGCCATTGACGATGAGCCGTTGGCACTCCAACAGATCGTTGCATATATTAACAAAATTCCATTTCTGGAGTTGGCAGCCCAATGCCAGAGTGCTTTGGAGGCCAAGGCCTTTTTAGAGCAGGACACGGTGGATGCCATCTTCTGCGACATCAACATGCCCGACCTTAACGGTATGGATTTCATCAAGTCACTCGCTGTGCCGCCCCTCGTCGTCTTCACCACAGCGTATTCGGAATATGCCGTTGAAGGCTTCCGCGTCAATGCCGTCGACTACCTGCTGAAGCCCTTTGGTCTGCAGGACTTCCAACGAGCAGCCAATCGCCTGAAGGAGCGCTTGGAAGGTAGCGCCTCAACAGGTGATGCTCTAGCAGGCGCCCCTGTGGTCGGCAGTCCTATAGCCAGCGGCATTGCTGACGACACGATCTTCCTCAAGACTGAATACCGCATCGTCAAGGTCTCGATTCCTGACATCTGCTACATCGAAGCCATGAGTGAGTACCTAAAGGTATGGCTCGAAGGTGAGAAGAAGCCCATCGTCACCCTGCTGTCCATGAAGAAGATAGAGGAACATCTGCCAGACTATTTTATGCGCATTCATCGCTCATATATCGTCAACCTTACTAAGATTCAGGAGGTTAATAAGAACCGCATTATCATGGATCAGGACACCTACCTGCCTATTGGCGACATGTACAAAGAAACGTTCCAAGCGTATTTAGACACAAAATTCCTTGGCAAATAAACAAATTCTTCTTACCTTTGCAGTCGCAAAGCGAAACAAGTAACACATAAGAAGATATGAAAATACTACTGTTGGGCAGTGGCGGACGTGAGCACGCACTGGCTTGGAAGATTGCTCAGAGTGAGAAATGTGAGAAACTGTACATCGCCCCAGGCAATGCGGGTACAGCCAATTGTGGCACGAACATTCCAATGAAAGCCGACGACTTCGAGGTCATTAAGCAATTTGTCGTGGCCGAAGAGATTGACATGGTTGTGGTAGGTCCTGAAGACCCGTTGGTAAAAGGCATCTACGACGACATGAAAGCAGACGAGCGCACCAAAAATGTGCCAGTTATTGGTCCTTCGAAGGCTGGTGCCGTACTGGAAGGCTCCAAGGATTTTGCCAAGAGTTTCATGATGCGCCACCATATTCCCACAGCACGCTATCAGACTTTTGACGGCGAACATCTTCTAGAAGGTCTAAAATTTCTAGAAACTCTAGAGGCGCCCTATGTCCTCAAAGCCGATGGTCTCTGCGCAGGTAAGGGCGTACTCATCCTCCCCACCCTGGACGAAGCCAAGAAAGAGTTGAAAGAAATGCTTGGCGGTATGTTCGGTAACGCTTCTGCACAGGTAGTCATCGAGGAATTCATGAGCGGCATCGAGTGTTCGGTATTCGTACTCACCGATGGTAAGAACTACAAAATTCTGCCTGAGGCCAAGGACTACAAACGCATCGGCGAGCACGACACAGGTCTGAACACAGGTGGTATGGGTAGCGTTTCTCCTGTACCTTTTGCCACCAAGGAGTGGATGCAGAAGGTGGAAGATCGTATTATCCGTCCAACAGTAGAGGGATTGGCCGCTGATGGCATTGATTACAAAGGCTTCATCTTCTTTGGGCTGATTAACAGGACAAACACACCTAATGGAGAGGCTGAGCCCTACGTCATCGAATACAATTGCCGTATGGGTGACCCTGAGACGGAGAGCGTCATGCTGCGTCTGAAGAGTGACATCGTCGACTTGTTTGAGGGTGTGGCCGAGGGCAATCTCAACCAGCGAAGCATTGAGTTTGACGAACGTGCTGCAGTTTGCGTCATGCTGGTATCTGGTGGTTATCCCCAAGCATACAAGAAGGGCTACCCCATCACAGGCATCGAGGATGTTGAGGGCAGCATCGTCTTCCACGCAGGTACAGCTCTGAAGGATGGCGAAGTCGTGACCAATGGTGGTCGTGTCATTGCCGTTTCTTCTTATGGCAAGGACAAGGCCGAAGCCCTGCAGAAGTCGTTCGAAGAGGCTCAAAAGATACAGTTTACCGATAAGTATTTCCGTCGCGACATCGGAGCAGACTTATAAGAGATAAGAGGTAAAAGTGAGAAAACTGATTCAGAATATTGTTGCAGGCAGCAGATTGACATTGCCCATAACCATTGTCTACGCGGTGTGTATATGGCTGTCATGCGGTCTGATAACTCAAAATCTGTGGCTACAGTTTGGTTGTTTTGCTGTCACCAGCTATTTGATGATGGTGCTCAACAATCAGAACGCTCTGATTCGTATTTTCTCGCGTCTGGTGAGTTGCGCCTTCCTCGTATTATCATGCGCGGCATGTTTCCTGATGCCAAGCACTCGCGAAGGCATCATGCAGATGTTCTTAGTAGGCGCCTATTTGTTGCTGTTCCAAGGTTATCAGAGACGAGACGCAGCAGGCATCATATACTATAGTTTCCTGATGTTTGGATTTGCGAGCCTTGTCTGTCCGCACATCCTATATTTCATACCATTACTATGGCTTCTGATGGCAACCAATCTGCTAGCCATATCGTGGCGTACATGGACGGCATCGCTATTAGGACTGCTAACGCCCTACTGGTTTATACTTGCTTGGGTGTTATATCAGCAAGACTTCTCACTCATCACTTCTCATTTTTCGCCACTCTTCGACTTCCAGTTCCCCATCCGCTATGAGAGACTTGGCATAAACGTCCTGTTGACATGGGGACTGCTGGCGATATGCGCCGTAACAGGCATCGTCCACCTTATACGTAAAAACGGCTACGACAGCATCCGCATCCGCTTGCTGTACGGAATCTTTATCTGGATGGATCTATTTGCTTTCGCTCTCATGTTCTTTCAGCCACAACACTACAACATGCTGTTGAGAGTGATAATTATCAACACGTCGCCGTTGATAGCCCATTTCTTGGCGCTGACATCTACCAAGATTACTAATGTGGCATTCTATGTCCTCACAGGCCTCATACTGATTATCACAGCCTTTAACGTATGGAGTATATTATTTCCCTTCTAATAAGCTATGGCTATTGGGGCATGCTGATAACAGCATTCGTGGCAGGTTCCTTCTTTCCGTTCAGCAGTGAAGCCGTGATGACAGGTCTGCTAGCAGCGGGACTCGACCCATGGGGACTCATCATCTATGGCACCATTGGCAATGTGGCTGGCGGAATGTTCAACTACTTCGTAGGACGCATGGGCAAATTAGAATGGATTGAGAAGTACTTACACGTCAAACAGAAAGATCTTGACCGTGCCACACGGTTTATGGCTGGACGTGGAGCGTGGATGGGCTTTTTTGCCTTTGTACCTATCTTAGGTTCAGCAATAACGATAGTGCTGGGACTGATGCGAGCCAACATTCCCATCTCGCTCACCAGCATTTCAATAGGAAAGTTCCTGCGCTATGTAGTACTTATCTATAGTGCAAACCTCTTTATTGGTTAAAAAAACTCAATTCTCAATTCTCAATTCTCAATTCTCAATTAATAGTAGTACCTTTGCAAGATAATTCATAAACAACGACAATGAAACAATTCAGACTTGTAGACAATATATTTGGTTGGTTGGCCTTTGCCATTGCTGCCTTCGTATATTGCTCTACCATCGAACCGACAGCCTCGTTCTGGGACTGTCCTGAGTTTATTTCTACAGGTTACAAACTCGAGATTGGTCACCCACCTGGTGCACCGTTCTTCATGCTGACAGCCAATCTTTTCTCGCAGTTTGCCAGCGACGCTACACAAGTAGCCCGTATGGTGAATACGATGAGTGCGCTCCTTTCTGCCGCCACCATCTTGTTCCTATTCTGGACTATCTCGCATCTGGTACGCCGATTGCTCATCAAGCCCGAAGACTTCCGAAAAGCTACCACGCTGGCCGACCTCTCATGGTATAAACTTATTGCTATCGAGGCCTCTGCATTGGTGGGTGCACTCATCTACACCTTCAGCGACACTTTCTGGTTCTCGGCTGTCGAGGGTGAGGTTTACGCCTATTCATCAGCCTTTACGGCAGTGGTATTCTGGCTGATTCTGAAATGGGAAGACCAAGCAGACCAGCCTCATGCCGACCGTTGGTTAGTATTAATCATGTATATGACGGGCCTCTCAATTGGCGTTCACCTGTTGAACCTGCTTTGTCTGCCCGCCATCGTACTCGTTTACTATTATAAGAAATTCCCTACCGACGACCCAAAACGCGATCTGAGGGGCTCACTCATAGCCCTGTTTATCTCAGTGGTTATACTGGCTGCCGTACTCTATGGTGTCGTTCCTGGCATCGTACAAGTTGGAGGTTGGTTCGAACTGTTGTTCGTCAACACTCTCGGCTGCCCATTCAATACGGGTGAGATTGTCTACATTTTCCTGCTCATCGGCATTACCGTTTGGGCTATTCGCGAGACCTATCAGAACACGAACGAGAAGCGCCAGAACATAGCCTTCTTGCTGGCTGTTGCCATGTTGGGTATTCCTTTCTACGGCCACGGCTGGTTATCAGTTATCATAGGTATCGTGGTACTGGCCATCATGTGGTTTATTCTTCAGTACAAGGTAACTGCCAAAGGCCAAAAGCCAAAAGCTTTGGTAACGGCTCGCATCAAGAACACATCGTTGCTCTGCATGTTGATGCTGATGATTGGCTACTCGACATACGCTCTTATCGTCATCCGTTCGGCTGCCAATCCCCCAATGGACCAGAACTCACCTGAGGATATCTTCACACTGGGCGAATATCTGGGTCGTGAACAGTATGGACAGCGTCCCTTGTTCTATGGACAGGCTTACACCTCGCAGGTAGCGTTGGAGAAAGACGGTGAATACTGCAAACCCGTCATGACCAAGGGTGATCCCGTATGGCAGCGTAAGGAGAAGGCTTCACCAGACGAAAAGGATGAATACTTCGTGGTTCGCACCAAGGACGAATACAAATACGCCCAAAACATGCTGTTCCCCCGTATGTACAGCTCTGCCCACCGCAGCAACTATGAAAGCTGGATGGGGGAAATCAGTGGTCATGAGGAAATGTATGACCGCTGTGGCGAGATGGTAAGCGTAAAGGTACCCTCACAATTCGAAAACCTGCGTTTCTTTATCTCCTATCAGTGTAACTTCATGTACTGGCGTTATTTTATGTGGAACTTTGCCGGACGTCAAAACGACTTGCAGGGCAATGGCGAACTGGAGAAAGGCAACTGGATTACTGGTTTCGACTGGTTCGACAACTGGCGTTTAGGTGACCAGAACAAGTTACCAGACGAGTTGAGAGAGAACAAGGGGCATAACGTTTTCTATTGTCTGCCCCTTATCCTTGGACTCATCGGACTCTTCTGGCAGTCACTAGCCAAACATTTCAACAATGCCAAAGACCAGACTGGTATCCGACAGTTCTGGGTAGTGTTCTTCCTCTTCTTCATGACGGGTCTGGCCATCGTCATCTATCTGAACCAGACACCTTCACAGCCTCGTGAGCGCGACTATGCATACGCAGGTTCGTTCTATGCTTTCGCTATCTGGTGCGGCATTGGTGTAGTGGCTATCATCGAAATGCTGAAACAGTATTTGAAAAAGGTCAATCCGACAATTATAGCAACTATAGTAACTATAGCTACTATATTCGTCCCCATTCAGATGGCATCACAGACTTGGGACGACCACGATCGTTCTGACCGTTACACCTGTCGTGACTTCGGACAAAACTATCTCATGACATTGCAAGACGAGGGCAACCCCATTATCTTTACCAATGGTGACAACGACACCTTCCCCTTGTGGTATAATCAGGATGTAGAAGGCGTGCGTACCGATGCCCGTGTATGCAATCTGAGCTATCTGCAAACTGACTGGTATATTGACCAGATGCGACGTCCAGCCTACGATTCTCCCTCTGTGCCTATTACATGGGAACGTATAGAATATTGTGCAGGTACTAATGAATATGTACGCGTGGAACCCAACATGAAGCAAGCTGTCCTCGATTTATACAAGCAAAATCCACAGCAGGCTCGCGAACAATTCGGCGAAGAGCCCTTCGAGTTGAAGAATGTACTGAAAAACTGGGTTCGTTCCAAGAATCCGGAATTGCACATGATTCCAACTGACACGCTTTATATGACTATCGACAAGGAGGCCGTACGCAAGAGTGGCATGATGATGGCTACCGACTCTATCCCTGACAAGATGGTTATCTCGCTGAAGGATAAGAGCGCGCTCTACAAAGGCGACATCATGATTCTTGAAATGCTGACTCAGTGCAACTGGACGCGTCCCATCTATGTGGCTGTCAGCGTAGGCGATGATAACTATATCAACCTTGGCAATAATACTATTACCGAAGGTTTGGCCTATCGTATCACGCCGTTCACTACCAGCAATGGCGGTCGTCCTATCGAAGGCGCTAAGAATTTCGATACTAAGCGTACTTACGACAATGTCATGCACCGTTTCAAGTTTGGTGGTCTTGAGAAACCCAATCTCTATCTCGACGAAACAGTGATGCGCATGTGCTATACACATCGTCGCATTATGGCCAAGTTGGCTGTCGAGCTCATCAACGAAGGCAAGGACAAGGAGGCTCGTGAGGTATTGGCTTTCACAGCTAAGAAGTTGCCGACCTACAATATTCCTCACAACTATTCTTCTGGTTCTCTAGATATGGCTCGTGCTTGGGCTGCCCTTGGTGAGAAGAAACAGGCTTTGGAGATAATCAAGTCCTTGTGGAAAAATTCTGCCCAGTATATGTTCTATTACAACTCGCTCGAAGGCTTCCGTTTTAAGTCGGCAGAGAATGATGCCATCATGCATTTCTACATCCTCCAGCAGTTAGCAAGCTTGTCTCAGAATCTCGATAAGACATGGACTGAAGCCCGCATGTTAGAACTTAGCGCGTTAGTCAAGCAATTCGAGGACAAGGGTGGCAATCTAGGATATTAAAAAGACAGAAGAAATTAGAAAGAGTTAATATAATGTTTATTGAGCAACCCTCCAAGTGGTTACGCTGGCTCTACCCAAAGGCACTGTGGCGTATGGACCCTAATGACAGGTCGGTATATCTGACCTTTGATGATGGTCCTATACCTGAGGCTACGCCATACATCCTCAATGTGTTGGCACAATACGGTGTAAAGGCTACATTCTTCATGGTAGGCGACAATGTTCGTAAATATCCTGAACTCTACCAGCGCGTAGTCAGTGAGGGACACCGCATTGGCAACCACACGCACAACCATATAGGAGGTTTCCGTCATAGCATCAAGGAGTACAGCTACAATGTGGAGAAAGCTAACGCCTATCTGCATACTGACCTTGTACGTCCGCCACACGGATGGATGCGCTTGGCTCAATACGCTTGGCTTTCACGCAAATTCCGTATCGTGATGTGGGATTTGGTGACACGCGACTATTCTAAATGGATGACTGCCGATGACGTGTTGGAGAACGTGAAGCGTTATGCACGCAACGGTTCTATCATAACCTTCCACGACTCACTGAAGAGCATCGACAAATTACGAACCGCTCTACCCGCCTCTATCGGCTGGTTACAACAGCAGGGATACAAGTTCAAGACGTTCGAATAAAAATGAAATGAGGATGTTAACATCCTCATTTCATTTTCCATCAATCAGTAAGCGCAGCTATCATCTAAGTCTATCAGCGAGCGCAATTGCTGGACGCCTTGATGATTGTTATCAAGAGTTTCAACTTCCGCAAGATATTTCAAGGCCTTTTCCTTATTACCCATACCATAGTAGCCTAGGGCAAGCATATACTTACAGTGTATGAGGTTCTTCATGTCGAGCGAATCCTCCCAAATGAGCAGGTCAGGCAGCGAAACTGCGAAGTAGTCCATTACCACCTTATCGTAAATATGTTGCTTACCGTAGTTGATAAGTTTATTGAACAGTCCGCGTGCTTTGTCCTCCTGTCCCAACTTGCGATAGCAGAGACCAGCATAAAATATCTTATCGGGCTTGGCATCGTTGTAGTACATGGCGGCAGCGGGTTCGATAGGCCCTGCAGTACCCTCCTCGTAACGTCCAAGGAAATAAAGGAAGTCATTGTCCTGCGCACCATAGAGTTTACCTTCACCCAGCGACTGAGGAAACACAAGGCATTCTTCCAAGAGTTTTTGAGCTGTTGGGAACTGGCTTTTGGTCTTTAGCAATTGCTTCGCCATCTCTACACGACAAATTTGATACTGACCACTTACCTTGCCTTCGCCACCCTCCCACGGATGGAAGATGCGGTTGTCAATGATAGCTTTGGATTCCTCATAACGTCCTAGCTGATTAAGTAGTGTTGCTTCCTCTAGTACAAGATCATCGCGTTTGACTATCAGATCAGGATACTTCTGCAAGAAGTTAAGACGTTCCTGATGCGGACGATGCAGACGCTTATACAGCTGGTCGAGTTCCATCAATGTACGTGCATCACTCTCGTCCAAGTGGAAGGCGCGTTCCATATATTCAAGAGCCTCTTCCTGACGATTCTGCTTATTGAAGCGAGCCAATGCCAAATTACGCCATACACTGGGGAACCTAGGGTCGAGCTTGGCCGATAGCTCCCAATTCTCGATAGCTACATCGTATTGGCGCTTGTCGTAATAGAGACAACCGAGATAGTATGGTGCTTTGGCACCACTGGGGTTAACCTCTTTGGCCTTCTCCAAGGCAAGGACGGCCTCCAAGCGGTTGGGGAAGCAATAGCTGCTGTCGGCTTGTTCGGCCTCAGCATATCGGCCCATATAATAATAGGTCATGGGCGAGATGGCATTCTGCTCAATAGCCACCTGCCAAACGGACATCGCATCTTCGTTAAGACCAGCAGCGCAATACTCAAGGGCGGTTTCGTCATAATTGTCGGAAGAATTATGCATGAGGCTAATCATTCGTTCCATAGGTTCTTTGTTGCCTGTAAGCAAATATTCCTCCATCATGCAGACATAGTTGAAGTGGTCAATATCATAGGAGGCACGAATCCATGCCAATGCCTCGTCCTTGCGGCCTAATTGACGTAACACGGTGGCTTTCAAGGCCCGTGCCTGATGGTTGTGGGTGTTAGAAATCAGGCAGCGTTCCAACTCGTCGAGTGCATCGTCGTAGCGGCCTTGAGAGACGCTGATGCATGCAGCCTGATAGTAGCCAGCATCAGCCCACGCCTTGTTCCATGTTGATTTCCAGAACAGTTCATAAGCTTCCTGTGGACGGTATTGGTATTTCATACAAAGGGCGAGATAGAAGATAGCTTCACCGTCGTAGGGGTTCGGATTGCGTTTCTGCCAAGTCTTCACGGCCTTTCTCAGATACCCTTCAGCTTTATCGAAACGTCCACGCCGAAGATACCACAAGCCTGTCTGGGTAAGACAGCGCACGTCGTTGGGGTCGCGACGCAGGGCCTCTTCATAGTAGTCGAGAGCCGACCAGGTAGCGTGGCGGTACTGCTCAAGGTGAAGGCCAGTAAGATACAGTTGATCATTGGTCTTCGTGTCCTGTGGCGACAAAGCAGCCTCAGCAGCATCGGGGATAGGACGGATTTCGTCGGGCTCGGCCTGCCAACGGAGATTGCCGACAGTGAGGGTGAGGTTCTGCAGCCGGACTGCAGAACACTCAATCGTTTCTATAAGAACAGCCTCAGGCGTCAGCATCACCACTTTATTATAATACTGATGACCTTTATCATCTTCGAGCGTTATCCTTACCTCTTTCTTCGATGTCGCCAGCACTTTGAAGCATACGCCATCGTCGGTCTCGTCGATATTCAAAATAAAGTCCTTTGATGCCTGCTTCACGATACCCACCTCACGATAGGGCATAAAATACTGTACAAACTGTTTCTCCTCGTAAGGCATGAGCCACGTGAAATCGGGCTGATTCTCAGTATAGACGCCTGCCATCAGTTCAATATAGGGGCGGAAGCCCGGCCGTATGTTGCCGAAGGTTTTGCCTTCGGCCTCTGTGACCTCATCAGTCAGGTTCCTGTCCCAAGCACGACCGAAGTTGCCATTACCCCACGTCCACTGCTTCTTGCCTGGCGACAGGTGGTGGCTAGCCACATGTAACATACCGCCCTTGGTGTCGTTCTCATAACCACCTTCGAAGTTGTACTTCGAGTTGACGGCCATATACGACGTCGGCACGTAGATGTTCTTATAGTTCGAGATATCCACACCTGCCGAGTAGTCCATTTTATAATAGGTACCCGTAGCGATGGGGAATGACGACACGGCACGTTTACCATGATCGAAGACGGCATTGACGTCGGGCGGGAACACGCTCTGGTAAGCATCGTTCACTTCGACGGCAGGATTGGCCCACCAGAGGAAGGTCTGCGGCAACGGGGTACGGTTCGATACACGACCTTGTATTTCCAAATAGGCACAGCCTGGACGCAGCGTAAAGCCGGCCATGCCTTTTTGATGGAACATACGCTCCATCTCGTTGACCCAAACCGTCACGCTTCCATCCTCGTTCTCCACAATGTCGCAGTCAACGGGCAAATAAGTGGAGGGACGGTGGTGCTGCGGCCAGTTGAACTCGATGCCACCCGAAATCCACGGGCCTGTCAGTCCCACGAGTGCGGGCTTGATGACGTGGTTGTAGTACACGAAATGGCGCTGCTTAATCTTGTCGTACGCCATCTGTACACGACCGCCCAACTCGGGTAGTATCATCACCTTGATGTACTCGTTCTCCAACCAGACGGCAAGCCATTGCTTGTCGACTTTCTCGTCAGAGATAGACTCGACGACGGGATAGGGATAGACCACGCCGCTCGAACCCTGATAGACGCGTTTCTCCAGGAATATCGGATTCTTCTCGGCCTTTCCGATTTCGTATGTTGGTATCGTCACCAACTCTCTCCATGCTTTTACCATATTCGTTGTGTATATTTTTTACTTTCCATTAATTCTGCCACTTTTTTGGCCCAATTATGCCACTTTCGAGTTTCTACTGAAAAACTTTTGAGTTAGTACTGAAACTCCGCGGAGTTTCAGTACTAACTCGAAACTCGTGTAGTAGGGCCAGATTTCTCATCCTACTAACTCTTTCTCCAGTTGTAATAAACTTTTACCCTTCGTCTCGGGACAGCGGCGCCACAGGAATACAAAGGCGCAACAGCAGATGGCACTGTAAATCCAGAACGAGCCACTGCTGCCCAGTGCTGCGTTCATCGAGGGGAACGAGAACGTCAGCGTACAGCAGCCCACCCACAGGGCAAACGTACATGTCGCCATGGCTATGCCGCGCACGCGGTTGGGGAAAATCTCGGCCAGCAGCGTCCACGTGACCGGTGCCAGCGTCATGGCGTACGTCGAGATAGCGGCCACCACCAGCGCCACCATCACGAAACCCTTCACCTCGAAGAAGTAGCACGTACCCAGAATCAGATAGATAAGCCCCAGTCCACCAGCACCCAGCAGGATAAGCGTCCGGCGGCCCCACTTCTCGATGGTATAGAGCGCGACAATCGTAAAGACGACATTGGCAATGCCTGTAATGACAATGTTGATGAACATGCCATCGACATCGAAGCCTGCGCCCACGAAGATTTCCTGCGCATAGTTGAAAATGACATTCGTGCCGCACCACTGCTGGAACACGGCAATCACCAATCCCAACAACAATACGCGGCTATACTTGCTTTGAAACAGTTCTCGTAATCCAACCTCCTGCCTCATATGCTGCGATTCTGTTACAACCTTCAGTTTCAAGTACACAGGGCTCTCCGGTATCGCAAAAACCATGACCAAAAACAGTGCCGCAGGCACAGTTTCGGCCCAGAACATCCAACGCCACCCCCACTCTACGTTCCACGCCTGCTCCGCGGATATGGACGTATCACGTGCCAATAGCATATTTACTATCTGTGCAGCCAATATTCCCAGTACAATGGTCATCTGGTTAAGGCTTACCATGCGTCCGCGAATCTCCGTAGGACTAACCTCAGCAATATACATCGGCGCCAAGGCTGACGCTACACCAATGCCTATACCTCCAATAAAGCGCGCAATATTAAATAAGGTGAAGTCCGAAAACAGCCCCGTGCCAATAGCCGACACCGTAAACAGCATCGCAGACACCATCAACAACGGCTTACGACCGTATTTATCGGCTGCCCAGCCAGCCACCATCGCGCCCACCAAACAGCCAATCAACGCGGTAGTCATAGCCACCCCCTGCATCACGGGAGAATCACCTATGCCGAAGTAGAGTTCATAAAACGGCTTAGCACCGCCAATGACCACCCAGTCGTAGCCAAACAGCAAACCACCCATAGCCGACACGGCACAGATGAAATAGAGAAAACCTTTGCTCATTTCTTGCATATTATTCGTGTTTTAGTTATTCTGTCGATTAAGTTTATTGCTTTACTTGGCAAAGTTACAACAAAAAATCGAGCCAACCAAATGTCAGCTCGACTTTTCATCATGGTTTTGCTAATACGGCTTAGCAGGGACGCTTCTTGGGCAGATTAAAGACATCTTGCACTTCCTTCATCTGCTCGTCGGTCATGCCATCGGGTTCGCTGCCCATAGCACGGGCGCACATGTAGATGTTGGCAGACTTACAGAGCACGTCGGTCTGGTCGAAGGCGTCCATAATGTCTACGCCTACAGCTACAGTGCCGTGCTTCTCCCACATCACCACGTCGTGAGTCTTAATCTGCTCGAGGGTTGCCTCGGCAAGCGCTACACTGGAAGGCAGAGCGTAAGGAACGATGCCAATGCCCAGAGGGGCAAAGGCCAGCGTTTCAGGAATCATTGACCACAGCACACGAGTCATCTCGTCCCCCTTCAGGAAACGCTGAATATGGCTCATTGCCACCAGTTCGATGGGGTGTGTGTGGAGCGTAGCCTTGTAGCACGAACCGGTCTCGAGCAGATAGTTCTGCAGGGCCAGGTGGGTAGGCAGCTCGCTGGTGGGTACGACATTCTCGTCGGCAATGACTACGTACGATGCGCAGTCGTCAAGAATACGAATGATACTTCCGTTCTGCATGGGTTCCTTAGCCAAGTCACGCATACGCTTGCCCGTTCCCTTGCAATAAAAGTACTTACCCTTCAACTGAGGCAGAACCATACCAATCTGCTTCACTTCCGAAATGGGCTTCATGGCCTTGCACTCGTCATCCATAAACTCAGTGACGTTCACAGTGATGTTACCACCATTACGCTCAGCCCAACCTTTCTGCCAGAGGTAACCAGTGACCTCAGCAATCTGATAAACAACCGCCTTCAACTGTTCGCGGCCTTCTAAAATACTTTTCATATAACTTCTTTTACTTCTTAACCTCTCTAACTTTTAATAATCTTCGCCATAGCGTTCTTTCGTGATGTCATCGAGGGCACGACAACGCGTGTTGGGAACACCGACAAAGCCCACGATAAGCGAAATGGCCAGCAGGGCAATCATACAGAAAGCGGCAATGGTGAAACCCTCACCGTTCTCACCATAAATCATCGTAAAGATGAGTCCCCAAACAGCTGACAGACCACGTACAATGAAGAACATTAAGCCCTGCGCGCCTGCACGGAACTTGGCAGGGAACAGCTCTGAACCCCACAAGGCATAGAATATCTGTGGCGATGAACCGCCCTGAACACCCCAAAGGATTGCAAACAGCCAGAGACCAACCATACCATTAACACCAACAGTAACGATGACCAGCCAAGCTGCAATAGCCACCAAGAGTCCGAAAGTGTAGATGGCTTTGTGTGATGTCTTGTCGATGAGTTTAGAGACAACGAACGTTACTGCAACAATGATGAACCATTGGATGCAGTTCATCCAGTTTGCCATCTCGTTGCTCACGCCACCTGCCGTCTCGTAGATGTGCGGCTGGAAGAATCCCATCACAGAAGCCACGAGGTTCCAGGTAAGATAGATGGTAGCAAGGAAAATAACAGTACGCACGGCGATCTTGTTGGAAAACAGCACCTTGATATTATCAAGCAGACCTGTTTTCTCGGCAGAATCCTTCTGAGCAGTAAACTCGGCACTCTCCTGAAGCTGACGCTGCAAGTTCCATGCAATGAAAGCCACGATGAACAGCGTAAAGAACACAATACGTGACGAGAAAGCATTAACAGCTTCCTGCGACATGTCGGCTCCACCAAACATGTGTGCCACCGACTCTACCCATCCAAACAGGTAGCCACCAGGGGCAAAGAGCATACCAAACAAGAGAATGCACATGGGGCCAAAACCCCACGACATCTGCGAGATACAGATATTGCGTCCACGATTGTTGACCTCCGATGACTCAGAGATATAAGTCCATGAGGCTGGAACACCCACACCCACAGAGATACCAGTCACAAGGAAACCAGCCAACAGCATGGGGAAATTCATAGAGAACATCACCAGCAGCACACCTGTCATGTAGACCAGTAGGTTGTAAGTAAAGATAAACTTACGTCCATACTTGTCAGCCAAGAAGCCACCGATGATAGCACCAATGGCGGCACCCAGACAGTTGGCAGAGATGAAGTTGAGCCATCCTAAGTGTACCTCAGACAGTCCGAGATAGTTCTGCCATAAGGTCAAACCAGATGCACCAGCTACAATAGCACCAGCATCGAGATAATTGGTAAGAGACACGGCGATGGTGCTCTTCAAAGAACCAGAATTTGCCATATCCTTATCTGCAAACAATATCACACTCAATGTTAAAGATCTTAGCCACCTTCAAGATGGTGTCTATATGATGACCAACGGCAGCTGCCATGTGGTGGGTTGGACCAGCCTCACTCCACTTGTTGACAAACTCGCGGCAACTTAAAGAGAACTTGGTGCGCATATTGGTGTCACCAAAGGTAAAGATTTCGCCTTCCTCGTTGACACCCTCAGCAACGACAAATTTGAAGACGCCGTTCTTGTCCTGCGTAATGGCAAGATAAGTAACAGGACCTACAGGAGGATAGAACTGTGTGAGATAGCCGCCACCTGTCTTTCCGTGGAATACGGGTACTATCTTCATTGTCGGTTTCTTGGCCTGTGAGATGTCGAAGTCGCCAGAGCCAGAGTGACCTATGATACAGATATCCTTCGGGAAGTCGATAGAGTACATCTCAGCCAACGTACCTGTGCCTGAGATGGTCTTCAGGATAGACATTGCCATAGCAACCTTCATGTCACCCTCAACGGCACATGCGGTATGCTGCTTGATGAGCATTGAGAAAGCAGGAATCAGCATGGAGTCAAGCTTGCCTGCAACGCCTTGTGCGAAGCCTGCATAGTGGGAAGCTATCATGCCCAGTTTCTCGTCCTTCACCCACTGTTCAAAGGCAACGACATACTTGGCCATGTCCCATACCTTCTCAATGGTACCGCCACCCTCAATATCAAATGTGTCGAGAATATCTTGGGCCTTAGCTTTGATGGCAGCCTCATCGGTGATATTGTCGGCAATAGCCCACATCTGTTCCCAGTCAAACTGCTTGGTATAGACAAACATACGGTGGTATAGGTTGGTCTCATCGATATAGAGGTCCATCATACCCGGATACGGACGCCCAATCTGTGCGATGTTAGTATCACGGAAACGGCGACGCACCTGAGCAGCACGGCACCAGTCTTCGATTTCAGCCTGAACACCAGGATCGCCACCCTCTACAACGCCGGTAATGACAGCCGAACGCTTACCGGCACGGTTGAGGTCGGCAACCATCTCACCGATTGCACCACAAGCATAGAGGTCGCCCAACCAAGTGGGGATGTCGGTCTTGGCGTAGTCAGGAGCCAGTTTCTTCTGCAGGTTCACAATAACGACGGGCACGTCGAGGTCGCGAACGGCAGGTAGCATATTATAAGAGGTACAGTAGGTCAACATTTGGAGGATGACGATATCTACATCAGCTGCACGGAATTTGTCACCTGCAGCCATCGACTGCTCTTTGGTGGTCACCATACCACCATCGATAATTTCGATAGTGTCTGGCAACGTCTTCTTGAAAGCCTCATACTGAGCCTCGAAATTAGGAACTAGTTGTGGGAACTGTGGTAGGTATGCCTGGAGGGCAATGCTGAATACACCTACCTTTGCTTTGGTTTCTACTAATGGTTTTGCCATAATACTCTTTATTTTTGATTTGTTATTGTTAAATACTTCTCATAAGCCGCATCCCATGCGGCCTTGTCGCCAGAGGGATGATAAGGCACCATCTCCACAGAGTTGGCAATGATAGCACGCATCTGCCAAATATCAGCTACATCGCTTGACGCTTTCGCCTGCAACATGATATTACCAATGGCGGTACACTCCTGCGGACCTGCCAACACCTCCACGTCACAGGCATCGGCAGTGAACTGCGTCAGATACTTGTTGAGCGAACCACCCCCAATGACGTGCAGCACATTGATGTCGAAGTCAGCAAACTCCTTGAGCCAGCCAAACACCTGACGATAACGCAGAGAGAGCGAATCGAAGATGCAACGGCATATCTCTGCCGGTGTCTCAGGAACGGGTTGATTTGTTTCACGGCAATATTGCTGAATAGCCCCAATCATTGATGGTGGATTAGCAAAGGCCTTGTCATCAGGATTGATGATGCTTCGGAATGCCTCAACTCGCATCGCAGAACCCTGTAACTCAGGATGGCTTAGCTGACGAACCTCTTCAGGCCACTCCTTGCGACAACGCTCATAGAGCCACATACCGCAGATGTTCTTCAGGAATCTAGTCGTACCCTCGATACCACCTTCATTGGTGAAGTTCAACTCGTATGAACGATTATTGATGATAGCGTCTTTCGTCTCGATTCCCATCAAGCTCCACGTACCGCTCGACAGGTAGGCAAACTGCTCGTTCTTGGCTGGTACGGCAGCGACGGCAGCACCCGTATCATGGCCAGCTACGGCAATGACAGGGACTGCACCAAGGCCCGTTATATTCTGAACTTCCTCAGTCAACACACCAATCTGGGTACCAGGCTGTACCATCCGCCCGAACTGACTGCGCTTCATACCGACACTCTCGATCAATTTCTCTGAGAGGTCACCAGTGCGTGGATCTAACATCTGTGAGGTAGAAGCGATGGTATATTCGCATACGGCCTCGCCTGTCAGCATCCACGACAGGGCATCAGGGACGAACAAGACCTTTTCGGCCATCTTCATGGCACTATTAGCGTCCTTCCGCATGGCATAGAGTTGGAACAGCGAATTAAAGTTCATGAACTGGATACCCGTAATATCGTAGACTTCGCGTTGCGAAACTACCTCCTCCAAATATTCCTCCATCCGTCCAAAAGTATGCGGATCGCGATAGGCCATAGGATTGCGCAGGATGGCACCGTCATCACCAATGAATACAAAGTCGACACCCCATGTATCAATACCAATACTAGTCAGCGTAATACCACGATGGGCCACTTCCTTCAAACCACGAATCATCTCGAAGTACAAAGCATAAATATCCCAATAGAAGTGTCCGCCCGTTTCAATCAGGTTATTAGGGAATCGGGTCAGTTCCTCCTGTTCCAGTCGCCCGTCGGCCAACGTACCTAAGATGGTACGTCCACTCGTTGCGCCGAGGTCGACGGCAAAATAGTATTTCTTACTCATATATTGTTTGCATTGGTTGGTTATTACTATTCTTGGGGGCTGGGCCGAAGTCCAGCGGTTTGCCGTCCAAGGTAAAGTCGATAAGCTCGTACTTGTCCGACGTCTTCACGTCAAGCAACTTGGCCGAGCACTCTAATTGGATGTTGCGCATCGTAATATTATTACAGCGCGATAGGGGCATCTGGCGGTCACCTGGTTTGAAGAACTGTGTCCACGGATTGACGAACAGGAAACGTCCGCACTTGCCCGTCATATCCTCGACCGTCACATACTCATAGTGCTGGGGTGTATCGGGACGCATCTTCAGCCATAACACACGTGTGGCGTTACCTACATGACAGCGACGCAGAATGATATTGCGGTCGTGCAACGACTCAGAACCTAAGGTCAGACAGCCATGCACCTTGCCGTATGTGCAGTTCTCTATCAGGATACGCTGGCAGTCACCATTGGTCGAGTCTTTATCGGCCCAAGTACCCTTTCCACCCTTTAGTACGACAGCATCGTCGTTCACATGCATATAACAGCCCTTAACTAGCACATCGGTACACACATCGATATCAATGGCGTCAGAGGACGGTGCGCCACGCTTCGGGTCGCCCACCCAGATATTCTCCGTGGGAGCAAAGATGTAACAATCCAAATAACGTACATGGTCGCTCTTGTATACGTGATTCGTCCAGAAGGGCGAATTCATCAGCCGCACGTCCTGCACCGTCACGTTCTTGCAGTTAGAAATATACGTCAGGCGCGGACGCTGCGCATCCTTATTAGTACACTGCGGATTCCACTTGCGACGAATCCAGAACTCTTGCCAATACGACAAGCCGTTACCATCAATGGTACCATTACCCGTAATGGTAAAGCCGTCCAGTCCGTTGGCGTTCACTAGCGCACAGAAGTAAGTACATGTTTCGCCCTCAATGCGAGTTTTCATGTAGGGGAAGTCAATGATGCGGTCAGAACCTTTCAACTTTCCAATAACATGCAGGTGCGTACCTTTCTTAAAAAACAAAGCGCCTGAAAGGTATGTACCTTCTGGAATCACCACAACGCCCCCACCCTCTTCTGAGCAGCGGTCTATCACAGCCTGAATCTTCTGAGTCTGCACAATGGTCGAGTCCTTCACTACACCATAGTCCGTCACAACATACTTACGTCCTAGCGTCCCGACGTCTACTTTAGTGACGTTCATAAACCAGTCATCCATCGGCGTGCCGTCAGGCCACAACTCCTGTTTTTCCATTTTAGCCTTCTTGGGCTTTTTTTTCGCAGCATAAACGTCCGTGGTACCAACCATCATAGTCAGCGCCACAGCCACTAGCATCAGCAACGTTTTTCTCATCATGTTTGTTTTAGCAGCTACTAATTTGTCTTCTCTTATTTGTTTGTGCATGCAAAGATATAAAATATTTCTTGAAAAGAATCTTCGCACAAGAAAGGATTAAGAACATTTAACGCGTTATTCCTTTTACATAACGTAGCAGAGACATTGTACAGACGTCACAGAAGCGTTGTTTAAACGTCATAAAAGGGTCAGAAGTCAGTATATAAAGTTCATCCCTCGTCGAGGAACGAGAAATCCTCGACAAGGAACAAGAATTCCACGTCGAGGATTTAACTTTTCAATACATCTTCTATATACCGATGGATTAGCGCTCTATCTGCTGAACCTTCTGGTCTCCAGGTTTGAAGAGCAAACCAGTGCATTTCTTGGCCTTAGCCTTATAGGTACGCAGTTCCAACTTATCCCAACGAATCTGGTCAGTACGCTGAGCCAGAGGAGCATGAGGAATGACGCTACCATCGCGAACAAGGATGATGACTGGAATACTGCCAACCTGAATAGTCTGATAGCCACTAACATAGACCTTACCCGTCTGATAATCAATCCACTGGCCACGAGGCAGATATACAGTACGGCTGTTACCTGACTCTAGGAGCGGAGCGACGAGCATCTGTGAACCAAACATATACTCATCCTCGACGAGCCAGGCACCTGGGTCGTCGGGGAATTCTACGAGCAAAGCGCGCACCATAGGCAGACCACGCTCCGAACAGTCCTTGGCTTGGGCATAGACATAAGGCATTAGCTTGTATTTCATCTCGGCACAGTCGCGGAAAGCCTTGGTAAAAGACTCACTGATGAGCCAAGGCTCAGTAGGCGGCGCACCATGGGCACGTGTATGACTGCTGAGGAAACCGAAGGGCAGCCAGCGACGATAGATATCCTCGGGCGAGGCAGTGACGAAGCCGCCCATGTCGTGACTCCAGAACGAGAAGCCACTGAGACCGAACGACAGTCCACCACGTAGGTCGCCCAACATACCAATATTATTAGTAGCCGCATCGCCACCCCAGTGCAGAGCATAGCGCTGAGAGCCAGCCCAGGCGGAACGTGCCCAGATAACACCTTCGTCAGGATGTTCGCGCTCGACGACCTCCCATAGCGCTTTATTATAGCGCAGAGGATAGAGGTTGTGCTCGTACAGTCCGCCACGTCCGCTATGATAAAAGCCGTTATAGGGAGCCGCCTCACCAAAGTCGCACTTGATGGTCGAAACACCCTGACGCAGCAGTCCAGCAATCTTTTGCTGATACCAAGCGATGGTTTGTGGATTGGAAAAGTCGAGAATAGCATCCTCGACAGGCATACCACCATCGGCATTGCGAACGTGCAGGCCTTGTTGGATAATCTCAGAGAAGAAGCGGTTCTTAGGCGTGAAATATGGCAACTGCCACAGACAAGTATGGAAGCCGTCGTTCTTCAACTGCTTCAACATACCCACTGGATCGGGGAAACGATCGTGGGCAAACTCATAGTCACACTGCCAATCGGTGCCAAACCAGCCAGTATCGAAATGGATGACATCCGAAGGTATCTTATGGGCACGCAACTGGTGGGCAATGTCCAGCCCCTCGGCTTGTGAGAAATAGGTGATGCGACTCATCCACGTGCCGAAGGTCCACAAGGGCAACATAGGACTCTTGCCCGTAATTTCCGTATATTCATAGAGAATGTCTTTGGGTGAACCGAAGAATACGAAGAAGTCCATCTGTTCGTCAGCCATAAATAGGCGCTGGGCACCGATGTACGAAGCACCAAAGTCACACGTAACAGGGGCCGAGGTGTGCATGAAGATGCCATAGCCGCGATTGGAGAAATAGAAAGGCACGGGCTTGTACTGGCCGTCGGTCTCAGGTCCCTGAGGGTCGGTAACAAAGAGGTGTACTTTCTGACCCACCTTGTTCAGCGAAGTAAATGACTCACCACAGCCATAGATGCGTTCGCCAGGAGCCAGCGAAAAGACGGGGGCGATACTACGCGAATTATCAGAGCCACGTTTGATAAAAGAAAACGGCAATAGTTTCACCTGAGTTGAATCATTATCAATAATATGGCGCGTCTGGGTGAGAATCTTGCCTTTGGCGTCTTTGATGACAATTCGAAAGGGATACGGCTGAATCTCAATGCTGCCATAGGGTGACTTGTTGATAGTAGTTCCCCTGTCACCTTTCTTCGCCTTAAACGCATCACAGAACATGACGTCATTCTGATCATTATCCTTGGGAATAACGGGTGTAGTCAACATACGGATGCGGGCCGTACGTGGTGTTATCCACTCAATGCGAATCTGCAGGTTGGGGTCGTTATCGTACGCGGCATCTGGGAAGTCGAGCATCTGCATACGTACAGGCCAGTAGCCATTAAGATTGAATGCCTGACGGGGACTCATACGATAGCGTTTCCATTGCACCAGACCCTCGCCCTTCACGGCATCAAAGCTGACTAGCGAGTCGGCAAAAAAATAAGTATTGGAAAGGTCGTAGAAGTCGGTCGACATATCCTTTTGCATACACTGCAAGTACTGTATGCCAGCATTGGTCTGAATCTGTGCATTTGACATAGAACAGCCACAAATGACGCAGATAGCAAAAAAGACTTTTTTCATATATCTATACAATTACTTTATTTCTATCCATGTAGGTTTCAACGTCGTCGATTTAGCCGTGATGGAGCCTTTGCCCTTTGCCACGACAAGACACTTGCCGTGAAAGGCCCGACGCCAAGGCGATGTGAAGCGTTCCATCGAGGTCTGACAACCATTGTCCGTTCCCAAAATACCACCTTCACCCTCATAGATAAAACAAATCTCATCGTCAGCCCACGGACAGAGATTACCATCTTTATCGACAACTTCGGCGGTGATGAACGTCGTCTCCTTACCCTTATAATCTACAGACATACGAATATGGTCAGGGGCACCAGCGGTCATGATAGTATGCTCACCAACCTGCTTACCATCCTTTCGTGCAACGACCTTGACCTCACCAGAATCGAAAGTGACACGCCACATGACGTGATACTGATGGTCATCGGCTTTTCTGCGGATGCCCTGACTCTTGCCATTGACGAATAACTCCACTTCGTCGGCATTATTATAGTAGCACCACATATCGACATAGTCGCCAGCAATCCAGTTCCAGTGAGGGAAGAGATGGAGCACAGGGTTCTCGGTCCACTCGCTCTGATACATGTAGTAGACATCCTTGGGGAAACCTGCGAGGTCGATAATGCCGAAGTATGAACTGCGAGCAGGGAACCCGTACGGCGTAGGTTCACCGATATAGTCGAAGCCCGTCCAAATATACTGTCCACCAACGTAAGGTGTATGCTTCACTACATCCCATGTTTCCTCATGGGTACTCGACCACGATGCATGCATATTGTCGTAGGCAGAACACATGAACGAAGGATCAGTATAGGGCAGCCACCATTGCTTCGGCGCAGTATAGACAGAGTCGGATGGCATCATGTAGTACCCACGAGTCTGCAATGCACTGACACTCTCTGAAAGAATAAAAGGTTTGTCGGGGAAATTCTTCGGCACGTCCTTTATCCACTGATGATGATAGTTGAAGCCAATCAGATCGATAGCCCCACTCTTAAAAAGATGGTTATTGGGCGATGGTTCATTACAACCTGCCGTAATAGGACGGGTGGTATCATAGCGTTTCACTATCTCTGCCAAATGGCGGGTGAGAAGGGATTGCACAGAAAGTTCGCCTTCCTTAGCCAGCGTCGACGGATCGTGCCCAGCATTAAGAATAAGGTTGGCCTGTTCGAGCGTTAATGTATCAGCCTCAGCATTAGACCACTGTTCTAATACCTCGTTGCCGATAGACCACATAAGTATGCAGGGGTGATTGCGGTCGCGAAGCACCAAATCAGAAAGGTCACGCTCGTGCCACTCGTCGAAGAAACGGGCATAGTCGTTCTCTGTCTTTCGACGTCGCCACATGTCGAACGATTCATCCATGACAATGATGCCCATCGTGTCGCACATATTCAAGAGTTCTGGGGCAGGAGGATTATGAGACGTTCGAATCGAATTGACACCCATAGCCTTGAGCTTTACCAATTTACGATGCAAGGCATCCTCGTTGAGGGCGGCACCTAGACACCCAAGGTCATGATGTTCACAAACACCATTCAGTTTCATATTCTTACCATTCAGCCAAAAGCCAGTTTTGGCATCAAAACGGAAATCGCGGAAACCTGTTGGAGTTTCTACTTCATCCACAACTTTCCCATTAACCAACAATTGCGTTTGCACATTATATATATAAGGATCATCGCACGACCATTTACGAGGTTTCTTGATGTTGGCAACCTTTCCATCAGCATCAAGCCAAGTATTTTTCACCTTAACCTTCTGACCTGTAGGGTTGTCATAATCCACCTCGACTTTTCCATCGTGCACATATACGCCCCAATGCTTGACATGAATAGGATGTGTCCTTGTGATCCACACGTGGCGATAGATGCCACAACCACTATACCAACGGCTGTTAGGCTGGTCACTATTATCCACACGCACAGCCACCAAATTGGAACCTTCCTTCACGTAAGGTGTGATATCATATTCGAACGAACTATAACCATAAGGACGATGTCCCACCTTCTGTCCATTGACGAAAACAATGGAGTTCATATAAACACCATCGAATTCTAGAAAGATTCGTTCATCATTCATCTTCCTGACTTCAAAGGTCTTACGATACCAGCCAATGCCGCCAGGTAGAGCACCCCCACCCGCTCCACTGGGATTGCCTGCATGGAAATCGCCCTCGATGGCCCAGTCGTGGGGCAGGTCGATACGACACCAAAAGCTGTCGTTATAATCCACCTGCGACATCTGGGCGGTGTCGGCTAAAATAAAAAGCCAGTCAGCGTCGAAATTCTGACGCTGACGGGCTTGTATTGTTGTCAGTCCACAAAGAACACAAACGAGACAAAAGATTTTTTTCATAACTTCACGCTAACAGCTTTTCCATTGTAGTCGACCATCTGCCCCTTAGGATTATCGAGATTAAGAGCCTGGGGAGCATCCTTCGTAATGAGAACAACATTGAAACGGCGATTCTTTAACATGCCAGGGAACTGGCCCATGCGAGCAGAGAACGTTACCATCTTTGAAGCATCATCATAGGTTATGTCGATAGTGGAATACTTGCCTTTCTCGTAGTTATAGTTTGTACCCTCGTCTTCATATAGTTGGAACTGTCCGTCCTTGCCTGCATAGATGTACAAGTTAATGAGTTCCGCAGGCTTCTCGTCACAATACTGAATCTCGGGACCAAATGGAATAATGCTGCCCTCACGGACATATACGGGAATCTTTTCATAAGGCGCATCGACTATCATACGCTGACCACCCTGAATATATTCGCCCGTATACAAATCGTACCAACCGACCTGTTTGGGGAAGTAGACACTGCGATTGCGAGCCTTGTAATAACTTACAGGGCAGGCCATCAAAGCTGGACCAAACATCCACTGATCTTTGACATTGTAGATCTCATTGTCTCCATTGAAGTCCATCACGAGGCCACGCATCATAGTGTAATCCTTCAAGTGAACCCAGCCCGCCATCGAGTAGAGGTAAGGCATAAGGCGATAACGCAGTTTGTCGTAGTAGACAAACGAACGGTAAGCAGGATGATTCTCAGGGGCAATGTTCCAGATTTCGCGCGTAGGCCACTGACCATGTACACGGAACAGAGGAATAAAGGTGCCAAACTGACTCCAACGAGCCTGCAGTTCGCGCCACTCCTTCAGATCTTCATTCTCGACCTTTGTACGGTCATACAACTGTTGGGCAGCCACATAGCGGTTCTCCACGCAGAAGCCTCCCTGATCCATACCCCAGAAGGGCAGTCCGGACATTGAGTAGTTAAGACCTGCAGTCATCTGAGCACGCATATCCTCCCAACGAGTACCAATGTCACCACTCCATGTAGCAGTGCTGTAACGCTGCTCACCAGCAAAACCACTACGGGTTAACAGAAACACGCGCTGGTTGGGACGGACCGAACGCTGACCATTGTAGATGGCATCGGCATTAACAATAGAATAAGCGTTGAAGTACTCCGTCGTCGTACCTAATGCTGTAGGGCCACTCAGAGCCTTGCGATACCACATCGGCGTACAGTCACGCACATTGGGTTCTGAGGCATCCATCCACCAGGCGTCTATACCAAATTTATATTTAGAGTAGAGGTTGTCATTCATCTGACGCCAGAACATCTTGCGGGCGCCAGCATCGTAGGCATCGTAGAAGGAACCCACATAGCCTGGACCTACCCAGTCGTGAATGTCGTCCGTGACAGCCTGGTGATACATCCAGCCGTTCTTGTCGAGCTCCTTGTAGTTGTCGGTATTGCAATAGAATTTGGGCCAAACGGAAATCATGAAGCGGCCACCCATCTGGTGCACACTGTCGAGCATAGCCTGCGGATTGGGGAAGCGCGACTTTTCGAACTGGTGAGAGCCCCACTGGTCCTCCACCCAGTAGTTCCAGTCCTGCACAATGTTGTCACAGGGAATCTGGCGCTTGCGGAACTCACTGAGCGTGCCGACGATTTCGTCGGAGGTCTTGTAACGCTCACGGCTCTGCCAGAAGCCCAGCACCCACTTCGGATAGACGGGAGCCTTACCCGTCAGCGTGCGGTAGCCGGCAATAATCTCGTCAGCATTCTGACCAACAATGAAGTAGTAGTCCATGTCCTGCGCCATCTCCGTCCAGATGCTCAGACGTTTCTGAGTACGGGTGCCGGCAGAGGCACGCAAGCCACAATAGCTGACGCCTCCGTCAGGTTTCCACTCCACGCGCAACTGGTAGCGACGGCCCTTCATCAGCTGCTTCTGGAACTTATAGGTGTTGGGGTTCCATGCCGTACGCCAGCGCTCGGGAACGACATCTTCGCCACCGATATACACCTTGATATAGCCGGCATAGTAGAGGATGAAGTTAAAGGACGAAGTGATGGAAGGCTCGATGAAACCCTCATAGACCACAGTTGCCCCATTGAGGTTGAAGCCCTTAGGCAGGTTCTTGATGCCGCCAGCCTCCGTCTGCTGTGCCAACTCTGATTTCTCTGGGGTATCGAACTCATAATAGAGTGAATCCTCCTGGCGCACCAGCGTCTTGCCATTAGCATCGGTATAGGTACCCGTCAGGTGACCCTCCACACCTTTCTTGTCATACAACTTGAAGATGCGGTTCAGCTGGCTATAGTCTTCAGGATTACCAAAGCGGCCATAGGAATAGGTGTCCCACAGCACACCATAGTTATTGCTGGACATGACGAACGGTACGCTGACCTTCGTATTATATTGGAAGAGATCTTCGTTCTTACCATACATGTTCAACTCCTCGGACTGGTGCTGTCCCAAACCATAGAGATTGCCTGGAGTGCCATCGAACAAGAGATGCCACGACAGTCCGTTGCGCTGTTCCTCAGGAACCTTGGCAACGTCAACACCTATCTCACGATCAGGAACACGGAAGGGCTTGAAGGTCTTTCCCTTCTCTGCCTCATGGATAATCATCTTACCCGCAGCATCATAGAAAAACACTTGTCCTGTCTGCTTGTCAACACGTGCCTCGATATTGGCAACCTTGACACGTACCAGTTGACTATCAGTGACCTCAAACTTGGGTTTAGCTGTCTGCTTGACAATAATAAGACTTTGTTTCTCTGGTAAGGCATTGGCTGATGTAGCCTGTACGCGGATAATATTGTCTGTCACGACTTGCAAACGAACGACCTTGGCACCGTTTGTCTGTGGCTGTTGAACGGGAATAGTTACATACTGTCCACTTATTGTGTAATCGACAGCCAACATAGTCAATGATGTCGCAAATACGACACCCGTCATCATCATTTTAAATAGTTTCATTAGTTGTTTTCTATTAGCTTTTTAGTTCCACTCATTTTTTCTTAACAATTCATTCATCATCCATGATGACAGCCTCCTCTATCTCAGGCTGGGCAGGTAATGTAATAAAGAAAATAGTACCACCACCCGGATTATCCTCAATACGGATTGCGCCACCATGGGCATCAATGATACTCTTCACATAGTCGAGGCCTATACCTTCACCATTCACCATCGGTTCGAAAGCATGCTCTTTATATTCGTCTTTAATACCAATACCATTATCAGCCACCTGTATCTGAGCCTTATTATCACTAGTACGAGCAACGCCAACACTGATAAGTGGGGCATATGGTGTAAAGTTGATGGAGTTACGGAACAATATCATGAAGACTTCTTTCAGCTTAGCTTCATCAAAATCTGCGGTCAGTTGATTGACAGATGACAAGAAGCTAACCTTAACCTTTTTACTGGAATCAGGCGATTCATAATGTTCACAAATATGACGTGTAAAGAATACGAGGTCCTCTGTCACAAGATCCAAATGCACCACCTCCAGCTCTGGCTTAGACGCGCTACGGCTGTTTGCATGATCATTAGCCATTTTCAGACGCATCTCATTCATCCACTGCTGTTTCTCAAGTTCACGTCTCATTGTTTCAACATCCATACGGTACTCCTGACGTTTCATGTACCACTTACGCCAAATAAAGGCCATACCAACAATAAGCATCATGTACAGCAAAATCATCCAACGCGTTCGCCAAAAAGACGGACGAATTGTGATTTCAAGTGTAGCTTCCTCTTCGCCAAACGTTCCGTCATCGTTCAGTATCCTGACACGGAGCGTGTAATCGCCAGCACGAAGCGAATTATAGGTAATATTTGGATTCAATTCTGATGTCTTCACCCAATTTTCATTGAAACCTTCTAACTTATAAACAAAACGCTTGCCATTATGGATAGAACCATCCGTACTTGCCAACTGAATTGTAAACTGGTCATCAAACTTCAACGACAACTCACGACAGATCTCTAATGCCTCGTCAAGCACCACACGTCCGTGCAATTCCTGTCCTACAGACACGTCTTCATCAAATATTTGCAAGCCACTAAAGATTGGGCGTTCTGTCCTATTCTCCGCACTAAGATTGCGTGTATCAATGATGTCTAAGCCGTCTTGTCCACCCACTAACAACAGTCCCTTGCGAGTCATACACATAGAACGTTGGTTGAAAGGACCAGGCTGCAGTCCGTCGCGATCATTGAAACTACGCACAGAGAAGGTCCAATGTCCGTCATCTTCCATTTTGGGTGTCACTTTCGAGATACCATGATCAGTAGCTGCCCAAATTGCACCACCAGGATCCTCAATTAGGGCAGACACACTCGACCCGTGGAATCCCGATCGCATGTCCAGCAGATTGAATTGTCCACGTTTGCGATCGTAAACTGACAATCCAGAAGCCGAAGCCTGCCAAATCAGCCCGTTCTTTCCCCAAAGTGCTTGTACCGATGCTGAAGCAACAGTAAAAGTACTCTCGTCATGTGGCATTGTCAGATTAATGACCTTCATATTCTTTGGGTTGATAAGCGAACAATATTCTGAGTTACCCAGAAGGATCCATCCGTTAGAAGCACATTGAACACTGTTTGTCCATACCGTCTTCAATGACGAATTCTGGTCATTGAAAGCACGTTGCCTACCCGTACGTTTGTCTATACGCATGGCTCCACCACCCAATATACCTAACCAAAGATTCCCCCAATAGTCCTCTGTGATAGCCCATACATTATTAGTAGTCAACGCACAATTAGGCATACCGACACGCCAGTTAGTCCATTGGCCGTTTCGAAAACGTAGCAATCCACCTTCCCAGGTACCGAACCATAGCGTGCCTTCTCTATCCTTATAGCAACACACTATGACATCGCTCGTAGTACCCATCTCTCCTTTTTTATATTCGGCGACAACTTCATATGTCTGTGGGTTCACCTTCTTAACACCACCGCTATTCATACCCAGCCAATAGTATCCGTCTTTATCCTCCACGACAGCGTTGATATCACCTAGAGGCAGACTCGAAAAACTCGTCATGGCATCGGCATTCATAGCGAGGCCATTCTTATAGGTGGCTATCCACATGCGACCCATCTGATCGAGATATAAGTGTTTAGCTGTGATATCGGGTAGTGAGGTGTCGTCACCCTTCACATTGGTAAACTGTCGCCACTCCTTGTTTTTGAAATCTATCACAAGTACTCCCATATGGTCTGTTGCCACCCATAGGTATCCCTTTGTATCGTATCTCACATCCCATACGACGATGTCCTCGGGAGCGTTAGCTATACCCTTCGCTCTCATCAACTCCGTTAACGAGCGGTACCACTGTTTGTTAGAAGTATCGTATATATAGGTTTTAGTTGAATTCGAAATAACCCAACGCATGCCATTAGGATCCCAATAGGCCGAAAAGTCAGTAAACTGTCCTAGCTCGTTTTTTACAATATGATCAGTCCAAGCTACAACACCTTTTTTCCCGTTAACGCATATCTGGTCTCCCTGATTTGAAGTCATTAACATGCCCTCTGGCGTTTCACAGAACGACGTGATACCAAACTCTTTGGGGAATTCGCCCTTACCATATCCAAAGTTCAGCCGTTTCAGAATTTTGTTCTTCGGATCGAAGAAAATAAAGCCGTTGGAGTATGTCTTTATCCAAAAATTCTTGTCTGAATCAATATGTAACATCTCAACGCCACCCGTGACACCTTGTTTTGCAAGCCATATGGAAGGCGAACGGTCCACTTTCTCAGTTACTGGATCATATACAGAATAAGTCATTCCATGATCCAACCAAAGTTTGCCATCGAAAGCTTCCATCACACGGTCTACACGATTATTACGCAATGTCAAGGTGTCACGCTCATAAGAATAAAAATTATGGCACCTGTAACCATCGTAACGACATAGTCCAAAAAACGTAGCCACCCATATGTATCCACGCGAATCACGCAACACACAATTTACCTGTGAGTTAGACAACCCGTCTCGTGTATCAAGTCGTTTGAACTTCATGTCGGGTATTATCCCACGCTCTGTAAAAGCAGTATAGGGGATGCTGTCAGCGAATGCCAAGGCAGGCAACAGCAGAAAAACCAATAATATGAATAATGTCTTACGAGTGAACATGTATAAGATATTAGTTAATTCTGTATTCAACGAATTACTTCTTATTCTTGGCAGAAGTATCCCTTATCACAAGTTGCTGGGGGACAATCTCCTTATAGACTTTGCTGTCGCCATTGATATTACGCAACAACAACTGGCAGACTTTAACGCCCATCTGATAGGACTGGTCTTGAATGACCGACATCCGAGGTGTGACATAAGCAGCATGCACATCATCTGTGAATCCTATCAATGCCACATCTTCTGGTATACGCAATCCGCTTTCCTTGATAGCTGTGAAAGCTGCAAACGTAATAATATCATTAAATGACAATATAGCATCTGGACGATGATCGCTTTTCAATAAAAGTGTTGTTCGTTCAAGAGCCACCTGATAATCTATCTTGTCACAAATCACCAAATCACGATCAATAGATATATGATTTTCGCGCAATGCCTCTAAATAACCATGCTTTCGACGACGTACCATATCAAGATGATTAGGTCCACCAATAAAAGCAATGCGACGACTACCTGTATCAATCAAATGTTGAGTAGCCTGCTGTGCAGCCTCATCACCGTTAGCCGTCACACTGGAGAATCGATCCGTCAGACAAGTACGTCCAAAAAACACCAAAGGGATACCCATCTCCGCAATCTCTTCAAAATGATGATAGTCTGTGGTATTTTGCGCCAAACAAGCAACGATACCCTCTACATGCATCGAAATAAAATTATCAACTGCATGTTCTTCATCTTCGTAACTCTCATGACTATTGGCACTAATAACACTATACCCCGCACGACGAGCCTCGTCTTCAATTCCATCAAGTACTGCAGCATAGTAGTGCGTTACCAAGTTGGGCACCACAACACCTATGATTTTAGGAGCTTCCCTACGAAGGCTTTGGGCAAACGGATTAGGACGATAATTGAGTTTCTTAGCCAAATCCTTCACACGTTGCTGCATTTCCTTACCAATTTCTGGTGAGTTGCGCAATGCACGACTCACTGTGGCAATGCTCACCCCTAACTCACGGGCAAGATCCTTCAGCGACGTTCTGTGTTGTTTCTTATTAGTCATAATAATTAGTTATCGGCTACAAAGATACAAATTATGTTTGAAACCCGCAAACGTTTACGTGAGTTTTTTATCGTTTTTAGCATCAATATGGCTAAAATGTGCGTATCTTTGCACCAGAAATTCAGAATGAGTAATGAATAGTTGATAATAAGTTAGTTAGAAAACAAAAGATGAAGGCTGTCGTGAGACAGCCTTTTTCTCTTCTTATAAATTCCTTTATGTTCTTCTTGGTTTCTCAAATATAGTATTCTGCTGAATCAACCAAGCCTGCACGCAAAGCATATTTGGTTGCTTCATGGACCGTATTGACGCCTAACTTACGAAAGATGTTCTTACGATGCGTATTGACAGTATGGAAACTAGAAAAACGACGATCAGCTATTTCCTTTGTTGTTAGCCCTAGTGCAATATCCTTCAGTATCTCTATCTCAGTCTTGGTTAAACGGACATCCTCCTCTACTCTTTTTGTTTGTGGTGCCAGCAACAGCTCTGTTACTCGCTGGCAAATATAACGTTGTCCACGGCTCGCATATTGCAAGCATTCACGAATCTCATGCATGGACGATTCTTTCAACAGAACACTAAAGCAAGGACTAACTGCAACAGCACGCCGCACAAAATCGAGCGACAATTCAACACTAAACAACACCCATTGAACCCGAGGGAAACGTTCCGCCAGGATTTCCAGTTCATCAATGTCATTGATGTCAAAGAGCGTATAGTCAAGTACAACAATAGTGTTTGGTCTCTGCTTCAGCAATTCTATTAATTCTGTCTTGTCTTCTGCAGAACGGCACACAAAATCCTGTCCACTTATCTGGGAACTGATATACATCACTCCCGCCTTAGTTATGTCTTGTTTGTCTGCTAATATAAGTTGTGTTGTCATCGCCTAATTTTATGTTGTTATATCATCTCTAAAACATCAACGTAAATCCAAATCGTACACTGTTCTTATGAACATGCGGATGATTATTATAGTTCATACGCCTCACATATTCTATTTGGAAGAAACGGAATATACTCCGAATACCTAATGATATTTCCCAATAAGGAACTTTTGGATCTAATAGATACGAATCTTCTGGGAAATACATCAGCACATTACTTTGGGCATTGCGCTCCAAAAATGGATTATTCTTGTCAGACAAAGCACCCCATAACATCTTAGCCCCAATATACTCTCGCCAACGCAACTTCTTGATAAGAGGAATACGATTAAATAGCTTGCCCTGCATGTCCCAGTTCATATCCACGCTGACAAAGCGATCATTCAGAAACTCCATGTTTGTAAGCAAATTGAAAGCCTGCTTCTGACTAAAATACGACAAGTTTGCTGCTGGCATACACAATAGAGGGAAAGGCACCTGGCTCCACTGAACACCGCCACGGGTGTAGAGGTCGATACGCCCCCAACTATTGAGCCATATACGTTTAAAGATACTGGCTTCAGTATAATGATAGTCATAGTCACCACCTAAAAAGCCCTTGATGCCCATCGTGTGACTGAGAATAAATATGGGAGCTTCGCGATTGACTTTCAGACGGCGTTGTTTGGAGTTGGTATATAAAGCACCTGGTGAATATTCTATCTCTGCACGCAATTCTGTCGTCCTTAGACCAATAGAAGCAAGTGATTCATGGTGAGAGAGAGGTGTAAACCGCATGTTACCCGCTGCATCATTCTTTTCTGTTTTAATACTAAATAATGTGCGTAATCCATACATTTGTTCATATTCAAAGGTTAACTGCTGACGATTGTAAAACATCATTTTGTCAACCTTAGCCCATTTAAAGGCTGTAAACACATTATCCTTATCTGTAGGCAGGAATTTATCGGATGGCGATATAACATCATACGTAGAGAGGAAAGACAAGTTGCGTTTAGGAAACTCGTCAGGCAGGTACTTCTTTTTATTCAATGCCCACGTCAGTTGCGAACTATAGTAGGTCTTATGGCTTTTCCATCCTCGAGCCACATAGCCTTTCCAAAAAACATGGCGGTTAAGGTTAGCCGTTGTCTGCAATGATATACGAGTGCGCAACCCATCAATAAAATTAGTACTCAACATCGAATTGACGGGTCCGATATCCACTTTGCTGGGATTACCGGTCTCAACATAGTTCTCTGCCAACAATTTCAGTCCCCAAAGGATATATTTGAAACCGCCAACGGTTTTCATACCATTGAGAAAATTCTCCATTCCATCCTCACTTCGGGTCAGTTCCACCTTACGGTGCTTTTGCCAAAATTCATCATCTACCAGTTCCGCATCCGGTTCAATAACGGTTTTAGCTTTTCCTTTAAAAAGTTTGGCAGGAATTTCAGTAAACTGATAGTCGGAGAGACGCGTTGTCCGGATAGCCACACCTTTTTGTAGGAAGTCAAAGAGTACCAACTCCACTATCATGTCATCAACGCTAAGCACCCATTCTCCTGTAGGGAGCTTTGTAAACTCCTGCATGACTTTCAGTCCTTCCACAAAGTTGACATCCGTCTGATTAGGCAATATCAATTCGCAACGTTTCACCTGATGACTAGAATCTTTCAGTACATACAAGTCCCCACGGAATCCAAAGTCTTGCTGGTTATTGGGCAGGAAATGTAAATGAATACACGAATCCCTATCAACCAAAAGCGTATCCTCAATATAATAGCGATAGAAAGAGATGGCACCATCACTGATAGGCGATGTAAAAGGGTGTTGCAGCAATCGTACCTGATCATCATAAATGTTGACATCTGTAAAGACATCCTTCGAAACTGTGTTCAGAATATCACCCGTCTGAAAGAAATCATTAATACCTACCGATCGCTGTCCTATCACAATATCTTTCTCAGTACGTGGAGAGCGACGGTAAATCTTCTGTGTCACAGTCTCGTCAACACTGGCTGGCAAGATAAGTTTACCAGTCTGCTCACACGTTTCCACTTGGTCAGTAATCCACTTATATTTACTGATTTTAGGAGACTCCAGTGTCTCTTTTTTCATGTCGTTGAGTGCCAGTGTCAACTTCTGATACTTTGTGTACTGATAATAGTCACGTCTCGATAAGTCAGTAGCCTTTTTATTGGCAATAACCTTCCTCATCAAATCTACTGCCGGATTATTCTTTCTTTTATAACGACTGCGTTTTGAGTGTACGGTGACCTCTTTCAGTGCACGATTGTCTTCGCGCAACGACACGAACAGCTTCTCCATATCGCCATCAACAGTATAAGTACGCGACTTATACCCCACTGCACTGACAGTCAGTTTCCATCCCTTATGACGTTCAATCGTAAAACGTCCATTAAGATCGGTTATTGTTGCCACATGACGGTCTTTATATTGCACACTGGCAAAACCAATATTCTCGCCTGTAGCCTCATCCACGACATGACCGACAATGGTTTGCGCATGCAATGCCGAAGACAATATAATAAAAAAGGAAATAAGTATATGACGCATAGCCTAAAACAATTACACTAAAGGTATTTCTACCCAGAAGAGTGAGCCAACATTCTGTTTCGACTCTACACCGACCTTACCACCAATACTTATTGCCAAACTGCGACAAATACTAAGTCCCAAGCCTGTACCAGGAACAAACTCATCAATTTTTACAAACCGTTCAAAAAGGTGATCGTTACAATGACTAGCAGGAATACCTTTACCAGTATCGCGAACCCAAACGCGCAATAGTCCATTGTTCACATGATAGCCCAAAGTTATAACACCTTCATTTGTAAACTTCATGGCATTGTCCATATATTGATTTAGTATTTCACCCAAGCGGTGACGGTCGGAGAAAGGTTGTACTGTATTAGCCAATCCTTCAACTTCAATCTTAATACCTGTTTCTTTACTCTTATCAGCAAATTTATCAGCAACCTCCATCAACAACTGGTTAAGGTCGAAGCGTTCCTTCTTGACGGCCTCTCCACCTGCCTCCAACTTCGACATGTTAAGCATATCATCGAACAAACGCAATAAACGTACATTATTCTGTTTGATCAGGTTAACCAATTCTGTACGCTCATCATCGCTTTGAGCCATTGACAGAACATCACTGAAACCGACAATAGCATTCAGCGGTGTACGGATTTCATGCGACATATTGGCAAGGAACGCAGACTTCAGACGATCGCTTTCCTCTGCTTGGTTACGAGCTTCGATAAGGGCACGTTCAATACCCTTTTGATGATCGATAAGCATCAATGTTCCAACAATAACTAATGTCCTACCATTCTTATCTCGCTTCTCAATGGTAGCATATGCTTCCTCCCAGTGCACCTGCTCTGAATGAGGTAATCGCACCTCGAACTGCTCATGCGCCTCATCTATGCGTCCTTCCATCAAATCCTTAATTGCTTGCTGTATCCGACTGCGATACTGAGGCAACATCAAATCATAGAATTCCTCCAAAGGTGTATTAGGTGAAAAATGAAAACTGCCTACTACATCTCTGAAATCTGATTCAAAAGTAATGGTACGCGACTGCACGTCTATTCGCCAAATAGCCAGTTTCATAACTTTCATGACCAAGTCGTATTCCACTGAATGGCGTTGCATTTTCGACAACATTGACAATTCTTCCGTCAATTGTCTATTCTGTCGTAGCTGATAAAACAACCACAATATAGCACAAACCAACAATGGGAGACCCGCCATCCATACCATAATATCGAGTCTCCATAAGTTGTGCAATGCGAAGATAATTACATTGTATGCCATGCCCATATGGAATAAGTTGGCGCAAAATTACATAAAAGAATTGGAAAATGAAAGAAAAAGTTGATTTTTCTTTGCTTTTCGCCTAATTCTCATTACCTTTGCAGCATATTTAGTACGTACACATAATGACACAGCAATTTGAAATCATCGCTAAGACCTTTATGGGCCTTGAGCCCGTCTTGGCGAAAGAACTGACGCAATTGGGCGCAAACGACGTTCAGATAGGTCGTCGCATGGTATCGTTTAAAGGCGATAAAGAACTTCTATATCGTGCCAACTTCCAACTGCATACAGCCATCCGCATTCTGAAACCGATCAAACACTTTAAGGCACTTTCAGCCGATGATGTCTATGAAGGTGTCAAGGACATCGATTGGAGCGAATACATTGGAAACGACAAGACCTTTGCCGTTGATTCTGTGGTATTCTCCGAGGAGTTCCGTCACTCTAAGTTTGTTGCCTATAAGGTCAAGGATGCCATTGTCGACCAGTTCCGCGAAAAGACAGGACAACGTCCAAACATCAGCATCACCAATCCCGACATCCGTCTGCATATCCATATAGCCGATGACCAGTGCACGCTATGCCTTGACTCCAGTGGCGAATCCCTACATCGTCGTGGCTATCGTCAAGAGTCTGTCGAAGCACCTCTCAACGAAGTACTCGCAGCTGGTATGATACTCATGACGGGATGGCATGGTGAGACCGATTTCATTGACCCCATGTGCGGTTCCGGCACACTACTCATCGAGGCTGCACTCATTGCCCGCAACATGGCACCAGGCTTGTTCCGCAAGGAGTTTGCCTTCGAGAAATGGCCTGACTTCGATCGTGACCTCTTTGACGAGATCTACAATGATGATTCTCAAGAGCGTGAGTTCAATCACCATATTTATGGCTACGACGTTGACATCAAGGCCGTCAACACAGCCCGTCTCAACGTAAAGGCCGCTGGTCTGTCAAGCGACATCACTGTTGAGGAACAGGACTTCAAGAACTTTACCCAGCCCAAGAACAAAAGCATCATGGTGACCAATCCACCTTATGGTGAACGCATCTCGACACCAGACTTGCTAGGAACCTATAAGATGATTGGTGAACGACTGAAGCACCAATTTACAGGTAACGAGGCGTGGATACTCTCCTATCGCGAGGAGTGCTTTGCCCAGATTGGTTTGAAGCCCAGCATCAAGATTCCCGTGTTCAATGGTTCTTTGGAATGCGAGTTCCGTAAATACCAGATGTTCGATGGTAAGATGAGTGTCTTCCGTGAAGAGGGTGGCGTCGTCAAGACAGAGGAAGAGAAGCGTCAGATGGCTGAAAAGCGTCGCTTCAAGCAAAACCGCGAATTCAAAAAGCGCCTTGACGAAGAACAGGAGAATGCCGATGCCGACATTCGCTCGTTTAAGTTCCGTTCGCTAGAGAAAAAAGAGCCCAAGAAAGCCCGTGAGCCAAAGGAATCTAGAGATTCTAGGGATTCTAGATATTCTAGAGACTCTAGGGATTCTAGACATTCTAGAGATTCCAGGAACTCACGTGATTTCAAAAAGCCCTTTAACAAAAAGAACAACCGACGCTTCCGCGATGATGATGAAGATTAAGCATTTCATAGCACTCGCTATTCTCTTACCTCTCACCTCATACTTCTCACCACTTGCAATGAGCGCTCAGGAGAAACAACTCTTCACCCTTGAAGAACTCAACTATGGGGGCAATCGCAATCACATCTTGCAGCCCGAGAACAAGTGGTTTGCCTGGTGGGGAGACCAGTTAGTTCGTAACGATGTTGAAGAGTGTTATCTCGTTGACAAGAAGACAGGCAAAGAGAAATGTCTTTTTACCCTCGACGAGGTGAATGAATGGCTGAAGAGCGACGACATGTATCATGTCCGTGCCCTATATAACGCATCATTCCCCTACCCTGACCAGCCTTTGGTGGCCCTTGGCAATAAGAAGTCCTTCCTGCTCTTGAACTTCAAGACGCACCAGATTGTCTGGCAAGACAGCATCTCTGGTCAGACAGCAAACGACTGGAACAAGGAATCGAAAGCGACGGCATACGTTAAGGACTATCAACTGTATGTCGCTGATGCAGACCATCATGAACACCAGTTGACCACCGACGGCTCACGTGAGATTGTTTACGGTCAATCCGTACACCGCAATGAGTTCGGCATAGAAAAAGGCACGTTTTGGAGTCCAGGCGGTCAGCGTCTAGCTTTCTATCGTATGGACCAGAGCATGGTGACCGATTATCCCCAAGTAGACATCTTCCCCCGCGAAGCCACTTACGAGCCCGATAAGTATCCGATGGCAGGCATGAACGCACACGTAGTGACGGTAGGCGTTTATGACATCGCCACCAACAAAATCGTTTATCTCAAAACACCTAACGGCAGTGTGCTCAGCGATTCTGTCACCGACACCCGCCCCATCTACTTTACCAATATCGCGTGGAGTCCTGATGCTAAAACCATCTACATGTTTGAACTGAACCGCGACCAGAACGACTGCCGTCTCGTCAGCTACGATGCGACGACAGGCGAACGCATTTCAGAACTCTATCGCGAGACCAGCGACAAGTATGTCGAGCCCATGCATCCCATCCAGTTCCTACCTTGGGACAGCGACAAGTTTATCATGCAGAGTCAGCGCGACGGTTACAACCACCTATATTTATATAATAAGGAGGGACAGCTGTTAAGCCAGCTAACCAGTGGGGCATGGGTAGTTCAGGAGGTTATTGGTTTCAACACCAAGCAGAAGAGCATCATCATCGAGGCCAACAAGTATCACCCCTTGCACCGTCAGATATATAGCGTTAATGTCACCAATGGCAAAATGACGCAGTTGACCTCTGATGACGGCGTGCATCACGGTGAGCTCTCGACATCAGGTTCTTTTCTGATTGACCGTCAGTCACATCCTACCCAACCTCGTAATATCAGTGTGATGGACATTTCTGGCAGTAAAACCAAGAACACACGTCTGCTCACTGCTACAGACATGTGGGCTTGGAAGGACTACGCACTACCCATCTTCGAGTGTGGCAGCATCAAGGCGGCCGATGGTGTAACTGACCTATACTACCGTATGGTAAAGCCTTATAACTTCGACCCACAGAAGAAATATCCTACTGTGGTTTACGTCTATGGCGGTCCTCACGCTCATAACGTCGAAGCTTCATGGCACTGGGCCAGTAGGCCATGGGAGACTTATATGTCGCAGAAGGGCTATATCGTCTTTATCCTCGACAATCGCGGCTCTGAGTATCGTGGTCGCGACTTCGAACAGGCAACCTTCCGCCAACTGGGACAGATAGAGATGCAAGACCAGATGAAGGGTGTGGAGTATCTGAAGAGCCTACCCTATGTTGATGCCGACAAGCTCGGTGTCCACGGCTGGTCGTTTGGCGGATTCATGACCATATCGCTCATGCTCAACTACCCTGATGTGTTCAAGGTTGGTGTCGCAGGTGGTCCAGTCATCGACTGGAAATGGTACGAGGTGATGTATGGCGAGCGCTATATGGACACGCCCCAGCAGAATCCTGAGGGTTATGCAAAGGCCAGCCTCATCAACAAGGCCAAGAACCTGTGGGGTAAGCTCCAGATTATCACGGGCTACAACGACAACACCGTCGTGCCCCAGCATTGCCTGTCGTTCCTCGATGCCTGCATCAAGGCCGGCACGCAGCCCGACTTTTTCGCTTATCCTGGCGAGGAGCACAACATGCGAGGTCATGCCAGTGTGCATCTGCACGAACGTATTACGCAATATTTCGAAAACTACCTAAAGTAGTTAAGAGTTAAGAATTAAGAGATAAGAGTTATGAAAGAGGAACAGATATTAGTCCGCATCACAGGACAAGACCGTCCTGGACTGACAGCAGCCGTCATGGGCATTCTAGCGAAGTACGATGCCAAGGTTCTGGACATTGGTCAGGCAGACATCCACAGCACATTGTCGTTAGGTATCCTCATCCGTATGGACGAGATGAAGTCGGGACTGGCCATGAAGGAATTGTTGTTCAAGGCCACTGAGTTGGGTGTCAACATAGGCTTTTCGCCTATTAGTGATGACGAATACGAAGACTGGGTTGGCCATCAGGGCAAGAACAGATATATCCTCATGATGCTGGGACGACAGTTGGAGGCGCGTCAGATACAGGCTGCTACGCAGATTCTGGCCGACCAAGGACTGAACATCGACTCTATTCTCCGCCTGACGGGTCGCAAGAGCATCAAGCAATTGGACAAGCACACACGTGCCTGCATCCAGTTCTCACTACGTGGCGAACCCATCAATCGTCAGGAAATGCAGTCGAAGCTTATGAAGCTGTCGCAGGAAATGGAGATTGACTTCTCGTTCCAAAAGGACGATATGTTCCGACGTATGCGCCGACTCATCTGCTTCGATATGGACTCTACACTCATCCAGACAGAGTGTATCGACGAACTGGCTGAGCGCAATGGCGTAGGTGCCGAGGTGCGTGCTATTACGGAGAGTGCCATGCGTGGCGAAATAGACTTCAAGGAAAGCTTTACCCGTCGCGTCGCCTTGTTGAAGGGCCTCGACGTCAGCGTCATGCAGGACATTGCCGAGCATCTGCCCATTACCGAGGGTGTCGACCGCCTCATGAATATCCTTAAGACATGTGGCTATAAGATTGCTATCCTCAGCGGTGGATTCACCTACTTTGGTGAACATCTGCAACGCAAATATGGTATCGACTACGTCTATGCCAACGAACTGGAGATTGGCGAGGATGGCAAGCTGACTGGCCGATATGTAGGCGAGATTGTTGACGGACATCGTAAGGCTGAGCTCCTGAAACTTATTGCACAGGTTGAGAAGGTCAACCTTGCCCAGACCATTGCAGTGGGCGATGGTGCCAACGACCTGCCTATGATTTCTGAGGCCGGTCTGGGTATCGCCTTCCACGCCAAGCCTCGTGTCGTAGCCAATGCCGAACAGAGCATCAACACCATCGGACTCGATGGCGTGCTCTACTTCTTGGGCTTCAAGGACAGTTATCTCGGCGACCAAGGAAAACTTTGATGTTTGCAACAACATTAGTCGACTGGTTCAGCAAGAACGGACGCGATCTGCCTTGGCGACAGACGCGCGACCCGTATGCCATCTGGCTCTCTGAAATCATCCTACAACAGACGCAAGTCAAACAGGGTTGGGAATACTGGGAACGCTTCATGCACCGTTGGCCCACCGTTGAGGCTCTCGCTGCTGCTACGGAAGACGAGGTGTTGCGCGAATGGCAGGGACTGGGCTACTACAGCCGTGCCCGCAACCTGCACTATGCTGCCCGCCAGATTGTTGAGCGCGGCAGTTTCCCCACTACGATTGCTGAAATCAAACAACTCAAAGGCGTAGGCGACTACACCGCTGCCGCCATTGGTTCCATAGCCTTCGGTCTGCCTGCTGCCGTTGTCGATGGCAACGTCTATCGTGTTCTCTCCCGCTATTTCGGTATTGATACGCCCATCAATACCACTGAGGGCAAAAAGCTCTTCGCCGCTATGGCGCAAGAACAACTACCGCCCCAAGAGGCTTCTGTATACAACCAAGCCATTATGGACTTTGGTGCCATACAATGTACGCCACAGTCGCCCGACTGCAGCGTCTGTCCGTTGATGGAGAGTTGCGACGCCTTTCGCACCAACCGCATACAGGAATTGCCCGTCAAGCTGAAGACGCTGAAGATTCGTGAGCGCCACCTCATTTATTTATATATAAGGTATAAAGGCCAGACCGCTATCCATCGACGTGGTTCAGGCGACATTTGGCAAGGCCTTTGGGAACCTTGGCTTGTCGACGACGAGCATTTCTCACTTCTCACTTCTCACTCATCACTACGCCTTGTCAAGCAAGGCGTCAAGCACGTCCTCACCCACCGCATCCTCTATACCGACTTCTACCTGTGGGAGCCCGATAAACGCCCCTCACTTCCCTCTGACTACATCTGGATTCCAGAGTCGGACATCGACAACTATGCCCTACCCCGCCTCATAGAAATCCTACTTGAACTGCTTAATTCTGAAGTATAAAAACAGGTATGCAGCGAACGCTGCCGACTTCAGTAACATTCTTTCCACGATGATGTTATTATCCCAAAAGAGATTTCTCAGAAGTCACAAGGGGAATGCCTGTTCATTGACCCGTGATTGATTGGTTATACATCTCAACTTGATGTTTAATCTCGTCCTTAATAGTATCCCATTCAACTTGTTGATACATAAAAGGCATTGGCTGTGGGTCGGCATCTGCAAAATAAGTCATACTCAGTAAAGCCCTGTATTCAGAGCCGTCCGTATATTTCTGCAAATAAAACTGCATGATTTCGTCAAAGGTGTAATGACGTAATAGGAAATACATATCTACAAAGTCTTTCTTTGTTCCTCGCCCCATCACTGCGTTAACCTTCATTGCAGCAATATCCTTAGGAGAAGCGAGACGCACGCCATCACTAATCACTGGCTCGTCTATCCACCTATATCTATAGTTAACAATGTCCACCTTTACATGATTAAGGAAATATGCCTTGATGCTTTTAGAACAATTACCTCGAACAACATCCTTCGCACAATTACTCAACACGTTTGTAAGTTCGTCAACGTCTTCCGTTGTATGTCCGAAAAAATCGAGGTCAACAGATCTGCGATGACCATATTGCAGCGCCAGCGCTGTTCCTCCCACCAAGCGCATGTCACTAAAGAGAGGTTGCTGCATCAGAACTTTTAGGAGTTCCAAGGTGTCTGGAAGGACTGTCTGAAGTGATAGCATCTGTATTCTTCTTCTTTTGTGTGAGAAATGGTGCAAATAAACGAGAGACACACTGGGTCTAGTGTGCGCATCTGTTTACATTCATTTACTATCCTGTTTAGACCATAATATTGGTTGATAAGTCGCCAATCATTCATCTGGCCGTATTCCAAAGTTCGTTGAATGATATAGGCAGCATGATCTTCCATCGAAATTGTCGATGGGTCAACATCCCAAAACAGATTTGGAGAGAATGCTATAGCTGTCATAGTCTAAATCGATTAAAGCTTCTATTATTTCGCTGCAAAGATACGAATAAGTGAGCAAAATGCCAAATTAATTTGAGAATTTTCGATTGCAAGGCCACACTCCTACCTTAAGGTGGGAGAACGTGAGTATCTTCGATGCCAGTCAAAGTTACATATTATTATTGAAAGGACAATGCTTTTTGGGCAAAAACGCCTGATGAAGGCTGGCTATGTGATACGTGTCAACGACTACGAAATAGAAGATCCGTTCTTCAAGGAATGGATAATCAGAAATTGCAAATAATTACCCCAAATAGCATCTGCCTATGCATTTCTTCCTTATAAAAACAGGTATGCAGCGAACGCTGCCGACTTCAGCCACGCCCGCCGCCGATATCAGCAGCGGGCGCTGCTGATTAAAGACACGCCCGCTGCTTTCTCGCAAGAGATTGTCTCTCTCCCTGTCCCAACGTCATTTACACCCTGTAAGTGAGTCACTTTTCCCCTATATCAACGTCATTTTTACCTCGAACTTGACGTACTTGACCTCACAGGGGGAACTATCCCCATGTGAGCATCATGCTTACCTGATGGGCACCATTCCTTTCTTTTTTATGATCACTCTGTTGTATTACAGTTCTATGCCCGGAGCCGTGCCCAGTTTTTGACTGCTGACTGACATCTAAAAAGAATGCAGCAGAAACTCCGACTGTCGAATATTCATCTGCGAAGGTACGCAGTTTTTGGGGATGTTCCATGTTGGACTCTTCCAAGTCCGTATATGTTTTTTAAATGTCCATTATTTCAACAATTTGCAAGCCCACAAAAAAGGATTCCTCCATTTTTTTCTAAATTTGGGATTTGTTTTTGGCGTGAAACCTATGATAGAATGGGCGTTTACCCGCGTTATCCAATTTTTTTTTTGTTTTTCTAAAAAAATAGTCGTAATTCTTGTTCCTAAATCAAAATAATTGCGTATCTTTGCCCCTGCATTCTGTTAAAGAGTGCAAGACATATTGCTCGATTGCCTAAGAAATCACCACTCAAAGAAAAAGAGAGCAAACAACATACAGAATAAAGCAGCGTATCAAAGCGCAGGCTTTCCTATATCTGTATGTGGGTTTGTGGTGAACCTCTTAGGCGTATAGCACAAGCTTGCGCCTTCTTTTTGTAAGTTGGTGCTTGATGTAAGAGAAAGTATTAACTTAAAACTATGGGATTATGGATGATATTTTAAAGGTACTAACAAATGATGAAAAAGAGTTCATCAAACATCATGGCATCAGTCCATCCGATATTTATGATGCTCGTGGCGAAATCGTAAAGGTGTATCACGACAAAGCGAAGAAACAAGGCTGTGGCTTCGTATTAACTAATCCTTGCCCTTATGGACATCGACTAAAAGACCGCTCAGGTCATTGTATTGTATGCAGACCTATGGGGATTGCTATCCGTAAGAGGGAAAGTGGTACAGGTGTGGTTTATGTAGCAGTAAATGGCAAATACACAAAGGTCGGTATGATTGAGAATAATATAAAGGATGTAGGCAAAGCAGTCAACAAAAGAGAATACCGACTGAATGACGAAGGCGGATATGGCGGTCGCTCTGGTTGGACTACAGTGAAAACATGGCAACTGGAAAAGAATGCTGGTAAAGTTGAACGGGAAGCGCAAAACCTTTTAGAACAATATAAGGTTGAAAAAGACTACATTCATAGCGGTGAACTGCATAGTGCGAAAGAGCTTTTTGTGTGCTCCGTTCAAACAGCTGTTAATGCGGTAAAACAAGCAATAGAATTGTATAAATAACATATTAGAGCCGAAGGGTAATGGCATATAAACACCCAACTAAAAAAATGAAAAGAATAAATAGTGTGATTTCTCTTTTTGTAATGCTAACCCTATGTATGACATCGTGTTCAAAAGAAGATGAAAGTCAGGCAGAACAAAAAGTTACAATTAACCCAACAAGCATAACTATGCATTACGACGAAACTAAGCAACTATCTGCTACTAATGCTAATAGTTGGAACTCTGATGATAATTATATTGCAGAAGTTGACAATAAAGGACTGGTTAAGGGTGGTCATATTGGAACAACAATAATCACTGCAAAGAATGGAAACTCTTTTGCAACTTGCGAAGTTACGATAACCCCAAAATACGACATCTATGACACTCCAATACTTGATTGGGGTGCTACAATGTCATCTATACAATCCCAAGAGACACATCCAAAGTCTTCTTCGTCAAGCACATCATCTATGCTGGCCTATAATTATACGAAAAATGATACTTCTTGTGCATTATTTTACTTTTTTGAAGGAGGAAAAATGTCTCGCATTGTCGTTTATTTGGATTTATTGCAATATACTAATGCTGGAAACCATCTATTGGAACGTTATACACCACTATCATCTGATGCAAAAGATAATTTTTTGATGTTTACAGATGCATATACAAAAGAAAAGATGAAAACGGTAATCGGGCTTCAAACAACAAAGGTCTCAGGTACAGAACTAACAATGATTACATATATTCCTGCAAACTAATAGATAATATTTACGGGACTTCGCATGTGTGACAGGTACCTAGTTCTGTCACATC
>CACWOS010000010.1 GCA_902762565.1 uncultured Prevotellaceae bacterium
TAATGATTTGTTGTTTCGTTTCCTACTCCTCCCTTAGCGCCTCGGTAATCCTTGCGCGGACTATCTTCACGGCGGGGATGGCGGTGCCGATGAGGACGGCACATAATATAATAAGGTACACGACGGCAGAGACCACGAGGAAGTGGGGCCAGAAGTGTTCGGGCCACGCCTTGTCCGTGGGCAGTATGGCTGCATCGATGGTGTAGAGTGTTTCGCAGTACTCTTCTCCATTGAACACCTGGATGCCGCTGTGGGCATAGTTCAGATAGATGACAAGGCCCACGGCGACGGCGGCGGTGGTCAGCAGGGCGTTGCGCCAAAGGAAGTCGAAGAGCAGCCGTCCACAGGTGGCTCCAAAGGCACGGCGCACACCGCACTCCTCCGTGCGCCGCTTGGCATGAAGCCACACGGTGCCGATGACGGCCAGCATCAGGTTGACGAGGAAGAACAGCGCCAGTGCCAGGCTGCGGTTCACCTCCTGCGTGCGACCGTCGTCGAGTTCCAACTGCTGTAGGTACTCGTCGAAGGTCGTCAGACGGCTGATGCGGCTGAAGCCCATCTGTCCGCTGCCGATGAGCTCCTTTCCGTGCTCTTCGACGAAACGATGAGCGTTCAGCCCTTTCTTCAGACGGATGACGTATCGACATGTTGTGTACTGTGGTTTTTGGGGCTTGATGATCATGGAGCGTACCGTGTTGGACACCGACATGCGGAAGTCCTCCACCACACCGGCCACCGTCGCCTCGATGGCAGGGTCGTTGCTGGAGATGGTGAGGCGGCGTCCCACAACGTCGGCTGTGCCAAACAGGGCGATGGCGCCCGAGCGCGTCAGCACCACCTGCTGCTCTTGATACGACAGACGCGAGAGCTCAGCTGCCGACGGACTCCCTGGCAGGGGCTTCAGCCCGTAGGTCTCGAAGAAGTGGGCGTCGCTGCAGAAGTCGATGTAGGCCAGATACAGGGTGTCGCCGCCGACAACGCACTCGTTGAAAACCGGAAGACTAAAGCCCACAGCACCATATTCTTGCTCATAGAGATAGGCCGACTCCACGCCCTCCACGCTCGTCAACTGGCGCAGTATCTGGTCGCGGCGCTTTTCGGTCATCTCGTAGGGGTCTTGAGGGACGCCGTCGACGAGTTCACTCCAGCTGCCGTTCACCTCGGTTTCGGCATAGAGCAGCTGGCTGCTGTCGTAGCCTAAGGGCAGGCTGCGATAGTAGAGGTTGACCACGGCGGGGTCGAACACCGCCCATGCCACGACGGCGATGATGATGAGTTCGAGGAACAGCCACGTGTTCGCGTTCAGGATATTGTTCAGTTTCATTCTTATCTTTTCTCCATCATTGATTCTACAATCGGTTTTCTTAGGCTCCACCAGGCAGGCACCACGGCGGCTATTAGATTGAGCAACATAATGGCGGCGAAGGCACCGATGAAGAGCGTGGGCGCAAAGAGCATCTCGCCCTCCACGATGGGTGCCGTGCTGAGCGTGCTGTTGTCGAAGAACATGCCGAGAATCTCCCTTCGCATACCGTAGATGGCAAGCCACGAGAGCACGAGGCCGATGATGCCGCCGATGGTGGTGAGCACCAGGTTCTCGGCCACCACCTGACTGAGGAGCGTCGAGCGGCGTGCGCCGAAGGTCTTACGCACGGCCATCTCTGCCGAGCGCCGCTCCATGCGCCCCGCCACGATGCCGCAGAGGTTCAGCGCAGGTACGAAGAGCAGCACGAACAGGATTCCGGCGTAGTGCTTGACGAGCTGCCAGCCCGTCACTGCACCGAACACGCCGTCGCGGTTATAGGTGCGCAGCACGTGCATCGGGTGTGTCTCCAAATCCTTGGTCAGCACCAGTTTCTTCTTCACGCCCTCGCCGAAGTTAAACTCGTCCAGCACTTCGGGGTGCGCCTGCTGCGTGCGGGCCGCCACGTCGTCCAGCTCCTGCTTCAAGGCCCGCAGGTGGTCGTCGTCCTTAACGGTGGCCACGATGGAGTAGAGGCCCTGATAGGGAATCCCCATCACCACACCGTTCAAGAGGGGATAGATGATGTCGGCATAGCTGTCGGGCGCCAGCTGACTGCCGCCACGGAAGACGCCTACCACACGCACTTCAGGTCCGCTTTCCACCTCCACCGTCTTTCCCACGGCTTCCACGCCCTTGCCGAAGAGCCGTTCGGCCAGGGCATCGCTGATGACACAGACTTTTTCGTTGTCGTCCACTTCCTTACTGGTAAAAGCTCTGCCACTCACGAAGTCGTACTCGTAAATCTTAAAGTAGTCGGCATTGACCTCGTTGCACACGACGTCCACGTAGTCGTCCTTGCCTCGCACCACGAAGGTGTGGCACTTGCCCTGGGTCTTGCCCGTTCCTGCCGCCAGCAGCGTGGGCGAGCAGTACTCGATGTTCGGGCTGCGCTTGAACCACTCCTCATAGGCCTGAGCGCTGAAGCCCGTCTGCCCCTTGCCGCCGTTGTCGGCCTCGATGCGCATTCCCTCGAAATAGACCGTCCTTGCGCGGTTCGGCTCTGGATAGATGGGAGCCAACTTGATGTAATAGACCACGGCCATCACCATCGTACCTCGCGCATCATGGCGAGTGCTTGTCGAAAATATCTCATATCGCTAAAACATATATTCTACTTACTATATATGCCAAAACCATGCCAAACTCGTAACTTATTGATAATCAGCAATGCCTTAAAACAAAGTGTCCATTTCCGGACACTCACACTGTCCGAAAGTGGACACTTCCATCTCATTTTATTGTAATTTAGTTATCGTATTCTAAACTACCATACCTCTGTTTCCAATAATCACAATGGTATAAGTCGGGAAAAGACACAAAATGAATTTGCAGGCCTAAGAAAGGTTAAATACGTTAAATATACCCCATATTTTTTGTATTCCATAGCCTCCAATTCACTTTTCTGCCGTTTAAGACGTAAGATGCTGATTATCAGTATTTAAAATATTCTCTGGGTATTTTCGACCCGCCCTGCACACGAATGAGCTGGCTTGGTCGGTGCAAATATAGGAATTAATTTCGAAACAACAAAAAAAAAGCGAGAAAAGTTCGCTTGATGGTAAACTTTTCCCGCTTTTGTTCCCTATTCAACACGACTTTTGACGTACTACAATGAGTGATTTTCCCTCCATAGTATCGTCACTGGCGTTTTAAATGCTTCACGTGATTCTTAAATAATCGGAAAAATTAATTAGGAATGAAATAAGAGTGGAAGATTTTCCGTACCTTTGCACGTATATATCTTTCAATCATGTACGACCAGATTCAGGAAGATACCATATATATGATGCTATATGCTGTCGTGACGGTGATGGCCGCGCTGGCAAGCATTTACCTGCTGTTTCGGCGAGGCAATGCCTTTGCCGCCGACGTCACGACGCCACGCAGACTGCGCCGCTGGACGGCGGCGTTCTTCGCCGTCTTGGCCTTGGGGCATTTGTGGTACCTGCCTGTTACCATGGCCGATTCGAGCGAAGTTGTCATGCTCACGATGCTCATAGGTGTATTGCTCGACTGCACGCTGACGATTCCCCTGGCCTTCGTTGTCATGCTCTGCATGCTGCAAGACCGACGGCGACCGCTGTGGCCTGTCGCCGCGATGATGATGCCGCTCGTTGTAGTCGTATTGGTGTGCATGGTCACCCGCAGTTTTGCCTATTCGCCGTGGCTGCGCGCTTATTTCCTGTTGACGGTCCTAGGCTTCACGATATATATGGCATGCGCCGTGCGGCAGTATGGTCGCTGGCTGCGCGACAACTATGCCGACCTGGAGCACAAGGAGGTGTGGCAGAGTTTCGTGGTACTGGCCGTCATCATACTCCTCATCGGCTATTACGTGGTGGGCTACGGGGACAAAGCCTACGAATACATCGTTCAGGTGTACGGTTTGGTGCTCATCGGCTTTCTGCTGTGGCGCGTGGAGACGCTGAGCGACCTGAGCATCGTCCCTTCCATGCCTATTGCTATGGAAGAGGAAACGGCTCCCATTGAGGATATGGAAGAGAAAGTCCCTTCACAAACCTCGTATGATTTTATTGCGCCCCTGCTGCAGCAGTATTGCGTGGACACCAAGCTTTACCTACAACACGACCTGAGTGTTGTACAGCTGGCAAAAACGATTGGTACCAACCGTCTCTATCTCAGTCAGTATTTCTCCAGTCAGGGCACTACCTACAATGCCTATATCAACGACCTGCGCATCAGCCATTTTGTCAGTCTCTATCGCGAGGCAGCCGCTGACAAGCGCAACGTTACTGCCCAGCAGTTGGCGAATGAGTGTGGCTACCGCAGTTACAGCACCTTCACCCTCGCCTTTAAGCAGCGCATGGGGCAGTCCGTGACGGCATGGATGCGTGAAATGGACTAGAAACTGGCGGCCCGGACTTTCAAAATTAGCAAAAATAGTTTCAAAATTAGCAAAAATTGCCTGTTTTGGCATTTTTGCTTTGTTTTTTGGATAGAATTTGCTATCTTTGTAACCAAATGATAAAACAGTAAACTTATTACTAACAGCGACGACAAAGTCAGATTATTTTATAAACCAAACTAAAAATACAACGATTATGAAAAATTGGACAAAACAGCTTTTAGTAGCAGTTGTGGTTATTTCTGCCCTTACTGCTTGTTCTGATTCTAACCTCAGTGATGTTGAATCGGGTGTTCCCGCTCCTCCCCCGCAAGGTGCGAATTCTGCCGTACTGACGGATGCCAGCGGAAATCAGGTTTCCTGTTTGTCTTCTAAGTTTGCCACCTATTATCTGGACATCAAGACCAATGGCGCTTGGTATATCGAGAGCAGTGATAACATGGAGTTCACGCCTACTAAGATGCTCGGTAAAGGTAACACACGCGTACCAGTATTGGTTGGCAACAACTGGGCTGAGGCTCGTCAGCTGTCTTACAAAGTGAACTTCATCAACGAAACTAGTTCCATGCGCCGTGCTGGCGAAGCCAACGAAGCCTCTCAGACGGTGACTCAGGAGTCGGCCACAGACCTGACCAAGTTCAAGGAGATTGTCAACTCGAACATCTTTGTGGGCTATGGCTATAATGCCACCAAGAACTCTGTTCCTGAGCTATGCACAGGTATTGAGATTTTCAAGATGGATTCGCTCAACACAACGGCTTTGGTGACGAGCAGTCTTTCGCCACAGGCAAAAGAGATGTATTACTATCACCACAGCGACTCTGTCTTGGACAAGATTATTGCTGTCAATGCTAATCCTGGCGGAAACTTCGGTGTCGTCAAACTGGGTATTGGTGTCGGTGTGAATATCACCGACCAAACGGATTTCCGCGAGACCGTGATGCAGAAGTCACTGACCCGTTCGATTTATGGTCGAGAGATTGACTTTGCCGAAGCGCAGATTGACCAAAGGAACTTCACCAAGGGTTTCTTGTATTACAAGGATCGTTTCGTCACGCAGTTCAAGGCAGCTGGTGATAATGCAGACAAAAAGAAGAAGGCATCAGAGGAATTCTTCAATGTCGTTGGTACCCATTTCATTGCGAAAGCCCTGTTGGGCTGCGAGCTCAACTATCGCATCAATGTCGACTCATCCAAGACCAACAAGGCCACGAGCGTGAAAGCTGCTCTTGACTTCAAATGGCAGCAACAGGTAAAGGATACAACTGGTGTCGATTCTGTCACCAAGGCTAAGATTCTTGAGCTGATGAAGGACAGCACCAAGCTGAAGAACTTCGTGTTCAAGGGCAATGTCCAGGTGACCGATTCAGTATTCAATGCAGCTACTTCTACCACGGCAAAGGTGAAGGCTCGCGGTGGCGATGTGGAGCGCGTGAATATCCTGGCCACCGGTGGCTCGCTGCTATGTGAGGATCTGGCAGCATGGTTGCTCGGCACTGAACCGGAAAAGGCCGTGATGGTGGGTATTATCACTCAGCCTATTTACTTCCTCTTTGACATTAAAGATCCTGACGAGTTGGCAGTCTATGAGTATCTCAAGGACTATATAGACACCAATTACAAAATCAATGATCCGTCATTTGGGGTGTTGAAAGACGAGTAGGAATGAACAGGGGCATATTATATTTAGTGCTGTCACTTGTTGCCGCTCTTTCGGCAGCATGCTCCAGCAGCGAGGATATGACAGGCAACGAGATGGCCGGCGAGCACAGCAATGTTCCGCTGTCCATTCTCGGAACCTCAGGGAACAGTGTCATGAATACTGGAGCGTCCTATGGGGAGTATGCAGCCTTTGTCAACGTACCTGGCAAGTGGTCTATAGCCACTTCGAAGGGTCTGACAAATATCTATCCGTCGTCAGGCGAAGGTCCTACTACGGCTATCGTCCAGGTGGGTGAGAACTGGGGGGCCATGCGCGAGAATGTGCTGACGCTCATGACTCAGGGCACTACCAGACGAGCTGGTGGTGAGAGCCAATATAATATGTCTATCGTCCAGTCGGGCAATCCTTCGTTAGACTCCATCTCAACCATTTTCTCCTCCAATAAAGGTGCCGGTTATAGCTATATGCCTGGTGGCGAATATTGCGACGGAGCCTTGATTCAGCTGTTCAACCTAGTCACGCTTGACAGCATACAGCGTGCCACGGGCGTCAGACTGATTTCCGATGCCATCTTCCCGCAGACGACTCAGGAGGTTATCACTGCTGACAGCGAGGAAGGGATTGTCAAAGGCCTTACCGTCAACGCTGCGGTAGGCATGAACTTCGGCTCCGTGAAGAGCAAGAGTGGTGGCGGTAGTGTCGGCGTCGATGTGGGAAAAGGTCATGAGGAGAAGTCTGTCAACAAATACGCCCTCAAGCGACTGAAGTCCACCCAGTTTACCCGCGAGATTCACTACATGAACGTCATGTCATTGCTGGAAAAGGCAACCACGCATGAAGAGAAGCAAAAACTGCTGTCGCCAGGATTTCTCTCCGTTCAGGAGACGTTTGCCAAGGACCTTGCTGCTGCGAAGAGTAATCTGACGAGGCAGTATGAGATTTGCGACCATTTCCTGAGTGAGATAGGCCCTTGTTTCATCAGCAAGTCGGTGATGGGTACTGTCCTCGACTATCAGATTAGCGTTGACAGCACCTTGCTGCGTGACACGCTGAATGTCCATGTAGCTCTCGAGGCGAGTTTCCAGACCAAGGTGAAGAACAAGTCGGCAGGCGGTGAGTTGACGTTCGACATTGGCGTTTCTAAGGAAGCCAAAGACTTGCAGTCGAAGACAACGGCGACTGTCAAGGTGCGTGGCGGCGATGTGAGCAAGGTTTGTATACTGGTCACCGGCGGTGAGTTGAATGACAGTGACGTCACGGCATGGCAGAACTGTTGTCTTCCCACCCGTGCCGTGATGGTTGACATGATGCTGATTCCCATCTATGCGCTCATTGTCAATGCTGATGCCCGGGAAGTGCTGACGGACTACTTTAATATCAAATTAAAGGAATAAGATGAACCGTTTATATTATATCCTCCTTCTTGCCTGTGTTCTGGGTACAGCGTCGTGCAGCAAAGACGACTCGTCAGACATGAACCGACGGAGTGCCGCTGGTGCACCTGAAGACGATGGACAGACGACAGGGACGTATGTGTCGCGACTCTTGGCCCCTCCAGGCTATGAGCGTGGAGTAGGCTATTGCTATGCCACAGGTGCCGACTATCTGGAAGGAGTGACATTCAACATCTTCAATCTCAACTATCTGGACTCCATCCAGTACGTCAAGGGTTTGAACTTCGTCAGCGACGACTATACGCCATATAGTGAGGAACAAGTTATCACGGGTGAGACGCGCAATGCCATTTCCAAGCAGTTGGCCCTGTCAGCCAGCGTCGGCGCCAACTTCATCGTGGCCGACATCAAGGTGACGGGCAATTACTCCAAGGGAAGTGTCGAGGAGAACCAGTCGGTGTTTGCCATGAAGCGTACTAAGCGCGTGGCATACAGCCGTGACCTGCAGTATAAGAATGTCATCATGTACTACAAGGAGACGGGTGACAGTATGGTATTCGCCCCAGGCTTCTATGCCGACTGGAAGAAGCTCGAAGGCAACAACGTCAATCAGGTCAACGTAAGCAACCAGGATGTTCTGGACTTCGTGAACAAATGGGGTCGCGGCTTCGTGGCACGCTCATTCATGGGTGGCGTGCTGGAATACACCTTGCAGATAGACAAATCAGTGATCAGCGAGAACCAGAGTCTCGAGGTGGCACTCAATGCCAGCATAGGCTTCATCGTCGGTGTGGAGACTTCCACCAGTACGACTACAGAGAATTTTAAGAATGTTTCCCGTGACCGCTACAGTCTGGACATCCACGCCCGTGGCGGGAATGTGCAGGCTATAGCCGCTGTATTGTCAGGTGCCAGTCCTTCGCCTCAGGGCATTCAGGAGTGGATGGCGAGTGTCGACTTCCCTCCAACTCCCGATAGTGACCTACTGAAGAAATGCGCACTTACCGACGTGAAGATTGCATCCATCGCAAACCTTTTTACGGGACAGGTGCAGGACAGGGTGAATTATATACTACGAACGAACCCACAATAGTCAAGAAATTGTGAATTAGGGATGAAGTATATCTTATTATATATATGTATAACAGCAGTCCTGTTGACGACCGCATCCTGCAGCAGTGATGACGATATACCCGTTGTCCCTGAGGCTTCTCAGGCTATCGGCGACAACCAAGGCGATATCCAGCCGGTGTCGTGGCGTGCCACCGCCAAAACTCCCGAAGAGTTGCAGGAAATGGAGGCCGTTATCAGTGCTGTTCGTGGTGCTGGCTACACATACAGGGACAATGCGTCCTACTGTGTCGGCACCGATATGGAGGTGTTCAATATGCGTCGTTTGCGCGAGATGGAGAATAAGTACAGCACCTCCTATATCGTTGACGACTATGTTCCCACTACCGACCAGAAGTTCTTTTATAGTGAGAGTGTTAGAGACCTGAACAATCAGTTGTCGCTTGACATCGGTTTCGGCATCAACGCCGGTGTCTTCGCCGTGGATTTGGATGTGGCCTTCAACAAGAAGAATTTCTCTACCACGCGCAACTATTACTCGTTGATGCGTTTGAAGCAAAGCTACTTCTCGCGCGAGTTAAACTACCTGAACCTGCGCGAACAGGTGGCCAATACCATTGCTGCTTCTCCGCTCTCCAACACCTTCGCCAGCATCGATGCTGACTCGCTGGCCAAGGTGGTGCCGCTCTTCCGCGAGGTCTATGCTCCTGGCTTCTCAGAGGTGATGCAGAAGTTTGTGCGTAATATCCATCAGGCCTCCTCGGCATATGCTGCCAGTGGAATCTGTCGCGAATTTATCGATGAGGTGGGTTCCGGATTTGTCACTCGCTCCGTCTTAGGGTGTTCGCTCGACTACTACAATACCACGAAAATGGACTCTGTGTCTAACTCGCTCGACGTGAAAGTGGCACTGGAGTTGTCTGTTCAGATTAAATTTATTACCATCAGTACTGGTTTCAGTAGCGAGTATAAAGATGCAGCCATGAAGTGCAGTCGTAATTCCGAGAGCCATATCACCGCCCGTGGCGGCAACGTGTCTCTCGTGACGGCATTCACCACGGGACAGGCAGCAACGATAGACCCGAAGACGCTGAAAACGTGGCAGGCAACGGTGACACCAAACGATGCAGCACTCATCGACATCCGTCTGGTGCCTATCTACGAGGTCATCTACGATGCCAAGACGCGCACCATTCTGAAGAACTATATGGATAAATCGTTACGTAATTTCGAAGATGAGTAATATGAATACATACCATCATATGAATCGAAACGGAAATAGCTGCTGCTGGGCTATGAAGGGACTGTTGGCACTGGCGGTCTTCATGGCTCCCTGCTGCTTTGTCTCCTGTTCCGATGACCTGACGGAAGACACCGTTGCTGAGGCTAATACTCCATTGTCCAGGAGAGCTTATTCCTATGAACAGATCAAGCTGCAACGTTTGGGATATGCCTACAATGCCGCAGGCAACGTAATGGATGACGGCAGTTTCTCGGCATCTCCCATCATCAACATGGAGCGTCTCAAGGCTGCCGAGACGACCTATGGACTCATTATCAGCTCAGAACGCCGCCATTATACATCTATGGACATCTTCAGTGGTACGACGCTTCAGGAAATGGGTCATGAAGAGACGAAGTACACCATCAATACTAATGATGTCATTGCCAGCGGCAAGTATTATCGCAATAACACTTCGATCTATCGAGGACAATGGAAAAACACTTATAAGGCACACATGTTCATCAAGCATGTCATGGCTTCCATGACCATTGATGTGGGCATTCTGCGTTGCCTGAAGCTGGACGACTTGAACAGTGCCGAAAATGTGCTCGAAGATGACTTCCGAACCAAGCTGGCAGCACTTGTGAGCAAAGGCGAGGGTGCTATCACCTCACAAGACGCCACCGAGTTTTCCGAGAAGTACGGCACTCACCTCGTGGTATCGTCAAATCTGGGTGGCATGATTGAGCTACAGATGGAAATCAACCGCGACTCCTGTGTCGATAAGGTGTATGCGACGCAGCAGGTCTGCGAAGTCATCCTTGGTAAGAACGTTGTCAAGACCACAGGCTCGCAGGTGCTCAGTGAATTATCCCAGCATCATATTCAGTACCATGGAAAGATTAACGTCAAGGGCGGTGCTGCTGAAGACTGTCAGGCACTGAGCAAAACATTTGATGACACGAAGGCTGCCGAAGTGAAAATCAGCGATGGTGACTATTATGCATGGGCAAACCATATCAGCATTGAGCCGGCTTCTTATAATGCCTCCTTTGTCGCTGGCCGTTATCTGCCGTTGTATGAGTTGTTTGAAGATGTCACAAAGCGTCAGGTGCTCCGCAAAGTCTATGAGTTGTACTTGAAGCAAGAGGCACCCACTCAGGAAGTCGACGAGGCTCCCTATGGTGTCTTGTCGGTGAAGGACAATTACGGTGCTGATGTAAGAGTGGCTTCGGTGGGTAATGACAAGGCATGTGTCATCTGCGAGGAATATGTCCCCTCCATCCGTAGCGACAAGTCCTGTGTCGTGGCTTATCCACTCATCAAGGACAAGAACAATGATTGGCGCCCATTCCTATATTCCGGTCTGTTCATCGGTGATGAAAGCCACCGTCCGGGCCGTGTCATCTGGGAGGGTAGCGCATCGGTGTATATTCCTTCCGACAGCATCTTCTTTGAAAACGAAAACGCCTCTGTCCACAATCTCTTCGACGAGCAGACCCATGCCTTGAAGAATGTCTATTTCTATTGGAATGCCGTTCATCCACAACCTTGTCCCACCATACAAGAGTCGGCTAAGAGCTATACTACCTCTGTTTTCAGGTTACAGCCTAACGCGCTTGCCGCCCCGACGACTTTTGCCAAGGTGGCCAGCACCTTCTGGTCGATACGTCCAGTGGAACTGAAACTGGCAAGCATCTTAAATTACTGGCAAAAAGACAAGATATTTAAAGACTTCGCAAAAAACATATATCAGGACCATGACGGTATCTTCTATATACAGCAGGCAGATGGTAGAAACTACAACTTCTATCTGGTCGACGGAGGCGAGAATATCCAGCGTGTACCAGAACGTACTGGCGACAATGACGGATTATTGAGGTGGACCGATGCCGTGAGTCAGTCAGTGAGGCAAATAGGACTGAACGATTACCTGCCAACGGTGGCGCAGTCGAAGAGTATCACCAAGATGATGGGCAACCGCATGAGCATCTTCTACAGCCACGCATACGACGGTCGTAATATGCTTGGACTGGACTGGCCAACAGGCTATTGGGCCATTTCGTCTATCAAGATTGATAATCCTGCGCAGAACGACGGTCAGGGAATACCCATCATCACTAACGATGCCGGTCAGGTACGCATCATGCGACTGAGCGGTTCGGGAACAGACTTGCTGCTCGAATATCCGGAATATGTGAAGGCATTCAACTATTCCGATCAAAGCTTCTTTAAGTATTTCCCGATATATATAACGATAGACAAGTTTTGAAACTTGAAACATGAAACTTGAAACATTGAACTATGAATAAGCTTCTCCTATACTTCTCACTACTCATCTTGAGTACCTTGCTGGTCACTTCCTGTTCGCGTGAAGACGACCTGCAACAGGTGATGGAAGAATATGACGCAGCCAATGCCTACGGTGACTACTCAGAGAGCTACTGGAGGCGCGTACATGCGGCTCAGCGCATGGAGTACATCGGTGAACTGTATCGCAGCTATGGTGTCGGCTACGGCTATAACGGCACAGGAAAATATAGCGACTACGACGAGGTGCGCGACCGCGTCATAGACTTGAATTATATCCAGCAGTTCGACGCGCAGCATGGCTCTGCAACGATTGTTGACGACATTGCGACGTCATCCTTCCATCATGTTTATAGCGGAACGGATGCCGTTAAAATCTGCGAGAAGCTGACCCGCGAGTCATCGGTGAAAACCGACCTCATCCTCTTCCAGGCCGAAGTCAAGAGCACCTTCAACCAGACCGATATCGTGAGCAACGAGTATGCCTTCTGCACCATTTACGACGGACTGACGGTGGCATCACGCCATCTGGAGCCCTACGACCTGTACTATATCGCCCGTGAACATCCGGAGGCGCTCTCCCCGGGATTCCTGCGCTATCAGCAGTTGGCAGCCGAGGCCATCAAGAACAACAATAATACCGAGGCCATTCGCATCCTGCAGAATATGTTGCAAACCTATGGCACCCATGTCATCTATCATGCCAAGTTGGGCGGCAAGCTGAAGTTCAGTACCACGATGTACCGCTATGTGGTTGACTCGCGCACCACACTGGATGAGCAGGCTGGTGCATCGTTCCTCTATTGCATCGGCAAAAAAGATGGTACGCAGACACAGGACTGGGTGGTTAACACACAGACCGACCGCCAAACTCACATCGAGGCGCTCGGTGGCAACAGCGCCCTGGCTACCAAGTTGTCGGGTCTGCATGACAGCGATGATATGGCACTGAAGAGCCAAGTGGTGGATGAGTGGTTCAAGTCGCTCAAGTTCACCCCTGGTGCTGACAGGGAGGAGAATAATGTAGAGCTGATTGACATCAAGGTGGCTCCCATTGCCGACCTCATCACAGAAAAAAGTGTGGCCGACCTCTACAATGACCTCGTGGGCAAGCATATCAATTACGAGACCAATGTCATGCCGCGTGCCAGGAATCAGATTTATGCCAGGGTACCAATTTCCGCGCTTAGGCTGATTGACCGTTCAGTGACCAATCAGGTTGTCGTTGACCAGGAGATTATTGGCGAAGTGTTGAACGAATATGTGCATGGCGTGGAATACACCGTGTTCTATCCCACCTTGGAAGGCATGATGTGCCGTGAGGGCATTGGCCGACGTTGCAGCGACGACAGCCTGTTCACCATTACGTGGCAATACCTCGATGGTGCAGAGGACCAGGCGAAGAGCTTTGTCACCCCACTCAGGCGAAACTCCTATGACGACTATGTCTATTATAATAATGGCGACATTGACATATTACCCTCCGACAGCAAGTCCTACAACAACAACGCCATTGTCAGAAGGGGTGCCATCTACATGTGGAACGACACCTGCGTAGCCAACATGAAGATAGGGCCTTATTACCTGCATCAAGGGGTGATGGCCAACACCAGCGAGGATAAGTCGGCCATGAACACAATACGTACCTTGCTCAAGGATATCCCGTTGGGCTATGAGATTGCCGATACGGTGAAGATGAACAAGATACTACGCTATATGTATTACTCCGGACAGGTCTTCGGCGACGACCGCATCCAACGCACCGATGTTCCGCCATTCTTCAGCAACAAGCGTTTCATCATGATTGACAGCCATACAAACCAATATGGCATTTTCAAGTTGGATGCTCAGCGTGATGACGTTTCCGGCATGCCGTTGGAGAACATTGGCCAGGCATTGCTCGTGCGCAAACGAGATTTCGAACATAAATAGTCGACAGCATATGAAACAAATACTATTCGCCATCCTCTTTTCACTTTGCACTCCCGCTGCCATGGCTCAGCTGGTGGGAGAAATCAAAATTGTGGCGGTACAGGAATTTAGTGATCTTGCCCCTCAGGCCAATGGCTATTATGGTGGTGGTGACGCGGATTTGGACTTCCGCAAGGGTGTTGGTGGTGGTTATGTGTTTGCCGTCTTTAAGGATACTAACGACCCGAGTCAATATATCACCGAAGTGAAAGTCACGACCAGAAGTGCTTATGGCATAGAGTTTACCGAAAATGGAAAGCTCTATACCCCAGCACCCTTCTATCAGGAGTCCAAGGACCATTATGACGGAAGCTACCGAGGAGGACTCAATGGGCGCAACTATTCGATTTATGGTGGAAGTTACGACGGACAGGCACACGTCTATGTCACTCGCACCGGCAACTGGGACTTTGATAGAAGTGTGCTCAAGTCGGTGCGTGTCGTCACCAGCAGACCATCAGGAGGGCACTATAGCGGCCCCCATGCCGGTGGCGGACGCTACTTCGTCTATACCTGGCATACTCATGAACCCAAGTTCAAAGCTACGGGAGACATCAACAATCATGTGCGTTATTGTGGGCGCGACAATTGCAAACTCACCAAGACGGAGCCACACAACTTCCCTCCGCAATACGGCCACGACACCTGGTCACAACGGACCAAGTCGGACCCGCAGTGTGACAAGTCGCATTTCAAGAAATGCCTGGATTGCGGACAGGTTGTCTCTGAAGACCATAAATGGGCTTCCTATGTGTCCGATAGCCAAGACCACAACAAGAAGTGTCTGGTATGCGACTACGTCATGCAGTCCGACCACCAGAATTTTGGCAAGCAAAAGCTGCCCGTTGACGAGAACTACCACATGATATATTGTGAGGACTGCGGATTCCTCCAGAAACTGCGCCATGACTTCGGTGACGTCAGGGTGGAAAGGTCGCGTGACTGCGAGCATATCCTAGCAGAATATACCTGCACGCAATGTTCACATCACGCCTACTTCGAGGAGCCTGGTTTAGGCCATGACTTCGATGCCAACGGCATCTGCCGTCGTCAGGACTGTCTCCACCCCTACGAGTCTCCCGCAACAGAGCCTTTTGGCACTGAGGGCGACAGCGCGTATGTCATCAAGAACTACGGCAACCTCTACTGGGTGGCCGACTATATCAACCGTCGCCATCCCAACATCAATGTCCGTCTGGACAACGACCTCCAGGCCGAGGACTTCATATCATTGCCATGGCAACCCATCGGCTACAACGACGAAACGGCCTTCCAGGGCACCTTCGATGGTGGCGGTCACGTCATTGCCATGCTGCAGACAGAAGAACCAGAGGCAGGCTACGGCTACCGCGGACTCTTCGGAGCTATTGCCAAGGAGGGCATCGTGAAGGATCTAACGCTGGCCTCGTGCCATATGCGCGGATGGGATGACATCGGTAGTGTGGCAGGTGTCAATGACGGAACGATAGACAAGTGCCATGTGATATTCTCAATCGTCAGCACCATTGGCACGGGCATGAACCTCGGCGGCATCTGTGGACTGAATCGAGGCACCATCTCTGGCTGCACCACAGCACGTGATGTGTGGGTAGGCAGTGTTCGCGACTATGCTGGAGGCATCTGTGGCACCAATGGTGGCGGAAGCCTGCTGAACAACACCACCGCAGCTATCTGTGGTAGCGGAACTGATGCCAGACTACCGGAAACGGCATCGCAACAGTAGATAATTGAGAATTGACAATTGATAATTGAGAATTGACAATTGAAAAAGATATGGACAGGAAGTTCTTTAAAATATTAACGATTCTATTAGTCGTCCTTTCCCCGCTGTTCGTCATCCCTGCAGCCGCTGTTGAAGGCTATGGGAAGTTTCCCTTTAATGGCGGTACAACCACAGATGGCATTGAGATTTCCAAACCTACTTTATTTGGCTTCTTCAGGTATAAACAGGAGAACTGTTACATGGCGACGAAGGTAGATAAAAAAAACCACAGTTATATCAAATTCAATATCAAGGTGCCTGAGGGAAAGGAGGCGGGCTTCAACTTCAACAGGTTCCTGTATGAGATCAATACTGACGGATCTCAGAGACGAGGTGCGAAAATGACCCTCGTGGTGGAATGCGACGGACAGCCTATCTTTCGCAATTCCTGGAACGAGAAAATCAGTGCCAGAGGCGTTGACGTTATCATACCTGAAGGTGAGCATGTGATGAAACTGGATTTTACCACTTCGCACAGGAGATACAATTTCGCAGGCAGCATCAACGACCTGTCGCTCCATGTCCATGAATACGGCGATACAACGGTATTGCGTGTGCCGTTATGCGGCCAGTCTGGGCAGAAAATCATCGAGTGCAGCCTCTGTCAGAAGCAGAAGTCTTTCGAAATCATCCCCGAATATGATAAGCATACCCTCAAAAAGATTGTTATCGAGAAGTTCAGCTGCATGAGCACTCCCAGCACCATTACCCTGTGTGAGCACTGCCCGTATGTGACGATTGAGCAATACTCGACGATGACGAGCCATGATTTCGATGCCAACGGAACATGCAAGGTGTGCCACCTGTCCATGCCCAAATGCAATGCCGACAGTACCGTCTTCGAAGTCCATAATGCCAGTGAGATGCGTGTGCTGTCCGAACTGGTGTCGATAGGCAAAATCTCCGGCAACATCGGTATCGACATCAAGGGCGATCTCGTGTTCGGCACCGACATAACCCTGCAGCCCTTAGGCAACTCCGACAATCCCTTCCGGGGGGTCATCAACGGCAACGGGCATCACGTCCGAGGCATCTTCAATACCTATCAGGGCACCGACTGTATGGGCTTTGTGGGAGTGGCCAGAGGAAGCATCCAGTCGCACGCTGTCATTGCCAATCTCATCTTCGACCAGGACAACGTCCTGCAGGGCATGGCTAGTGTGGGTGGCATCGTGGGCGACGCAGCTTATTGTGACATCATCAACTGTGCCAGCTTCGGAACATTCATAGGTCTTGAAAAAGTTGGTGGTATCGTGGGCTATGCCGGTCAGCACGTGAACATAGTCAATTGTGCCTCGGCAGTGTCTGTCAGCACCCCAGGCTTTTGGAATGGCATGGGTTGTGGCATGCAACGTGGACGCATCATGAACAGCTACGACATGGCTACTAACAAGCAGCGCGGCATGTACGACGAACTGCCAAACACCACGTGGCGACATTGCTTCTCCACACTGGACAGCGGCAGCGGACTCAGACAAGTTACTCAGAACCTGTTGTCATCCTACGAAATGGTTGAACTGCTCAACCAGGAAAGCGAGTCGACATGTTTTGTGAAGTCACAAGACAATCCCTATCCCATACCAGTTGTCAATGCCGACATCCAGGCCCAGAGCAACCCTGCCTTCGCCACGCCGCGCGCTGAGATTCCACGCCGTGCCGCTTCGCTGGTCGCCGACAATGATGACGAGACGTCAGAAAAGGACTCCGAGACCATCGTGATGAATGGCTATACCGACAGCAATGCAGCCTCCAAGTTCGGCTTTACCATTGATGAAATCATGCATAACGACAGCGCCGACTATGCAGGTTTTGACCTCTCGTACATTGTTACACACACCGCACCGGCGGGTGTCAACCTCTATGACCGTCTGGCGAATGGCGAACTGAGTGCGTTCGAATCCTATATCATTCCTGTCGATTCGTCATTCATCCGGTTGAGAGAATACAAAGTCGTATCGGCAGACAGAGTGATTCACTACAAGGAGACCGTCGCCGACCTTGCCGGCGCGAATATGCAAATCGACGAATACCAAGTCAAGGAAAGCACCTATTACCACAAGTCACGCATCACCTTTTTGAACGATAACGACTTCATCTATCAAGAGAATATCAACGACATTCTGCAACCAACATGGGGCATCGAAACCGAAATCGACGATGAAGGCAACCCCCTTGTCACCAATGCCTATTCGTACAACTACCTCACGGGCGAAATCCACCTGGAGGGCAGTTTCGAGTACGGCCCGGATGGCGAATTGAAAGATGAAGTCTGTGAAGAATATTTTGACGCAGAGACCAATACCAACCATTTCGTCTACATCCTTACCGACCCCGACACGGGTGAGATTCTCTCCCGCGAACACTATATTCTCCGCGCTGAGGATAACTTCCCGATAGAAGTACGTTCGGAAGATATGTCAGGCGGCACACCATCCGTGACCGAAGGTCTCTACTTCATCTACGACGACGAGGGTAAGCTGTTGCAGGCAGTCTATTACGCTGTGGACAAGGAAACCGGCAACCTGCGTCCCTTTATCTATTATGACTTCTTAGGCAACTGGGAGATAACGCCCTTCACCACAACGGCCATCCAGGTGCCTACGGTGAAACATCCGTCAGTAAAAGAATACGTAGACCCCAATATATACGATATGCATGGTCGCATCGTCCGCAGGGTCACCAACCATCAGGATCCCTTCGCCGGACTTCCTCGTGGACTCTATCTCTATCAGGGCGGTAAGTATCTGAAAAGGAAATAAATATAAAAAACTTTAGCAATGAAAACTAAAGAATGAAGACAATCCAGCTGTGGATGCTTGCCGCCATCCTTACCTGCGGCATTTTGTTAACATCTTGTCAACGTATTGACAATAACGTCGAGAAGCAGCAAACAGAACAGGAATTCCAGAAAGAACTGGATCAAGCTATGAGTTGGGCGCAAGTCTATGGTCCACCGACACAGTCGCTTGCCGAAGAGGTGGCTGCACGCCACAACGGAAAGACTACGCCCCTGAACTACAAGACCCGTGAGAGTACTGAGCGCAAATGCCGTACCGATAACTCCAGGCCCTTCGAACTGAGGGATCTGGCACGCACCACCGTTATCTGTGAGTATGACTCGATACGCGTTGTCATCGACGACGTGAAAACGACGGCCACTGAGCGTAATATCTTCGGGCGTTACAAGCACCAGACCAGTGACCGCGGCTATTGGGGAGACCTCTTCAATCTGCAGTTCGAATACCTGTATACCGAGATACAGGTCAAGAGCTACCGTAATTACTATGCAGCAAATCCTGAGGACATCTGCCGACCCGTGCTGGGCGACTCGCTCTACAATGCCATCCATGACGAAACTGGTCAAGAGCCAGGACTCTCACACTACTACTATGAAATCATCCGAGCAGACACGACCAGCGATGCCACGCGCGAATATTATAAAAAGTTGTGCATCGAATACCATAGTCACTTCGATCCGGATTATGTAGAGTAACAATCTGAGGCTGACAGGGGCCTTGCCCTTGCAAGAACTATTTTATGTATATAAACAACGACTTTGAAAAAAAAATAAAACAATGAAGACCATCCAACTGTGGATACTGGCCCTCGTCCTGACAATCAGCAGTTCGACGGCCCTGACGTCGTGTAGCAAAGACGACAATTATGTTCCTAGACCAGAACAGCCCCTTGTTCTCAAAGGCGAAGCTGCCGTGGCGTGGACAAAGGCTCATCTGGACTCGCTGGTGGACGTGTATATGGCCAGCTGCGGCAATCTGCTCGACCCCGACATGACGAGAGACCTGTTGCAGTGCATCGGCTATACGCGCCTGAACGTGTTCGACTACAGGGAAGCTGGCTGGGTGATAGACAGCGTGGTGCTGGTTCGTCTGATGGAACGTGCCGTCGAGGCGAACAACAAGACCATCCTCTTCACGATGGGTATGTACGGATGCGGCAAGACGACGAGTATTAACAACAATCCCGAACTGAAGAAGTTGGTCGAAGAGGCTGGTGTGGTCTCCGAAGGTGCCTACAACAATGTGAAATACTTCGACGGGGTGGTAGAGGATATGGACAAGAAGGGATTTGTGTCGTCCTTGATTTATGTCTATAACGATGCCGAGACGGGCTATACCAACTGTATGGAGCGACTGATCAGTTCGAACCGTGCCGTAACTTGTGAGGCCTATATCTCAGTATTTCCACAGTTCCAAGGCAGGGTGGAATACATCGAAGAGCATCATCCCGATATGCCATTCTACTGTATTGACAACAACCACAACAACGGCGGCAAGCGTGTGAGCAACGAAGAAGCCAAGCAGTGGGATTACACAATGACTGAAGACTTGCAGCAGAAGATTTATGCCATCAAACAGTCTTATATTGAGTCCGGCAGGCTAACCTTAGAGCAGATTGCGGCCTTACAGTAATGTTAATCAGTCATGACCAAGTACTATATGTTGTAGAATAAACATACCCTGAAAATGAAGACAAGATTTAAAAAGAACGCCAAGATATTTGACATTGTCATTACTGCCGTGGCAGGAATGGTATCGGTGGGTGTGATGCTGTACGGCGTGGGCCACTTCGGCCTGAAAGAGGCGTGGCCTGAACTGGTGCTCAACGTGTTTTACGTGGCCTGTTTGGTGATGATATGGATGTACTTTTTCAACCGGATGGACACCCAGCGGTTCAACTACTGGTGTTCCGTCTTAGTGGGCATCACGGTTCTGTTGCGCGACATCCTCTTTGCGCCGCCCTTGGCCTATTATGGTTTACATTTAGCCTGTTTTACGCTGTCAGTACTGCTGCTCTGCATGCTTACCTTCTTCTATGCACGTAAGAACTGGCAGAGCTATACCAAACGGAACCTGTGGGCCATCTGCGTCATTGATATGACTATAGCCACACTATACAACATCGACATCTATCTGGAGCCGTTCTATGAATATACCAACTACATGCTGACGGAGATATGGATACGTCCGACGATCACCTATGGACTCGTGGCGTGTTTCGTAACGGAAAGGTCATAACTTTTATGAAAAGCGTCATATAGCAAACACTATTGACTATATTAGAAAAGCAGGAAAAGTTCACGTGATAGTAAACTTTTCCCGCTTTGGAGATTCAATACCTTAATCTTTCTTCAGATTCCACTTGGAATTATCACTCTTGAAGTCATATTCCGCGAGGGTTGGTGTTGAGTCACCTGCTGAGTAGAGGCAGTACTTCTGGTTCTTGCCCGGCTGTCCAGGGATGGCGTAAGGCATGATGCGATAGGTACCATCGGTGAGTTGTTCGACACGCCACAGCTGTTCTTTTGCACCGCTATAGGCAACGGTAGCCAGTTCCTTGTCGGCAGTAGCCGTCAGGGCACGGTCAGTACCAGCGATGGTAATCTTGAAGTAGGGTGCACTCAGGTAACCACCAGCCTCTTCTACTGGTGTGAAGGTCCACAGCTGATGAGGACGGAACATATAGTCGCTGCAACGAACGGCAACAGGTGTGTTGGCATCAGGCCATGTGCTGATAACATCCTCCAGTTTCTGGTTGGCAATAGGCTTCGGAGGCTGCTGCATCTGGTTGCGATCACCCCAGCGCTGACGTTCCTGCTGCATGCGTACAAAGTCGACAGCCATCTCTAGCGAGTAGCCACGACGCTCTGACAAAACGGCATAGGTACCACCGCGAAAACGTTCACCGGCGTATGGCCAGCCATTCTTCCACAGCAGGGGACGGACGGCGAGGACACTACGGCCACCCATGTCGAAGTCAGCCTCCCAGTGGAATGACATCACCTCGACACCCTCGTTGATAACAGTACTTCCAAAGTGACCGGCACCAGTAGCACGGTCGCCAGCGGCAATCACCATACGGCCACCACCATGGAACATGTCACGACCGACATTGTCAAGGTATGGTCCCTCTACAGAACGAGAACGGCCCACCACGATATTATAGGTAGAGTTGACACCATCGCAGCAGGTACCATGAGTTCCCAAAAGGTAATACCAACCATCACGGTACATCAAGGCACTAGCCTCGCAGTCGATGGCCACATCCTTCTCAACATTACCCTTCACACGCTCACCCGTCTTTGGGTCGAGCTCGATGAGCCGGATATTACCAAAATAGGTGCCATAGGTAGCCCACAGACGACCCGTTGTGGGGTCTAACAACAGACAAGGGTCGATGGCATCGCAGTCCTCCATACCGTCGGACGAAGCCACCTCAATTGCTGTAGACCACTTGAAGTCGGGCGACTTCGGGTCGAGGGTCTTGTTCCACATGGTCAGGATGCGACCGTTATGACCACCGAAGAGACCACCACCAGTAGCACCATAGATGCAGAGATAACGGTCGCCAATCTTCATCATATCGGGAGCAGCACCACCACCCGGGCGATCGGCACCACTATGCCATGTCCAACCGTCATCAGAGATGATACCTCCCCCACCCGTTCCGAAGGTATACCACTTACCGTCACACTCTGCAAGTGTCGAGGGGTCGTGGATATAAGGTGCACCAATTTGCGCATGGGCAGCAGCAATAACAGCAAGTGCCGCCAAGAGTGTATGTAGTCTTTTCATCTTATTGTACTTTGATTGAATAGTTCTTTACTGGGTTTCCTTTCTCGTCAATGAAACGGGCACACAGATCACTCAAGCCAGGACCGTTGACCAGCGCAAAGCGAAGGATGTTACGGCCCTTCTCCAGTGTCAGGCGCTGTGACACACAGTCGTCCTCCACCATACGACGGTCACCATCGAGTGTCAGCACACGGTCGCCATTGAGCCACCACATAGAGGCGCCATTGGAACCGATGGCCAGACGCACGCCGTCCATCTCCTCAGGACAGTCGATGACGGTAAAACCCCAGAACAGGGAGTTATAGGGCTGACAGCCGTTCGCCTCAGCAAAGCGGAACACCTTGACATTATAGCTCTCACTCTCGACAGCATGCCATTTCAGTGTCTGCTTGACCTCCTTGGTTTGGGCGGGACCAGTCTGCATTCTCGTATCGGCTGGACCACCAGCTAATGCGATACCAGTAGCACTTACCTTTTCACCATCGCGAGGCAGCTTCTTGTCGTCAAACTGTCCTTTGAAATACTGCTTGTTGAGATTCTCATTGAGATAGGTATCGGTCAGGATGGTATTGGAACGGACATTATAGTCGATAGGTTCCAGCAACATCCAACGACGGATAAAGCCATTGGCATCGGGCTGTGCAGCAGGCACATTGGCAGAAACTGCGTGAAAATAGTTATCGCGGTTCTTGAACTGTACCCTGTTGATGCTGACAGCAGCATCACCCTCGCAGGTGACGACAAGGTCAGTAACACCCTTCGGTACATATTGCAATGCGACGGTCTGGGTGAGCCACTGGTTGCTCTGGTCACGACGGAACTGTCCCATCTGACTGACGACATTCATCGGAATACGGGCAATGACTTTCCCCTTGGCGTTCTTCTCGCGGATACAGAATTCTGTATTGCCGGCAACCTTGACATTGACGATGAGGTAGGCTGTCTTCTCTACGCCAGAGAAGTCCACGTCATTATACTGCAGCCAACTGCCCTTCACTGGCAGGGTAGCCTGATAGCCACGGAAAGTATTGATGGTGTCTATCAGATCTGTCGTCACATCGGCACTGGCTGTGCTGTAGCGGTCAATCTCAATCTTCTCCGTAGCCTGGTTGATACCCACACCACGCATGGTCTGCTTTACTTCCTTGATGGTACCGTCAGAGTTGAAATACAACTTCTCGATACAGGCCGAACGGCGTTTGTCGTCATTAGGCGAGAGGTAGTTGTGGTGATAGAACAGATACCACTGGCCTTTATAGTTAATGATGCTGTGGTGGTTAGTCCAGCAACCGTTGGGTTGTTCGGCCATAATCAGGCCCTTGTATTCGTAGGGACCCATCGGGTTCTTGCTCATGGCATAACCGAGCACCTCGGTCTTCTCTCTGACGTACGGATAGGTCAGATAGTAGTTGCCGTTGTATTCGAAGGCAAATGGGCCTTCCGCCTGTCGGTTGGGCAGGTCTTTCAGACAGTTGACGCCGTACATCTCAAACTCACGGTCGCGGAACTTGACCTTTTCCTTCGGTGTGTCATCGGCTAGTTCCTTCATGTTGGGTTTCAACTTGGCACAGCGACCATTGCCCCAGAAGATGTAGGCGTTACCGTCGGAAGCCTGAAGCACACAGGGATCGATGCCGTTGATGCCTTTGATGGGCTCCGGCTCAGGAATGAACGGACCCTCAGGACGGTCGGCAACAGCCACACCGATAGCAAAGCCACCACCAGCCTTAGGAGCTGACGGGAAGTAGAAATAATACTTGCCATTACGCTCAACACAGTCGGGTGCCCACATTGAATAGGAGTCTGGACGCACCCAGGGCACTTTGTTCTGGGTGACAATGACACCGTGGTCTGTCCAGTCAGTCAGGTTTTCGGATGAGAACACATGGTAGTCTTCCATGCAGAACCAGTCCTGACGCTGTCCTTCGGGCGGAAAGATATCGTGCGACGGATAGAGGTACACCATATTATTAAACACACGCGCAGTAGGATCGGCCGTAAACTGGTCGCGTATAATTGGGTTTTGCGCCATGACTGCCGTGGCAGTCAGGCACAAACCTAACGTTATTAATAATTTCTTAGTCATTCACTTTATGTTTTTTGCAGCGGACAACAGCGGTCTTTTACGGACTGTCCGTATCTGTTCGCGTAAGTCCGCTGCTAAATTATTACTTAAAGCTCCAATAGTCGAGGCGGACATCACCCTGAGCCTTGCTGAAGCAAAGATACAGGTCGTGAACACCCGTAGCACCTGTGACCTTCGTGCTGAAAGCTTTATACTTGTCAACAGAGTTTGTGCTCTTAACGGTTGCCGTACCAATGACGGGACCTTCCTGACTGTCAAGGCGCAACGTAATGGTACAGCCAGCCTTTGCAGCCGCAGCGGCAATCATGCTGAATTGCTTGGCACCCTTACCGAAATCGACGCCACGCAAGCGGATATACTCACCGTCGTTGATATCAAAGATATACATGTTACGCTTTCCTGTAGACGCAGGCATATCCTTCACGACACCCGTATTCTCGATGCCCATCTTAGCAGACTTCAAACCAAAGCCCCAGTTCATAGTCTCAGCTTCCACACGGCGATAGGGGTTGAGCCAATGTAACTGCTTCATAGGTTTCTGGTCGAGCCAGTAAGGCAGTTTCTGGATGGTGCCGTCGGCATTATAGGTAATCTCCTGTGCCGAAACAGCGCGACGCTCATGGTGCTGGAAAGTCTCCAGATGCATCAAGTCATAGTTCTGACCGAAGACGTAGCTATGGCCCTGGAAATCGCAGATGCCGGGATGGTTGCCGCGGTCGCGCTGCGTAGGCTCCATGATATAGCCCTTCCACTCCCAAGGACCTGTGGGTGAGTCGCTCATAGAATATCCGAGGGCCTCAGGACAACAGGTCGTAGCATAGCTGAGATAATACTTTCCGTTACGCTTATAGAACCACGGGCCTTCCTGATAGTTCTTCACGGCCCAGGTAGCCTTCTCACTCCAAGGTGCACGAAGGTTAATCTTGGCACGCTCTTCCTTGGCGAGACGCGACACGCCGTCCTTGGGATTGACGATATAGATGTCACCCTGGGTCGAAATCATGTCGGCATTCAACTTGGTGTAGTAGATATGTGGATTGCCCCAGTACATATAGGCCTGTCCGTCATCATCAGTATAGACGGTGGGATCGATGTCCTCCCAGTGTTCCTTCTGCCAAACAAGCGGTTGGCCGAGGGGGTCCTTGAACGGGCCGTAGGGCGAGTCGGCAACGAGTACACCGATGCCGTGACCGTGCAACGGGGCATAGAGATAGTACTTGCCGTTGCGCTCAACCGTCTGGATGGCCCATGCTCCATTCTCGCGCGAACGCCATGAGAACTCCTTCAATGATGCCACAGCACCGTGCTCTGTCCAGTTCACCATGTCGGTGGTCGACCACAGCAGCCAGTCATACATGAAGAAGCCGGCAGAGTTGCGCTCGTTCAGATCAGGAATATCCTCGGGCGACGCATCGTGCGACGTATAGAGGAACAGTGTATCACCGATAACCAGCGGTGAGGGGTCTGCCGTGTACTTTGTTTGGAAGAGCGGCATATTCACCTGCTCCAGTCCACGCATCTCCCACCAGTCGAAGTTGAAGAGCTTCGGACCCTTACGACCTTTGAAGACGAAGTAGAGGTCGGCAGTTGCCGGCAGGTCAAGACCAGAAATAGTGCGTGAAGGCGCATTCAGGTCCTTCAGGGTAGAATAGTCCAAATCGAGGGTGATGGTCTGCCACTGCTCCCAACCACCTGTACCAGGAACATCAACGGTGCCGAGGAGTCTGCCTTTAAGACTGTCGAGACGTATCTCTATCTGACCACCACGCAGGCCACTAGCCACACGGGCCATGAATGTGCGGGGCACCTTCTTGCCGAAGTAGACATTCTGCAGTTTGATATAGTCGCCGTTGTGGATATCGGTTACATAGACACCCACCTGATCATTTTGTTCCGTCTTCACACCCTTCGAGAATGCCATCGTCTCGGCCTCCACCTTACGGAAGGGGTCGAAAGTCGCGATAGGCTTTACGCCTTCGTCGGTAGGCATGATGGTTGGGAACGAACCGTCGGCATTATACTTAAACTCCTCAACAGCAACGCTACGGCCAAAGCCACCACCTTTAGGCAGCTTACCCGTATGGTAGAAGAAATAGCTATGTCCGTTGAAGTCGGCGACACCGCAGTGGTTGGTAAACGACTTGGTCTCACTTAGGGGCATGATTTCGCCAGCATACTTCCAAGGACCCGTGGGCGATGGAGCGGTACTGTATGAGATATGTTCCGGCACTCCACCAGCAGCATACAGCAACTGATAGACGCCGTTACGCTTGGTAAGCCAAGGGCCTTCCACGTACGAATCCTTATATGTCTTACCTTTCTCACGCTTGCTCATAATCGGTCCACCAAAGGCCTCCTCTGTCATGTCGAGCTTGCCCAGTTCACCACTGTAGGAAATCATATCCTCATTCAACTTCAGGTAGTAGCACTGTGGATTACCCCACATGAGCCATGCCTGTCCGTCGTCATCAATCATCACTGTCGGATCGATATGGTCCCATGAGCCATTCTCGAACAATGGCTTGCCCAGAGGATCGCGGAAAGGACCCGTAGGCGAATCACCTACAGCCACACCAATAGCCATACCCTTCGAAATCTTCGAGTGGGCACAGATATACCAGTAGAACTTGCCGTTGCGCTCGATGGTCTGTCCTGCCCAGGCACGATCGTCGGCCCAGCGGAAGGTTTCCAATGCTAAGGGTGATCCATGGTCTTGCCAGTTCACCATATCCTTGGTTGAATACACGCGCCACTCCTGCATCCAGAAGAAGTCGGCATTGTCCTCGTCATGACCGGTATAGACATACATCGTACCATCATGCACCATAGGCGCAGGATCGCTTGTGAACCAGGTCTGTACAAAAGGGTTCTGCGCCATAGCTGCCGAAGCAGCCAGGCACAAGCCCAAAGTTGATAATAGTTTCTTTGTCATTCACTTTGTGTTTTTGCAGCGGACAACAGCAGACTTTTTTCGGACTATTCGTGTTAGTCCGTGTTAGTCCGCTGCTAAATTATTACTTAAAAAGCAGCGGAGCCATTTCGCGCAGAGAGCGACGCCAGGTCAGGAACTCGTGGGCTGTACCTTCAGAAACGAAACCTGTGGCTTTGAAGCCAGCAGCCTTCAGGGCCTCTACACTCTTATTGATACCATCAGGATTCTCCTTAGAGCCACAACTCTCGAAGATAGCCTTCACAGCCTTCGGGTCCTTGATATCCTCGGGCATGTAGGTACCACCACTGAGCAGACCCCAGTAGCCAAACACCTCAGGACGACGCAGAGTGATAAGTTTCGTCTCCACACCACCCATCGATAGACCAGCCATGGCACGGTTCCACTTGTCAGCCTTGGTCAGGAAGTGGCTGTCGATATAAGGAACGAGCTCGTCGACGAGCAATGTCTCGAACTCTTTGGCAGTGAACTGGCCGATAGTACCAAACTTGATATTGTTGGTCAGACCATAGGCCATCACGATGATGAAAGGCTTGATCTTACCCTCAGCAATGAGGTTGTCCATAATCAGACCTGCACAGCCCTGACGGAACCAGCTGGTTTCATTCTCACCCCAACCATGCTGCAGATAGAGCACGGGGTAGCGCACTGGAGTAGCCTTGCCACCCTTAATCGTGGTGTTGCCATACGTAGGAGGTGTGTAGACCCAAGCGGTCTGCATCTCACCCGTACTATTCGAATGGAACAGCACCTGCTGCACGTTACCATGCTCGATGTCAGGACGATACTGATAGAAAGCCTGATCGGGAGCAGGAATCTCGATACCACTCTCCCAACGGCATGAGCCGAAGTAGTTATGTGTACCAGGATCGTTGAACGTACCTCCGTCAATAGTCAGATGATAGTAGTGGAAACCAGGATCCATCGGGCCCTCAGTTGTTCCTACCCATACACCGTTCTTATCCTTGCGCAACACCGTACCACCACGACCGCCAAGGCCCAGGCTGACGATGACCGACTTAGCATCTGGAGCTACCACACGGAAACGGGCATAACCCTCGCTATTCACCTGCGGATACTCCTGTCCTGGCTGATTCATGGGATTCGGACGGAAGTCCTCCTTAGGCTTTGCATTGTCTAACTTTGCATCAAAGTTCTTGATGGCGAAATAAGCCTGCTTGGGCTTGTAGTTCTCATCGAAAGGCAGCGGATGATTGTTCACACCCAGCCAAGAGTCACGGTCACCCAGATTCCAGAAGGTCACACAGTCAATGACATCCTTATGTTTGCGGAAAATCTTGAAGATACGACTATACTGATCCGTCAGCATGGTGTTCATATAGCCAGCTACAGGCTTATTCTCACCACGTGAGAACTGCAGCTGACCACCCATTTCCTGATTCATACGGATGTCGAGCTCAGTGATGTGGATGTGTTTCACCAACTCCTTGAAACGGACAATAGCCTTCTCAAGTTGTTCCTCACTAGGGAAGTAGATGTTATAGTGTCCCTGCATACCGATACCATCGATGGGCACACCGGCATCCTTCATCTTCTTCACCATATTATAAATACGCTCGCGCTTGCCTTCATCTACGCAACTGTAGTCGTTGTAGAACAGCAGGGCATTGGGGGCTGCCTCACGTGCAAACTCGAAAGCCTTGGCAATGAACTCATCACCACAGAGCTTAAAATGACGGCTCTGACGATAAGGGCTAGGCTCCTGAGGACCGTTGGGGCCCCAGCGGCGACCACCGTCGTCAGCCATGGCTTCGTTCACCACATCCCAGCAATACACCACGTCCTTATAACGGTTCACCACGGTGTGGATGTGCTCACGCAGACGCTCATAGAACACTTCCTTCTTCACCTCCTTACCCTTCTTGTCGGTGAACATCCAGTCGGCAAATTGTGAGTGCCAGCACAAGCAGTGACCACGCAGCTTGATACCGTTCTGACGACAGAAGTCGGCAATCTTGTCGGCTTTTTCCCAGTTCCATACGCCCTCCTTTGGATGCAGTTCACCAGGTTTCATGTCGTTCTCTGCCGTAATGCTGTTGAACTCAGCCTTTACCAAATTAATCTGGTCTTGGTTACTCACATTACGCTGGTTGAGGGCCACGCCAATCATAAAGTAGTCCTTGTACATGTCCTTCATACCTTTTCCCGCATTAGGGTCGGCGGGAGCACCCCACTGTGCTTGACAGCCAATTGCTAACAGCCAAAAGCCAATAGCAGATAATAATGCTCGTTTCATTGTGTTGATTTTAGGATTTATTATTAATGAATGTATTTCTTAACTCTTACTTCTTAACTTCCACCTCCATACGCTTGAGGTCTTGGTCTACCGAACTGGTGCCGACGAGAATCTCATACTTGCCGGGCTTCACACGCATGGTGTTGGTCTCAGCATCCCAGAACTCGAACGCCTTCCTGTTCAACGACAGCGCAACTGTCGATGTCTGACCAGCTTTTACGTCCACACGTTCAAAGGCACGTAACGACTTCAGCGGTCCATTAGGATCCTGCAGGTTACGGATGTAGAGCTGTACGACTTCCGTGCCGTCCATCTTACCTGTATTAGCCACTTCGACCGTCACCTTTCCGTTGCCGTCTGCTCCGACTTCTGCCTTCTGCCCCTTGACTTCATAGTTTGTATAGCTCAAGCCATAGCCAAAGGGATACAGGGCATCAGTGAAGTAGCGGTAGGTACGGCCCTTCATCGAATAGTCCTCGTAGTCAGGCAACTGACTGGTACTCTTATAGAATGTGACAGGCAGTTTTCCTGATGGATTATAGTCGCCGAAGAGCACGTCGGCCACAGCCGTACCACCCTCCTGACCGGGATACCAAGCCTGCACGATGGCATCGCAGGTTTCCGTCTCAGGTTGCAGGGCGATACATGAGCCCGAACAGTTGACAAAGATGACCTGTTTGCCAGCAGCCTTCAGCGCCTTCAGGAATTCGCGCTGCACCTTTGGCAGCTCGATATTGGTACGGTCACCACCTTTGAAACCTTCTATGTCCACAGGCATTTCCTCACCCTCAAGAGCTGGCGAGATACCGCCCACAAAGATGACCTTATCAATACCTTTCAGCTTGGCAATGGTCTCTTGGTAGTCGATGGGATGCTCCTTAGCAATGTTGATAGCCAGATTGGCATTGTATGTCGGAACATGTGAGAAGCGCACCTCTATCTTGTAGATCTTGCCTTTCTCGGCCTGGATAGCCACACGGTTGGGGGTGGTACGCCAGATGTGGTGACGGAACTTCTGCTGTCCGTCGATATAGAGTTCGAAATGGCCGCAACCATCCACGTTCACAACATATTCACCTGCCTCCTGAGGGGTGAAGACGGTCTCATATTTAGCCGAGAAGTCTTCGAGCTGTACGCCAGGGGCGAAGTTATGCATACCAAATGTGGTCACAGCCAGTGGTGTGGTATAGTACTGCGTAGTCACAGGTTTACCTTCCATGAGGCGATTGTTCCAGAAGGTGCCCTTCAGGCCCTTCTTGCCTTCGAAGCTGCACTGTGAAGCCATGAGGCATTCCATCACCTTGTCGTATGTCAGGTCACAACCCTGCGCATAGAACAGTTTCTTAGTCTTAGCCTTAATACCATCGAGGATAGTAACGGTATGGTTAGGCTGACCGTTATAATTACCCCACATCATGGGCGTATTGTTGGCATTAGGACCAATCACGGCAACCTTCTCCTTCTTGCTCAGCGGCAGAATATTGTTGTTTTGAAGCAGCACGATGGTCTGACGGGCCATATCCAGCGAGAGATTGGCCGATGCCTTGGTCGACATAGCCGAATAAGGAATCTTCGACCACTCCACCAACGAGGGATCGTCCATCTCGCCCAAGTCAAAACGGCCCTCCAACAGTCGGATGACATGCTTGTCGACTTCTGCCTCTGTGATAAAGCCACGACGCACAGCCTCAGGAATGCTCTTATAGGCATAGCCGTAGCCACACTCCACGTCCGTACCTGCTATCGTAGCCTTGGCCGAAGCATGAACAGGACTCGACGATGACTTATGTGAGTCATAGAAGTCTGAAATGGCGCCACAGTCACTCACGACCAGATACTTAAAGCCCCATTCGTCGCGAAGGATGGTTTGCAACAGACGGTATGAGCCACAACAAGGGTCATCGTCCAGACGCTGGTAGGCACACATCACCTCGCGCACCTGAGCATCCTGCACCAGTGCTTTGAAGGCTGGCATATAGGTTTCCCACATATCGCGTGGCGACACGTTGGTTAGATTAGCTGAATGGCGCGTATATTCAGGACCGCTGTGTACGGCATAATGCTTGGCACAAGCCCACAGTTTTCGGTACTTGGCCGTTTCCGGTCCCTGCAGACCTTTCACCACCTGCACACCCATGACCGAAGTCAGGTAGGGGTCCTCGCCATAGGTCTCCTGTCCCCTGCCCCATCGTGGGTCGCGGAAGATGTTGACGTTGGGTGTCCACACCGAGAGGCTGTGGAATTTCTCGTCCTCACCAGAGCCACGCTGCATACGCTCGTTGTACTGGGCACGGAATTCCGTTGAAGCCACGTCAAAACACTTATAGAGCAAATTCGGATTAAATGACGCAGCCATGGCCACTGGCTCAGGGAACACAGTCACGTTACCCTGATTGGCTGCACCGTGCAGTGCCTCACTCCACCAGAAGAACTTCTTAATGCCCAAACGCGGAATAGCCGGACTCTCGTCCAACATCAGCATTGCTTTCTCTTCCAAGGTCAACCGTGAACATAAATCCTTGGCACGCTCCAATGCCGACAAGTTTGGATTTTTGTAGGGATATTCCTGTGCATTGACTGTTTGAGCCGTTGCCGTCAGCGTCAAAAGACACGCAGCGATGGTTGTCTTCAATTTCATATCGTTATCCGTTTTAATAGTTTGCTGCAAAGGTACAAAATAATCCGCACGTGGATAGTTGCGAATGTATCAAATACTTTCGTTGATGTAGCATGGCACAGGAAACGGGGGCATAGCGATACGTTTTCCATAGTAAATGCAAAAGACAGTGATAAACAAAGAAGGCTCCTCACTAATGTGAAGTGCCTTCTTATTATCGATGTCTTGTAGACAAGAGGTATTACTCAACAACTGTTAAGTAAACAGGATTCTGCTTCAGAGCCTTGTTCTTCAGCAACTCATCTGTTGGGATAGGCATGAAGTACTTAGCTTCGTTGGGCTCCCAATCACGATAGTAGTGCCAGTTCTTGCTCTTATTAGGATTATCCTTAGGCAGACCAACACCCTTCGGGTAGTCACATTCTACGTGGGTCTTCAAAATCTCACTACGGAAGAGGTCGTGCTTCAGGTTCCACTCCTGATTGAACTCCTTACGACGCTCCTGTAGCAGAGCAACCTCCCAAGCCTTAGCCTTACCAGCGAATGGCTTACAAAGAGTCTCCTCAGTACCAGTAATATTAACCTTCATACCATTGTTGACCATATCGGTATAAACAGTCTTAGCAGAAGGAACTGTAACCGTCTGGGTGCTGAAGGGAACGGGATAATAGTCACGTGAACTGTCGTAACCACCATAACCCCATTGAGCTTCTGAAGCCATGTTCTTGTAGTATGGAGTGAACTTGGCAGTCAGTTCATCAGCATAACCAACCTCATCATTACCGAAGGCACGGTTACGAATCTTGTCGATGATAGACCAAGCAGTTGCATCGTCGTCACCATTCAGACGGAACAGACACTCAGCATAGTCGAGCAACACTCCAGAGTAGCGCTTATAGTAGTAGTGGCAGGGAGAGTGTGGAATATCCCACTGACAACGAGCCAGACGCCAGTACTTCATCGACCAGACAGCAGGAGCGTACTCACCATCATTGTTACGGAACATGAAGTTGTTGTTTTCTGCATGAACAGGGGCAGTACGGTCATTCAGATTATCCTGAACTTTACCATCTGGGCCATCCAGACCGATGGTACACTGTACGAACGGATTGTAGCCATAGGTCTGTGGACAGCGATATTCCTCAGGCAGTTCAGCAATAGGTGAGGTACAGAAAGAATAGTCACGACGCTTGTCGCCCTTTTCAAAGAGGAAATAAAGCTCCCAAGAGTTGTACTGTGAACCCCAGCCACCACCACCATTGGTAGAAGCAGAGAAGAAATTATTGAAGATATGGCTGTCGAGTCCCCAGTTAGCATAGTTACCCTTACCCATATCCATAACCACCTGCCAAACGGCCTCTTTAGACCAAGCCTCGTCACCGTCCCACAGTGTAGAGTAAGATCTGTTAAGTTCGTAGGTACCACTATTAATAACATCCTCCAGGGCAGCCTTAGCCAGCTGAAGAGCAGCTGTGCTAGTAGCATTGTCACCAGCAGCACGGGCGCGGAAAGCCTTCCACATATAGGCCTCAGCAAGATACGACTCTGCCATACCCTTGGTAGCACGACCATACTCTCCATTATACGGAGTCCAATTCAAATCGGCTGTAGCATCCTTTAAATCGGTGATGATGAAGTCCCAGAGTTCCATATCGTTTTCAACAGCAGGCTTTGTAGGATTGGTTACGTACGTCTCACCAGTAGACAGTGCAGGCACCTTGCCCCAGTTCTGAGCCAGGAACATATAGAAGTAAGCACGCAGAGCCTTAGCCTCACCGCGCATATACTTATATGAACTCCAAGTATTCTCGGCACCACTGCCTTCCAGACCAGCCAGGAACACGTTTGCACGGTCAACGGCACGGTAAGCATACTGCCAACCTTTGCGCAGTTCCTCTTCATCAGCTGTCCAGTTTTGGATACCCCAGTTGACATCCCAACCTGTAGCCTGAGTATCAAGTGTGGGGTGACAGCCAAGGAACAACTGTGGTTTGTAGTTCCAACCATCGGCAATAGTGCCATCTGGGAATAGACAGTCATAGATACCCGTCAAACCGCTTTGAGCATTCGCCTCACTGGCGTACATAACGTCTGCGGGCAGAATGTCGTAATGATTCACCTCCAGGAAGTCTTCGCCACATGACGTAAAGCCTAAGGTTGCAACACCCAGAGCAGCAATCAGTAATGATTTATTTATTGTTTTCATTGTTTTCTGATTTTATTGTTATTTTAAGTGTGTTAGAACTGAACGTTAAGACCAAGTGAATAAGTACGAGGTGAAGGATAACGACCAGTGTCAAGACCTGTGAACACAAGAGAACCCTGACCGCACTCGGGATCGCCATATTTGTTGTAAGGCGAGATGCAGCACAAATTGCTAATTGACAGGCTGATACGAGCAGACGTGAGCTTCAGAGGAGCAATGAGCTTGCGATCGAAAGAGTAACCAATCTGAATATTGTTAATCTTCAGGAAGTTGCCGTTCTTAACCCACAGGTTAGAGCAACGGGTATTGTGGTTGTTGTCGAGGATAACCAGACGAGGCAGCGTACCACCCTTGTTAGTCTCTGACCATGCATTGCTAAGTGCATCCTTCAACACTGCATTGACAGACTCGTCACCACTACCGACAGACTCGAGACGCATAGCTGAGTAAGAAAGGATGTCCTGTCCCAGTACACCATAAGTGTAAACAGAGAAGTCCCAGTTCTTATAAGAAGCGTTCAGATTCAAACCGAAGTTGAACTTGGGGAATCCGTTGCCAATGATAGTCATATCATTGTCGTCAACAATACCATCACCGTTTATGTCCTTGAAGCGTGCATCGCCAGGAGCCGTGAACTTATTCTGAGCATAGATAGAATTGACCTCATCCTGAGTAGCATCTGGGTGAGAAGCCTTATATTTGTCTCTTGCTATCTTGTTCAGGTCATCAATTTCTTGCTGGTTCTGGAAAATACCTTCATAAATGTATCCGAAATATGAACCTACTGCATAACCCTCACGGCAAACTGAGTGGTTAGCCCAGAAGAAACCGTTGGTATCCACAGCCTGTACGTTAGAACCGTCGGTGTTTGAACCGTCGTTACCGCCACCACAGGCATTGAAGATGTCGTCGTCAAGTTTGGTGATCTTGTTGCTCAGCGTAGAACCAGTTAAGGTTGCACCAATTGTCCAGTCCTTGTTCAAACGCTTGTTGTAGCTGACGCTGAACTCGAAACCACGGTTGCGAATCTCACCGGCATTGGTATATACGTTGTCGAAACCAGTAGAACGACGTACGCTCTTGTAAAGCAACATATCCTTAGAGTAACGTACGAAGTAGTCAAGAGCAACATTCAGATCGCCATTTAGCAGAGAGAAGTCCAAACCGATGTTGGTCTGCTCGTTGGTCTCCCACTTCAAATTGGTATCAATAACCTTGGCATATGACATACCGCTAGCAGTTGTGAAGGTATTTGTACCAGAACCGAGGTTATAGAAATGATACATATTGCTGGCTGTACTAAGCTGGTTAACACTCAGGTTTGTAGGTGAACCTGCATTACCTGTCTGACCCCAACCAAGACGGAGTTTCAGGTTGCTGATCCACTTAATATCCTTCATGAACGGCTCTTCGCTAATACGCCAAGAAGCAGCTACTGAGGGGAAGGTACCCCAACGGTTACCAGCACCGAAGTTTGACGAACCGTCGCGACGTACGGTGGCAGTCAAGTTATAACGGTTCATGAAGCTGTACATCACACGTCCGAAATAAGAGACGAAACGAGTTTCGGCATTGAAAGCGCCGCTACCCTTACGTGAATCTTCATTCTGAGTCAGGCCCAAATCACGGATCATACCATCCTTCGGGAAAGTGTCAGCACCAGCAGATACCCAAGAACCATAATTCTTGCTAACAGAGTAACCAATCATTGCGGTAACGTCATGAATGTCGTTCGACCAGTTGTAGGTCAGATAAGTCTCCAAGCCCTTGGTATAGCCAGTGCTCTGGCTCAGATTGAAGCTGTTATTGGCATTTGCACCGCCTTTCACGTATGTCTCCTGATAAGACTCTGTGAGCTGACCATTGTTATATGATCCAACTTTATTGTAACGGTAAGAAGGATTTGTCCAACTGTAGCTATCATTGCTGCTATAGTCATAAGAGAAGATTGACTTCAGGTGCAGTCCCTTAAAGAACGTAATGTCAGCATATACGTTAGCCAACAAACGATTCTGACGCTGGGGATTATCGATACTCATCTGGGCAGCATAGTAGTTATCCTGACCACCGAGCAACTCACCACCTGAACCAGAGAGATACTGATAAACGCCATAAGTACCATCAGGATTTACCACATTAGGACTAACATGATACTTATATGTCTTACCATAATTCGGTGAAGTCACATCATCTGTCAAGTCTGTAGTCTCAGAGATATAATCCATTGTCGGAGGCAGTGAAGCATAGTCACGCATTGACGACAAGTTACCGTTATTGTTCACACCGCGGTTGCTACCGTGTGACTTGCTGTGGGTGAAGTTAATGTCACCACCTACTTCAATAAAGTTGGTTGCCTGAGCCTTGAAGGTACCACGGAGGTTCATACGTTTGTAGCTAGTGTTAACAACAATACCCTGGTTGTTCAAGTAGCCTGCAGAGAAGTTACCCTGAATCTTATCCGTACCACCACTAGCTGTTACTGTGTAGTTCTGACGCCAAGCAGCACGAGTCATTTCCTTCTGCCAGTCGATATACTTGCGTGTGCCATCATACTCAGCATTCCAGATAGACATACCAGGCTGGCCGCCAGTAGCACCGCGAGCCAGACGAATCTCCTGAGCATAACCGTCTGCATCTACTGTATCATAGTAATGAGAAACAGTTTGGATACCCCAGTTAGCAGCAAACTCCACATGAGCGGCACCCTTAGTACCATGCTTGGTGGTGATCATAACAACACCGTTTGCACCACGAGAACCGTAGATAGCGGTAGCAGAAGCATCCTTCAGAATTTCGATGCTCTGGATGTCCTGAGGATTCAAGAAGTTAGCATTGTTACCAACCTGTACACCGTCTACGACATAAAGAGGAGAAGCATCACCATTGATAGTACCGACACCACGGATACGTACCTGAGACAAAGCATCAGGAGCACCGTCCTGCTGAGTAACAATCACACCAGGAGCAGCACCCTTCAAACCGTCAGCCAGGTTGATGGGCACCTTCTTCATCATGGCAGCAGCATCAATAGATGCCACAGAACCGGAGATATCACTGCGCTTTGCAGTACCATAACCGATGACCACCACGTCGTTCAGGAGTTGTGTGTCTTCCTTCAGCGAGACGCTGATGTTAGATTTGCCAGCAACCTTTACATTCTGAGACAGATAGCCTACATAAGAAATGTTCAGAGTTGCATTCGAGGATGCCTTGATGCTGAAGTTACCGTTAAAGTCGGTCACTGTGGCATCGTTGGTTCCCTGTACTTTGACTGTTGCACCAATGATTGGTTCACCAGCCTCGTCACTGACTGTTCCCTTGACTGTCTGGGCACTCATCCCTAGAGGAATCATGCAGAGAAGGAACAGTACTGCCAATGTCTTTTGTAACATTTTAAAGTTCCACATAAAGAAAGTTTTAGTTAATTAAAATAATAAAGTTGAATTAAGTTATAATTAAGTTAATCGTTCCACTTTTTAAAGTTTTCCGCTGCAAATTTAGGAGTTTTTAATAAAATAGAGTTTATTTAGTGTTACAAAAACTTTATTATTTGTGCTAATACCGATAAGTAAAGGGTTTTAAACAGAAAAACCCCCTGATTTCATAGACCAAGGGGTTTTGTGTAATACTTTTTAAGATTTGTTTCTCAGAGGGTCACCGACTGCATTTTTCCAGAATATTCTATCGTTTTCTGATTTCCGTCGGGTGTCACAATGGTAAAACAACGCTGTTGAATCATGCCTTTGAAATTTCCTTGACGCTCTCCGATGGTCAACGTACGCGTGCGCTCGTTCCATTTTATATTAATAGTGCTATAGGCACCCTTTTCGTAATTGTAGCCGTCACCCTCGTCCTCGTACAGCACAAACTGACCATCGGCACCGGGATAGACTCGCAGTTCCAGCTGGTCCCACGACTTTTCGCCTACATACTGCATTTCTGGTCCCATAGGCACGATGCTACCGGCACGCACGAACATCGGCACGCGGTTCAGTTGCGTCTCCAACGTCACGCTCTGCCCACCCTTATACCGTTTGCCTGTCCAGAAGTCATACCATGTGGTACCCTTCGGCAGATACTTCGTAGCGCTCTTTGTTGCTGCCCAGTCGACGACTCCGACGGGGGAACCATCGGACACAGTCTTGCGGTCCCAACCCGTCATGGCGTCTTCCTTGATGATGGCCTCCTCGGTATATTGTGGGTTGACGATGGGCGCTGCCAGTATGCTACGTCCGAACATAAACTCGTCGGCAACATTCCACACCTGCTTGTCCTGGGCAAAGTCGCTGAACAGCGGACGCATGTAGCTGTCGTTGTTCGAGGTCACCTGCCAGGCGGTACTATATAAATAAGGTATGAGGCGATAGCGCAGGCGAATCATCTGTTCGATGGCATCGTAGACAGGCTCGCCCTTCTTGCCGAACTGCCAGATTTCGCGAGGAGCATCGGCACCATGACTGCGGAATACGGGACAGAACAGTCCGTACTGCATCCAGCGCACGTAGAGTTCCTGGAATTGCGGATTGCGCGGAGCCGAGCCCTTGCCCTTCGTGTTATAGCGATTGCAGAAGAAGCCGCCGATGTCGGTATTGAAATTTGGATTGCCCGTCAGCGTGAAGTTCAGTCCGGCAGGCACCTGCTTGCGCAGCATGTCCCACGACGAGGCCACGTCGCCGCTCCACATGTTCGAGCCATAGTGCTGCTGACCTGCATACGACGAACGGGTCATGATAAAGATGCGCTTGCCACGGTCATCCTTACGCTGTGCCTCGTAGATGCCACGAACGGTAGCCAACGGGAACGCGTTACGCTGCGAACGCCACGTGCCGCCATACACCTTATGGTCATAGTCGCTCTCCTTCGGATTAAAGAAATCGGGATCGGTAGAGTCCATCCACCACGCATCCGTACCATAGTCGTACAGCGTCTTCAGGTACTTCCAGTAGATGGCGCGAGCCTCAGGATGGAAGGCATCGTACACCTTCACACCCGACGGATATTTCATGATGGGTGGCCATACGTGCGATATGCCGCTCTGGGGCCACGTCTCGAAAGGCATCAGCAGTCCCTTCGCGTCCAGTTCGCGGAACTGCTGGGTCATGGGTCCGAAGCTGGCCCAGATGCTGATCATGAAGTGGGCATGCTTCTTGTGTACGTTCTGAATCATCTGCTTACCGTTGGCAAAGTCCTCCGACAGGAAGTCCATCGCGTTCCACAGGTAGTTCGAGCCCCAGTACTGCCAGTCCTGGATGATACCGTCGAGCGGCACCTGCAGCGCACGATACTGGTCGACGATCGACTCCGTTTCCTGAGCCGTCTTGTAGCGTTCCTTCGACTGCCAGAAGCCGTACGTCCACAGCGGGAACATCGGCACGTCGCCCGTCAACTGGCGCACCAAGGCAATGACACCGTCGGCCGAGCCACCATACATAAAGTAGTAGTCGATGCCCTGCCCTGCCTCAGAGGTAAACGTCATGCCCTCGGCATTGTCCTCAAACATCGTGGGCGAGTAGTTCTCCCAGTAGATACCATAGCCCTTGATAGACTGCAGCACATTCTGGAAGTCCTCCAGGTTCGACTGCTCCATGCGTTTCTTCAGTCCGCGACGGTTCAGCTTGCCGTCCTGCACGGTACCCAAGCCGTAGATGGCCTCGTCCTTGTCGAGGGTAAAAGTCTGGCTGACCTCAAACTCATCGGCATTCTTACGCACCATTCTGATGCCTTTCTCCTTCAACAGCACCTTGCCCTTATTCGTCATGAACACAAGGGTCTCTGTCTGGGGCTCCAACTTCACGGTCAGCTCGCTACTCTTCCAGGTATCGCCTTTCTGCGTCACCGCCACCTGCTGTGGCTTCAGCGTCACCACCAGCGTCTTGGTGGGCTCTCCTTTCACCACATGAACAATACTTGGAGTCACGAACTCCACCTTTACATCAGCCGCCCATACCGACATACAAGCCGTCAGAACTGCTACTATCAGCATCACGATTCTTGGTCTTTTCATTGCCTTTAACGTTTTAATGCCTGCAAAGATAGTGCAAACCGAGCGAAATACAAAATAAATTAGGATTTATTTTAATTTCCAAGGTGCAGCCTATTTTCTCCAAGGGAGAAAGTTACGATGTTTTCAGCATGCCGTATCACCGTATCACCGTATCACCGTATCACCGTAACATTTAGTGGGTTTCGGATAGGGAAAAATAATCATATAAATTTTATATTATATATATAATTATAATTATATATATAATATAATTATAATACCCTTTGTTTTCCGCATTTCGCAGATAGCAGATGTTACGGTGATACGGTGATACGGCGTCAAGACAGCATAAATAACATCTCAAAATTTGACAAAAATAAAATTGCATTTTATGAAAAATAATCGGGGAAAACTATTGTTTTGCATCTTATTTTTTCGTACCTTTGCATCGTGAATCAGAAGTGACGAGCACGGAGCGGAAGGGCCCTCCGCACGGAGCGGACGAGGCGCGAGCCAGGAGCGGAACGACTGAGGCGCAAGAGTGAGTAATTAACAGTATTAATCTAGACCGCAAATACTTCCATCAGGTGTTCCTACAGCATACCGGCACAACACCTGCCAAATTTATTCAAGAATCTTAAGAAATGTCCTAAGGCAGCAAGAAGCGGTCAAGGAAAGACTCTACGATGGGGAACTGGCTCTCAGGCAACTGACAGTGGCCATGTCCTCCGACGATGCTCCATGCCATACGGCCGGGGATGCCAAAGAACTGCCAGACGCGATGGGCTGCCTGGGCAGAGGGTTCCATAGAGGCATCAGCTAGCCACTCAAAGTCGGGATTGCCCAACAGCAGAAGAGCACGCGGACAGACCATCGCACAGAGCTCGTGCTGGTCGTAAGGCAGACGATAGACAGAATCGCCACGGAAGTTCTCCTTCTGACTCTCCAAGAACCAGTGGTAGTCGGTCTTGTCGATATCCTCCAGATTCTTGCCTGCCAGCGTCAACTCATGCGACTTACGCCAGGCAGCAGCACCACCGCCACCGGGTTCCTGAGCAATGACAAGGGCGATGCGTTCGTCGAAGGCACCAGCATAGAGGGCCATCTTGCCAGCATACGAGCATCCCGTGATACCGATGCGGCGCGTATCAATCTTCGTCACTTCTAGGCCTAACTGCTGCAGACCGTCAATCAATCGGCTGACACCCCATGCCCACTCGCTATAGGCACCATTCTTAACGAGGTTCGGATAGAGGCGATCGAAGTTGTGCTCACCGCGATCGTGGTGCTTGCCCCACTGTTTGTAGTCGTTGACCTGAGCGGAGCGGAACGTCATCGTGGCAATAGGACGATTGTCGAACAGGGGACGCGGCAGGGATATCATGTCCGTGCCAATCATCAGGGCGTAAGGAGCACTACCCGTCTTGGGATAGCGGATGACGGAGCGTAGGGTCAGCGTCTCACCATTCACTGTGACGTCGACCACCAATGCCGTGTCACCTTCCATGCGTGCCTTGACTTGTTCGGGCGTTACGACAGGCTTCTCGCCGATGCCGTAGTGCTGAATCATGTGGGCAATATCGCTACGGCGCTTCACCCAGTCGGCAAAGCTGCCAACACCCTCCAGGGCATTAGGCAGCTCGCGGATGACGGGTAACTGGTCGGGCGCAGGCATCACGGGTTTATCCAAATGAAAGCCCGTGTTCTCGACACCAAAAACAAACGGCAGAGATTGCGCTTCACAATGAACAGCAATCAGCCCATAAGCAATCATTAACAGCCAATATCTCATCGCCTCTGTTTTTATAAACAGGAATTACCATAAATTCAACATGAATTATCAGAAATTGTTATTCATGAAAAATTCATGGGTCATTCATGGTAATTCATGTTAAAATATAAATTACTTCAGTTTCTGGAACTTCTTGTTGGCCTCCAAGGTCCACTTATCACGTTTGAGGAGTTCGGGCTTCTTGCCAATGAACATCTTGGCAGCCTGCTTGTCACCCTTCAACTGCCACTTGAGCCATGCGAGGGCGGGAATCGTGAACTCGCCACCATTGGGCTGACGATAGGTACCGCCATGACCCACGGGATAGTTGATGGCAACGCAAGGCACGTGTTCGATGAGGTGGAAGTCGTCCATACCATTCTCGTAGGCGATATCTTCCTTGCCTCCCAGCATATACATGATAGGTGTATGCAACTCCTTCAGCTTCGACTTCTCAGGCATGGGCATACCACCTACAGCCTGGGCAGCATTCGACTGCTTGAAGAGTCCGCTGTTGCAAATCATAATAGTGGTGATGCGCTTATCGGCACAGTTGTGCAACGTCTGCAAGCCACCGCACGACATACCGGCTACACAGATGTGCTTGGTGTCAATCTTCTGATAATAGGGCGAAGCAGGGTCGTTGTTCTGGGCAATCACCCAGTCGATACTCTCTATCTGCTGGTCGGCACGTGACATCGGACCCTTGTACCACTCGTCGGTCATGGGGATATTGCCAGTAGCCAGCACAATAAAACCGTTAGAAGCAATCTCGTTGAGGAAGTTCATGTGTTCGAAGGGCGAGTTGGCACAAGCGCCATTACCCCATACCAGTACGGGCAACGGATTCTTGGCGCTGAACGGTGTCAGATCCTGAGGGACGATGACGGTATGCTCCTTCAGAGCCTCTTCTTCCTTCATGATGGCCTTATACGGACCATTGCCGCCGTTCTCAATGATGCGGGTCTTAGGACCGTTGGCTTGACGCACCTCGTTGAGGAAGTTGACCATTTTCTGCAGGTTCTCGGCTGTGTACATCTGCGGACCACCATGACTGCCCTCAGCGGGATAGGTTGCCTCAGTCTTCACACCAGCAGCCTTCAGGGCCTCATAGAACTTCTTGCCCTGACAGCAAGGTACGACATTATCCTTCTCACCATGGAAAATAATCACAGGGGGACAGTTCTTGTCGATATAGCTGGTAGCACTCAGACTGAGATACTTGTCCGGCTCCTTGTCGAGCTTCGAAGCCAACAGCACGTCCTCGGGCGAGTTGTCACCCATCGTCATGTGCTGACCACAGTCCATAGCGGTGAGATCGATGGGACCAGACCAGTCGCAGGCAGCATTGACGGCACTGCTCTCCTTGAGATAGTTGCCAAGCGAGCCTTCCAACTCAACATCCACTGTACCCACCTTGGCATGACCGTTACCACTGGTGGTGGCAGCAATAGAAGCCAGGTGACCACCAGAAGAAAAACCGCTGGTAGCGATGAACGAGGTATCGAACTTATACTTCTTGGCCTCACCACGCACGAAGCGGATGACGGCACGGATGTCGTGCAACTGGGCAGGCCACTTGGCATCCATGCTGGAACGGTGGTTAGGACATACCACGGCATAGCCAGCATCGAGCAGTGCCTTGCCAATAGTACCGAGGTCAGCCATACCCTTACCGTTGTTGCTAAACCAAGCACTGCCATAGATATGAATCACAACGGGATAGCTGGCAGCCTCCTTTTTGGGCAGATAGATGTCGCAGGTGTGATAGGCCTGGTCGTCGCCGACATAGTTTACATCTTTCCACTCCTGTGATGTCTCGAGTTTCATCTGTTTCTGGAAACCTCCGAAACCGCCGGCAGGTTGCGCAAGCGCACCTATGGGGCTAAATGATAAATGACAAATAATAAATGATAAAACTATCAGATACTTTGTTTTCATAAATACTATAATTTAATCTTTCATCTTTAATTCTCCCTCATATCCTACACGGACAAAGACGGGAATGCACTCCTTAAAAGCCTGCGTGGTAATGGTCTGACCACCATCATAATGACGTCCCGTACGGGCATCCTTCCATCCACCCTTGTTCTTGGGCAGATAGGTCTTCCACTCCTTGACGCCAGGTTCCGTAATGGGACTGATGAGCAGTGACGGCCCGAACATATATTCGTACTTCTGCTGCAGAGCCTCAGGGTCGTCGGCAAAGTCGAACACGAGCGGGCGCATCAGTGTATAGCCTTCTTTGCTGACACGTTCGGCACAGGCTTCGATATAGGGGCGCAGCTTTTCGCGCTCATCCAGACTGGTTGCAATGATTCGTTTGGCTTCCTCACCATAGTTCCATGGCTCGGTATTGCTCATATAGCCATGCACACGCATCAAAGGCAGATAGACGCTAGTCTGTATCCAGCGTAACATACGCTCGATATAGTCCTGATTATTATACTGATTGCCAGGACGGAAGAAACCGCCAGCATCGTACGTCCACCAAGGTACACCTGCGGCCTGCACGCCCAAGCCGGCGGTAATCTGACGACGGAAGGTCTCCCAGTCGTTGCCAACATCACCACTCCACAGGGCAGAGCCGTAACGCTGGATGCCTGGGAAGCCGCAACGTGTCAATATCATCGGCTCGCGGCCAGCCTCAACGAGTCCCTCATAGACGGTCTTATTGACCAACAAGGGATAGACGTTACGCACCTGTTCCCCACTCCACTTGCCGTTATTCACACGACGTCCCAGCAAGTCATCGTTCTCAGGTTCGGTAGCATCCTGCCACCAGGCATCAATGCCCAAGGGTAGCAGTCGTTCGCGGAAGTTCTGCCAATAGGAGGCAGCGGCCTGCGGATTGAAGAAGTCTATCCAGTCTGTGCCGGGAATGTAATAGTTGTCATGTACCATCTGACGGCCCACCTCCGAGTTCTTGTCAATCTTCGACCATACGCTTAGCATCAGACGAATATCCATCTGGTGAAGCGTATCGGTGAGTGCCTTGGGATCGGGATAGTGCTCTTCATCGAACTTCATCGAGTTCCAACCATACTTACCCCAATACTGCCAGTCTTGTACTATCATGCTGATGGGCATCTGTTCCTGCTTGAAACGACGGGCTGTCTCCAGGATTTCCTTTGACGAATGGAAACGCTCACGACAATGGATATAGCCCAGTGCCCATTTCGGCATCATAGGACATTCACCTGTCAGCTGGCGATAGGTGGCGATGATTTCATCGGGAGAACCGACAAAGACGGTATAGTCGACGGCTGTCGATACTGGCGAACGGAACATGGTCTGGTCCTTCACCTTGTCGTAATAAAGCACGGGCTTGTCGTCCTTGGTCAACTCAGCAGTCAGCGCATGGCGACCTTTCTCCAAGTGGACTATCTTCGAGGCTGTCGGCGGCAGCCACAGGTTCTGCATCTCGATGACGGGTTGTCCGTCGATGCAGAGGTTATGACGACGGGCCATCTTCTGACCGACATCCAACAGCAGGCTGTAATCGCCCGACTCAGCAATATCGATGGTTGCCTCGAAGATGTTACGCTGGCGGACTTCGCGCTTGCCACCCTCGGTAGAAGTGACATTCACCACCTCGCTGGTTCCCTCGCCCTGACGTTTTTCCAAGCGGACACTCTGACTGCAGGGATTGAACTCCGTCAGTCCGTAGTTGTTCCACAAAATGCCATAGCCTTTACTCGAGATGAGCATGGGCAACGAAATCTGGGTGTTTACCTGTGTCAAGCGACGTGACAAACCACGCACATTGCTGTAGCCGTCCTGAAACTGTCCCAGTCCGAACAGGCACTCGTCAGCGGCTGTGGCAAAAGCCAACGTAGCCTCGCCATCATGAAAATGGTGGCTGAAGGCCGTAAACACGGCCTTGCCACCTTTATCCCTAATCACAATCTGCTGACGCTTGGCGTCAACCTTTACCTTCACATCACGGCTCCTCTCAGTACCGTGTTTAACATATATCCAGTCGGGCAGGTCGCTTTTCGCCGCGGTACCCTCTGTGTATTGTACTCGGACGGCATTCCGTGCTATGGTCTGCACCGTCACCTGTCCCTTACCAAAATGCTGCTGTCCCATTACGGCAATAGTACAGCAACAAAATGCCATGATACTTAGTATTCGTGTCTTCATTTACAATAAAATATGATGATGAGACTGCAAAATTACAAAAAATATAGCGACGCCTCCTATCCATGTGTTTCACAAACTTTCGCTGATGTAACAAAAGCCATTCGCGTGACAATAAATGATACTATTTGAGTGATTATAGCAACAGATTTCTATCGCGGTATTCTTTAGCTGTCATGCCAGTAACGCGCTTAAAATAGCGGTAGAAGGAGGTCGGTTCTGAGAAGCCGAGCATATAGGCGGTTTCTTGAAGCGTCTGTGTGGCGCGCGACTCAATAAGACGCTTGGCCTGCGTCGCGACGGTAGAAATTCAGGAATTCATAGCCTACAGCCAATTGCGCCAACAGGACATGATAACGATGGGGCAGTTCCTTGTCAGTGTGGACGAAGAAAACCTCCACCCTTACCTTATACATTTGGCAAGGGTGGAGGTTACAAAAAAGAGGTTTCTTGACGCTTCTTTTATATTAGAGATGGGCGCCCATCTCTGATGCTTCCTGATCTTTATCGTCTAACTTAAACAACATAAACTGAGGATTCTCGGCCGTACAGGGTTCCCATCCTAAGCCCTTGCCATCAGCAGCACCATTGGGGTCGCTATACTTGGCAAAGTTAGTCCAGGCAGTAATCATCTTTTCAGCAAGATCCCAGTCACCCTGCGTCCAAGGACGCCAACAGTGTTCTAAAGACTTAAAGACAAACCAAAGGTCGCTGGAGTGGAAGGCACCCTTAAGACGGTCGGTAATCTCAGGATGCTTGCCATCGTCGGGCAACGGACGGGCAAATTCGTAAGCCCATGCTTTGCCGCCCTTCTCCTGACGAACCTTACAGAACTCGGCAATGCCAGGTCCCATAGTTCCCATATCGTTGAGTGTATAGCCAATCATATAGGGGACATCGGCAATCTCACCAGCACGGGCGGCTTCGTCGAACGATTTAGTAGACACGTAGCCATCAATAAGGGGACGCTGCATGAGGAACTCGTCAGTCTTGTTGACCATGTTATAGATTTGTGGCAGGGTATAAAGGACCTCTGTAGAAGCGGCACGCAGCTTCTGAAGGTCGGTAAGACCAGCCCAGTCCATAATCTTCTTTGTGACAGCCTCAGCCTCCTTCAGTGTGGGGTTGTAGGTAAAGAACTTATTCATCGGGGTAGCCGGTTTAGCAGCCTCGCCATCCTTAGGAGGTACATTCAGACCACCGCCACTCATGATGACGGCCTTGTGGAACAAGCCACGAGCCAAAGGGCTCTCGCAAAGTGTACGGACACTGCCGGCACCAGCACTCTGGCCAAAGATAGTCACATTATCAGGGTCGCCGCCAAACTGGGCAATATTAGCCTTAATCCACTTCAGTGACTGAATCTGGTCGAGGATGCCATAGTTACCAGAAACGCCATGAGGACTCTCAGCAGAGAGTTCGCCATAAGGCATGAAACCGAAAATGCCGAGACGATAGTTGATGGTGACCAGTACCACATCCTTGAGAGCCCACTCACGTCCGTCGAATTCAGGTTCAGAGCCCCACCCCTCACGGTAGCCGCCACCATGAATCCACAGAGCTACAGGCAGCTTCTTGTCAGTCTGACCAGCGGCCTTGGTAAAGACGTTCAGATAGAGACAGTCCTCGCTATAGGGAGCCTCGTCTCCGTAGCCCCACTCAGAAGCATAGAAGCCAGGATAGTGGACGGCCTGATAGCCTGGATGACCGAATTTGTCGCAGAGACGGACACCCTCCCACGCCTTGACTGGCTGTGGTTCTTTCCAGCGCAGATCGCCAATAGGTGCTGCTGCATAGGGAATGCCACGGTATTCATAATACGTCGTGGTAGTACCGTCACTCTCTGGAGCGATGCAGGTAATACCGGAAATCTGACCTCCCTCGACAGTAAGGACAGGACACTCGCTACCCTTTTTACCGGAAGAGCAGCCCACTAACATAGCCACAAAAGGCAACAACAAAAATAGCTTTTTCATAATTTTTTTGGTTTTACGTTATGATGATTATTCTATCGTGATATCTGAGAAATAGTATTCACGCAAGGGCTTATGAATGGTGTCGCCAACGAGCGTCAGCTGATCCTCAAGACGAATATCCGTGGACGATGCACCAATCTTGATAATAAACTTGCCCGGCAGGACATTCCAGCGACGTTCTTGCCCCTCATGGCTATAGAAGCCCAACTGCTCAGTATAGAGTTTGACACGCACCGTCTTACTCTGACGAGGCTCTAAAGAAACGCGGGCAAAGCCCTGCAATTTTAGAGGAGAGAGATGAGAGGAGAGAGGAGAGCCATCGGCTGGTGAGACATAAATCTGTGCTATCTCATCGGCACTGACCTTACCTGTATTCTTCACCTCGAACGACAGATTGACAAAAGGCTCACTGGTACGTACGCCATCCTCAACGGCCATGTGTTTATACTCGAAAGTGGTATAGCTCAAGCCATGACCGAAAGGCCACTGGATTTTACTATTTGACAATTGGGGATAGCTGTAGCAGATGGGCGTATAGATTTCCTCGCGGGGATAGCTGACTGCCAGTTTGGCTGACGGAGAAACGTTGCCAAAGAGGATGTCGGCAACGGCATGACCACCTTCCTCGCCAGGATACCATGCTTGAATGACGGCAGCACAGCGTTCAGCAAGGCTAGAGATGACTTGCGCACGACCACCAAACATAACCAAAATGACGGGTTTACCCGTAGCCAGCAAGGCTTCAACATACTCTTCCTGCTTACCAGGCAGGCGGAGTCCCTGACGATCGCGATTCTCGCCACAGAGCATCACATTTTCGCCCACAGCAGCAATAATAACATCGGCAGAGTCGGCCAAAGCTAGAGCAGAATCCCTGTCCGCCTCTTCACCAGAATCGACCTTACGATGCAAGATAGGATACTCCCAGGAACGCTTGTCGCCAACATGTGAGAACTTAGTTTCTATCTCCTCCGTCCAGTCGCAACCACGGCTATACAACAACGTATTGCCAGCAGGCAGACGGTCGCGCATGCCTTCCAAAAGTGTGATGACATGAGGATGGTCAAGGTCGGTCTCAACGCGTTTCCAGAAATAGGTCATGGCTGGGAACGAATAGTCGCCACACATGGCCCACATGGTATTGGCATTAGGTCCTGTCAACAGGATGCGCAGCGAATCGCCCTTCAAGGGCAGTAGGCTGCTATCGTTTTGCAAGAGGACTATCGATTGCGTGGCTATCTCGTAAGATGTCTGGCGCTCTTCAGGAGTGTCCAGCTTGATATCGCCTTTAGCATAAAGGTAGGGCTTGCTATCGAACATGCCTGCACGGTACTTATAGCGCAACACACGCTTAACAGCCTGTTCCAAGACCTCAGGCGCTACCAGTCCCTTATCAATAGATTCCTGCAGATACTTGTAATTGGCACCGAAGGGGAAGTCGACATCACAACCGCCATTGATGGCGGCAGCGGCCTTCAGCACCTCTGGCGCAGTAGCCAATTTTTCACTTTTTGCTTTCCCTTTTTCACTTCCCTGCGGCAACTGGTCAATAGCCGTATAGTCGCTGACCACCATACCGTCGAATCCCAAATAGCCGCGTAGAATATCGTTCAGGACGATGCTATCAGCCGCACACTGCATCTTCGCACCTTTCATCGTATGATAGCCAGGCATCACGGCAAGACTACCTGCCAGACGAATCATAGCCTCATGGGGCATCAGAATGTCTTCCATTAACTCTTTTTCTGAAGCATCGCCACCACCACCATAACCAAGATAGTGTTTGGAACAAGCACCAACACCCACTGACAAGTCACCCTGTTGCAAACCACGGACGAAAGCGACACCCATGGCAGCAGAAAGATAGGCATCCTCGCCATACGACTCCTCCAAACGATTGAATGAGGGCGTACGACAGACATCGACCATAGGAGACAAAGACAGGATGCCACCCATCTTACGCATCGTGGTAGAGGTCTGACGCGTTTTGATCTCTGCCAGTTCGGTATTAAATGAACAGGCCTGGCCAATCTGTTGCGGATAGATGGTGGCACCACGTGTATTGATACCAGACAACACCTCTTCATGGAACAAGGCGGGAATGCCACTGGGGGTTTTCTTCATCAACCACTCCTGAACGGCTGCCACACGGTCGCGCAACACGTTGGGTTCCATCTGCTTCTGGCTGGCATACTGTGAGAAATGGCCAATACCATAAGGAATCAGTTTCCGACACTGATTGGTATCCAATTGGCCCTGCTTGTCGAAGAGCTCGTCCATATACATGCTGCATAATTGGGCGATACGTTCCTCTTGGGACATGTGCTCGTAGAGTTCATTGATTTGTTGTTCCATATCCATCTCATTCGGTTTCTGACAAGCGGCCAATAAGGCTACAAGACTCATCAACACTACAATCTTCTTATACATATATTCTTGAACACGGATTACACGGATTGCATAGATTTCTACTACTTGATGACTATGACGAAACCACCACGAGGCTTACAAGTTATCTGCTTAGGCAACTTGGTAGGCTGGGAAATCGCCCAAGGTTCGCCATCAGCAAAGAGGGTGACACTTTTTCCCTTGACAAAACCAAGGGACATAGAGAACGTACGCTCCTGATCGGTACCGTTAATACCAGCCACATACCACGTATCTCCACGACGACGGGCCAAAACGACACTCTCGCCAGGATAACCGCTGAGATAGTGCGTTTCATCCCATACGCTGGGCAACATGCCAAAGAACCGCTGTACCTCCTGAGGTTGTGCCAAAAGACTTTCCGGACGATCGGCCAGATGCTGGAGGGCGCTCTCGAAAAGGACGGTAAGTGCCAGTTCATGGGCATGGGTCGTGATATGCGGATGTTGCGAATCGCTGAAGGCACAAGGCGTATAGTCCATCGGGCCAATGACATTACGTGTAAAGGGCAGTGTAGCATTATGACAGGCGGCCTTATTGGTGAAAGTGCCTACATTATTATACCACTCAGCACCATACACACCTTCTGTCGACATGAGGTTGGGCCATGTACGTTGCCAACCGCGAGGGATGGTAGCACCGTGGAAGTTGACCAACAGATGATGACGGGCTGCACTCTCCAAAAGGTCGATACAATAGTCCATATTACGCTGGTCATCGCCCGAGAAGAAGTCAATCTTCACACCTGCCACCCCAATCTTCTCTAACCAAGCAAACTCCTTCTCGCGGTCTTCAGGCTTGTTCAGGCGGAACTTTGGCGTAGGAGCGCCATTCACCCACCCTACTGACGAGTTGTACCAGATGAGTGGTTTGATGCCCTGAGCCTTGGCGTATGCTACGGCATCCTCGATGGTCTTGCCCTCGTTAGAAGGCAGTTTGTCCATCTCATCCCATTCGGCATCTATCAACACGTAGGGCAGACGCAGGGCAACAGCCAAGTCGACATACTTCTTGATGATGTTATAGTCGTTAGAGCCATGATTGTAAGCCCAATAAATCCACGACACCACACCAGGCTGAATCCAGCTGGGATCGGCAATCTGGGAGGGTTCACAGACATCGGTCACCAATGTTGACTCCACGACATCCTTCAATCCTCCAATGATAGCTACACGCCAAGGTGTGTGATCACAGGTCTTGCCAGCGATAGTCGCAGCAGGTGTCACACGGAACAACTCACCGTCGTTAAACAAGCATGACGCACTCTGCCCGTGCTCGATATTCGCCTCCGTAATCAGCACAAAAACATCCTTATGTGGTTCCAATAATGCCGGATAGCCCCAGCGATTATTCCAGCCCTCAGCAGACTTTGAAATGCCGCTATACGAAGGAACGGGTGTCACCTTATATGTGGTCTCCAAGGGGAAGAAGCCCTCGTAGGAGTCGCACCACTGTTGCATCCAACGACGCGTACCCTCTGGAATACGGTAAGCAGGCTGTGTGGCGACAGCACTCTCATAACGGAACGCAATACCATCATTATACATTCTAAGCACCATGTTACCGCAACGGTATTCATTGGCTTGGTTAACACAGTGCGAACGCTTGCCTGCCACCATCTGATAGTCGTCCTTTACCTTACGGACAAAAACCAACGACTGTCCGTCGGCAACAGCATCCACAACGTCGAGAACCTGCTTATTATTATAATTGATGGTTAACGTTTTACCATTCGTTACAGCCATCAGCTTACCATTGGGCGATGCCACCTTACCGGCAACAGCCAGCAAGGGGCACAGCAAGCACACTATCAAGATTGATATTTGTCGCATCTATTGTCTTTAATTTCTTAACTCCTTAATTAATCAGGAATATCTTCTCCTTACCCAGATAGGTGGCCTTCACCGTAGCACGGCCATCGGTAACAGGACTGATTTGGAACTTTACACCTGGCACGTCTGACGTAGCAGCCAATTTTGTACTAGCCTTCAGTGGACCATACACCTGATAACGAATCAGGTCGGTATAGCCGTTCTGATTGGTAGAGCGGATAGGCGTAGCAGGGATATTAAGTTTCTTGCCGTCAGCAGTGATGGTAACCTGAGGGACAACGGGAACCTCAAAATCCGTACCCTTCGAGAAGCCAATGCCGTGGAGATCGAACAAACCCTGCGGACGCTGTGGCTCCTGCGGACGACGGCCGAACTGACCACGCTGGGGCTGTTCAGGCTGCTTCACTTCGGGGCCTTCGGCTACGAGGTAGATAGCATGCTTGCCAGTGAGCCCCTCAACTGCGGGGACCTTCATACGTACGGTGATGGGATGTCCTGGAGCATATCCATTCATCTTGAGTGTACATAACTTCTGACCTTTCCACGGGTCGTCGAGCATGACGTGAATTTCAAAGGGCTTACCGCTGATTGTCAGGTTCAGATGAAGATAGACATCATCGCCCTTCTTCGTACCCTCGAAAGCTTTCACGCCCTTGGTGTCCTGAGCCAGGCCACCGAAACCAAAGTACTTGAAGCCGATGACACCACCGTTCTGAATACCGGCCAGGTCCATTGAGTTATTCCATACGTCGAAGTTATCCTGCATCCACTGATAGCTACCAGGACCGTACATAAAGCAGGCAATACCAGCAGAATAGTAGTTATAAGGAGGCAGGCCAAAGATCTGGAAACCTTCTGAGGTTACCTCGGCACCCGTATACTCGTTGCCATCGCTAGCCTTAGCCGTCCAGACATTATCCTTTGTATAGGGATCGTAAGCAGTAATCTTCACCATACCACCCTTAGCCACAGGCTTCTTGTCCCACGTAATCTTCACGGGAGCCACCATAGGCTGACGGGCATTACCAAAGCCACGAGGGGGACGATGATAGAACACATACCACTGACCATTGATTTCCTGCAGCGAACCATGGGTGTTATGAGCAGCATTGGTCTCAATCAGTTTCGAGCCATCGGCATTCAGTACGATACCGCGTGAGTCAACCAACACACCACCAGAACGCCAAGGACCTAAGGGTGAGTCACCAAAAGCATAGCGCAGGGCCGAGTTGGTGTTGCCCAATCCGTACTCTTTACCAGAATAACCCGAGAATACCATCACATATTTGTTGCCTACCTGACGGATAGATGAGGCCTCGAAGAAATTAAAATCGAGAGGGTTCTGCCCTTTATAGAGGGCCTTATACTCGCTGCCGGCCTTGTCTAACAGTTTACCATCACGACTGCTGGCTGGGATGAAGGGATCGATGAGTTCGGTACCCTCACGCTTTGAGAACATGGTGTTCTGGTCAAGCTCGCAAGCCGTAGAATGCTGGAAGCCATAGAACACATAGGCACGGAAGCCTTTATCGAAGTCCTTATCCTTTTTATTGGTGATGTTCTCGATGAATACCGAGGGATCGAAATCGATGAGTGAGCCAGGCAGACACTGTGTACCGTCAGCCGTCAGGTTGACAGGTGTGAAGGGACCGTTAGGACGGTCGCCTTTACATACCATAGCCACGCGGCGCCAACCACGACTATGGGGATAGAGCCAGTAGGTCTTCTTACCTGTAGTCTTATCAACGGTCTCAACCAAATCGGGGGCAAACATAGTGTCCCACTGTCCGTTGACGAACCATGAGAAGATAGGGCCTTCGTCACGCCACTGGGTGAGATCCTCAACAGGCGCCGACCACATACGGATATCAGGTCCGCAATAGGCGGTATAGGTCACGTCGTGCGAGCCAATAATATACGCACGGAACTTTCCAGGTTGGTCTGGGTCTTCAAATACACGGGGCTCACCATCGGGCAAGTGCTCCCATAGGGGCAAATAGGGGTTTTGCGCCCCTGCAGGGCTAACGAATAGTGAACAATGAATAGCGAATAATGCTACTAAAAATGCAAATCTCTTCATATACTTTTTTTTATTTTTCACTTTTTCACTTCTTTACACTTGTCTCCTCACCAAACAGGTACTGCGGTTTGTAGCCTCCGAAGTCGACAACAATCTTCTCGAACACGATGCCGGGATGCTTAGGAGTGATAGTCAACTCATGCATGTCGCCAGAGCCTACAGGCACTTCAACGACTTTCTCGACAATACGACGAGCCACGGCAGGATAGAACTCAGAATACATGTAAGGCTGACGGTCTACCAGCGTCTTGTTGAAATTGACAGTCTGAGGCTCTGAACCATCCAGACTGACGGTATACTCATGACCACCGACATTCAGGAAGTCAAGCGTTGACTTCACGACCACATGTACTTTCACCAGACCCTTCACATCCTTTGGCAGGGCAAAGCGATAGGTCAAGCTGGACTGTCCAACAAGCTTGGTATACGGTGTCAGAGCTACAGCACTACGCGTACGACCGTAGTAGGGATAGATGCTCCATTCCGTGCCCTCAGAAGCTGTGGCACTATAGTAGTGCTCAGCCTCCATAGCCACATAGCCATTGGTGGGGGCAGCGAAGGTGTAGCCGCCCGTCGAAGAATCGACGGAAACAGTGGTAGTCCTTGGCAGTATCTCCTGACGGAAGTTATCGTTCCACGAGGTATAGCCGATATGCTTCTGAATCATCATACCGTCCCACTTGCCATTAGCCATCACCTTATTATAATATTGGCACAGCTGGGCATCGCGACGAAAGGCCTTCTCGACCTTCTTGGCCCACTCGTTGGCATCAGCAAGACCTGCCTTAGCTGTATACTGGTTCATGGCCTGCGAGTAATACATATCATAGAGGTTTGCCATAGCCTGCACGGGGAACAGCAGTACCTGACGGAAGGCATCGCGCGACGCTGCGGGCACATCTTCCCACAGACGAAGGACACGGGTCTCCAGCGCCATATAGTCGTCTCTCACACGCTTCCACTCGCCTGTCTCAACATTATATGTTCTAGCATCGAGCATCTCAGGGGTCACACGTGCCATATATTGGCAGTTCTGATTGTAGATGTCAGCAGCCTCAGCAACGATGTCTTCGGCAGCAGAACCGCCGAGCACCGTACGGAAGAAAGCCCGGGTATGGTCGGTGACATTCTGAAGAGTATATTCTTTCGGGTTCCAGGCCATATCCATAAACAGCGTGATAGGATACTCCATCGGTTTCAGGTCGCCAACATTCAGAATCCACATACGCTGGATGCCGTGGTCGTAGGCCAACGAGAGTTGTTCGAACATCTGCTGAGTCTGGGTGACGTTCAACCACTTTGTGTTACGTGGTGCACCCACATAGTCGACGTGGTAGTAAAGTCCCCAACCACCCTTATGTTTGCGTTCCTGAGCATTGGGTACACGTCGCACATTACCCCAGTTGTCGTCGCACAACAGCATGATGACGTCATCAGGCACGCGCATACCAGCATCATAGTAGTCGAGCACTTCCTTATACAGTGCCCAAACCTGCGTAGTCTTCTCGGCAGGTTTCTTAGTCACCTGCTTGATAATCTTACGCTGGTTTTCTACAATCTTCTGTAACAGCTTAGTATCGGCTTCGGCACTCATAGCTTCGTCGCCGTCGCCACGCATACCGATGGTCACCATGTCCTCGGTATTCTTCATACGCTCAATACCCTCGCGGAAGAACTGGTCAAGTTTCTCCTGATTTTTCTGATAGTTCCAAGGTCCCCACTCGCCACGTTTGCGAGCATACTCCTGATGGTTGCGGGCCATCGGCTCGTGGTGGGAGGTACCCATAATGACACCAAAAGCATCAGCTGTTTCCGAGTTCTTGGGATCGTCTGCATAGAAAGCCCAGCCCCACATGGCAGGCCACAACATGTTACCTTTCAGACGGAGAATCAACTCAAACACCTTGCCGTAGAAGTTATGGTCACCATAACCTGTGCCGAAGGTATTCTTCACCCATGTCGTCAGACAAGGCGCCTCGTCGTTGAGGAAAAGGCCACGGAACTCCACAGCTGGTTCGCCATCGGTATACGTGCCAGGCAGCACACCCACATAGTCGTGCTTCTCAATGGGCACATCCATCCACCAGTACCAGGGCGACACACCCATCTGACGTGACAGCTCGTAGATGCCGTAGACAGCACCACGACGGTCACTGCCGGCAATGACCACCTGTCCATCGATGGTGGTAATGATAAACTTTTCGCGCTTGCCTTTCAAATTGGGCAGTTTGCCACCCTTCACCCACTGGTCGATCTGCTTATTGCAGCCCACCGTACCAATGAGGATAGTCGGATTTTTCGCACTCTTTACGGGCGTGAAGCCCATAACACTTTGGAAGTCTTTCATCAGACTTGATGCTGCCAATCGTACAGCCAACGGCTCTGAGGCTTCGTAAGAGATGGTGGCACCTTTCAGTGATACCGCTCCATTCTGCTCAGCAAACGTTACGAACTTGTCGGCAGCACTCAGCGGCAATACCGCCAACAACAATAGGAAAATAGTCTTGATACGCATATGTTTTTGTTTTACTTGAACAGATGAGGAATGAACTCGTGCAGACCACGACGCCATGTCAAGAACTCGTGGCCAGTACCCTCAGAAACAGAAGAGTCGACCTTGATGCCAAGTTGGCGTAGACCGTCTACGATAGGCTGACTCTTGACAAAGTCCTCAGAGCCCCAGTTCATATAGAAATAATGAATCTTCTTGTTAAATGCATCGGCATCAGCAAAGACACCATTGTAGGCCGTCTTCACGTCGAGGCCGAAGATGGCGCCACTGAAAGTACCCATCCACGCAAACTTGTCGAGGTTCTGCAGAACGACGTCGAAGGTCTGGTGACCACCCCACGACAGACCAGCCATAGCGCGGTTCTCACGATTGGCCTTGGTGCGGAAGTTGGCATCGATATAAGGAATCAGGTCGTTCAGCAACACAGGATAGAACGATGCACCGTACTCACTACGGCCCTGTTGGTTCGATGCACCGCCTGCAAAGTTGAAGGGCTGCTTGATATCGCCGCTCTCCATGACCACAATCATAGGTACGGCCTCACCCTTGGCGATAGCGTTGTCCATGATGTGCTGCATCTTACCCTGCAGCATCCAGCTAGTCTCACCCTCACCCATGCCATGCTGCAGATACAGCACAGGATACTTCTTCTTGCCATTCTCATACTCGGCAGGCGTATAAACCAAAGCATGGCGCCACTCACCAAACTTAGAGTTGGGACTGTGGTAGTAGATGCTACGCACCTGACCATGAGGAATTCCCACCTGCGGACGGTAGTAGTCACCCTCGGGACCCTCGGGAACTTCCAAGCCACCAGCCTCACGGTTACAACCGAAGTAGGTCTCACTGGCAGGATCGATGAAGTTGACGCCATCGATATTCATAAAGTAATAGTGGAAGCCAACAGGCAGTGGATCAGTGACAGCCATAAAGCCGTCCTTACCGTCAGGTTGCATCTCATATTTCTTACTGCAAATATCTACCACGACCTTACGAGCCTGAGGGGCAGATATGCGGAAGTAGGCACGGCGCTGCTTGTCAATCTTGGGGAATTCATTGCCAGGGATGGCATTCTCTACGGTCACAGCATCGGCAGGAATCTCAATCTTCTTGGCAACAGGCATATTCTTGGGGCGCTTGGGTTCGAAACCGAGGTGACGGGCAACAGCCTCAGCATAGCGGCATCCCAGTTCACGATAGCCAGCAGCATCGAAGTGCAGGCGGTCAGGACCATTCGAGCAGTCGTCAGAAGAGATGACCTGACAGGTATGGATGGTCTGGGGCAGTTCGTCAATTTGCTTCTTACAACCAATGCAGACGCCCTTGCCACCAGCCTGAACGATGTTACCTACATAAAGGTTTACCTCTTCGGGCTTCAGCTGCAGGTCGCCACACAAGTTCTCATAGACCTGCTTCACCATACCAGCCCACTTGGGGTCACCAGTATTGGTCTCGCCCTGGTGCATCAGGATACCCTTGATGACACCATCCTTCTGGGCCTTCTTGGCCAGCTCCACCAGACGCTTATAGGGGTTGTTGTCGTAAGCGGCCAACATACCCTTCATCCAACCTGGAGCCTTCTTCTCAGCATACTCTTTGATGCTATCAGGCAGGAAACCCTTGATATCAATACCACCGATAGCCACATGGATGACGCCAATTCTGATGTGATCGGGTGTAGAAGCCACCATCGTGCGACCAAACCAGTCGGCAGGAGTCAGACCCGTGTTTGGACGACACAAGGGTGCTGAGGCCTCGCACCACTCACCCATCTTGCGGGCAGGACGTTCACCAACAGCAGGGAAGTCCACAGCGGGCATCAGCAGGAAGCGTGGGCCTGGGCTTGCCAGGTCGGCGGCCTCAGGACGGGCATTACCTTCCATATTTGACTGTCCAAAGCAAAGGAAAATGTAGAAGTTAGGATCTACGGCTGCATGCATCTGCAACATGGGCAGTGCCATGAGCAATGCGGAAAGAAGAATTTTTTTCATAGTTTTTGTTGTTATGTTGTTGTTAATTATTTCAAAGCTATGCTTTCAGGTTGCAAATTTACGAAAAATATCCATACACCCCACCTTATAGTTGTTTCACATACTTTCGCTTATGTTACATCCTACATCTCATATGACATTAAATATATTGCAAGCTTACAATATGCTACAAAAAAAGTTAGAGGGGTGACTCACGTCAGCCCTCCAACCATACATACCAAAACTACTTAACTAGTCTATTACCTAACCTAAAAAACAAGCTACAAAGATTATTCATTGTATGATAACGCTGCAAATTTACACATTATTCTCTTAAGTCTATTTATGATATGTAACACAGTTTTTGTCAACTGTAACAATATCTAATACAACCCACCAAAATAAGCAGCACAGCACAAAAAAACAGGACCCTTAAGAGTCCTGCTTAGCATTTTCAGCGTCAATCGCCTTAATCTTGTCGCGCACCAGTTGCACCTCATCTTTCAACTTCTGAACCTTGCGATTCATCTCGTCAATAAGTGAATTGCCCTTGCGGCTCGAAGCATTGAGGAAGCCCAGGTTGTTCTCGTAGGTCTGCACCTCACTCTTCAGCTGCTCATACTGACGCATCAGACGGGCACGCTCGCTATCGAGGGCATTGCCACCACGCTCAGCCACCTGTTTCAGATTGTCCTTGAACTTCGACAGACGACGCTTGGCTACACTGATATTGAGGTCTTTATAAAGTTTGTCAAGCACAGCATGATACTCTTCATAAAGCTTGTCTTTCTCCTTGAAGGGCACATGTCCGATAGCCTGATATTCCTCTACCAGCTGCTGAACCTTCTCCTGCAGACCGTCACCAGCCTCTTCAGCTGCAGCCTTCAAACGAGCAATAACGTCACGCTTCTTCTCCAAGTTCTGATGCTCTTCGCCACGCTGACCAGCACCAGCAGCATTGCGAGCCTCAAAGAATTTGTTGCAAGCGCCCAAGAACTCCTCCCACAGTTGGTCGCCCAACTTCTTAGGTACCATACCGATGGTCTTCCACTCCTTCTGCAGGTTAATCAGCTTGTCGGACGTTGACTTCCAGTCGGTACTATCCTGCAAAGCCTTAGCTTTCTCAACAAGGGCGCGTTTCTTCTCAGCATTCTCCTTGAAGGTATTCTTCAGTCCCTTGAAGTATTCAGCCTTACGGCTAAAGAAGTCATCACAGGCGGCTCGGAAACGCTCAAAGATCTTCACGTTCATCTTCTGTGGGGCGAAACCGATCGTCTTCCACTCCGTCTGCAAATCAATAATCTGCTTGGTATGCTTTTCCCAGTCGGCACCCGACTTATTCTCCTCGGCAGCAACAGCCTCAACCTGTTCGCAGAGCTTCGTCTTACGTTCCAGATTCTCCTCCTCCTTGGCACGAAGACCCTCAAAGTGCTGCTGATGGCGCTTGTTAATAACAGTGCTGGCGGCTTTGAAGCGCTGCCATATCTCTTCGCGAAGTTCCTTGCTGACAGGACCAATCTCGCGATACTCTTGATGCAACTTCTGCAGCTGGTGGAAGGCACTGATAACATCCTCTTCGTCAGCCAGCTTCTCAGCAGCCTCACACAGTTTGGTCTTCAACTCCAGATTCTTCTTGAAGTCGTACTCACGAGCCTCGCTATTCAGTTTCAACAGGTCGTAGAACTGCTCCACATACAACTGATAGTTGCGCCACAACTCGTTGGCCTTGTCTGCTGGCACGTTCTTAATCTCTTTCCATTCGTCCTGCAGGGCCTTAAAGTCCTTATAAGATTTATTGGCCTCCTCAGGTGAGGTGACCATAGACTTTATCTTCTCAATGATGGCCAGCTTCTTCTCCAGATTATCCAACTTCTCCTGCTCTTGCTGACGGAACAGTTGCTGACGTTTCTCACGAACGACTACCATCTCAGCCTTGAAAGCCTCTTCAATCTGGTCAGGGGTAATCTGATACTGTTCAGGATCGCCACCTCCGTCGATATAAGCCTTCAGCTGTGCCTCACGCTCGGCAATATGCAACTTGTAGAAGCAAGTCTTCAGATAGTCGACTTCGTCCTTCTGGGGTGCCTCGTCGCCATGTGCCAACTCACGCACGCGCTCCAAGACCTCTTGTTTGGTCTCATACTGCTTGCGCTCAGGTTCGGCCTCAGTCTCGGCAACTGCATTGTCGAGCACAGGCTGTTCCTCGGCAGGCTGCTCAGCTACGGCGTCTTCTGCGGGCTGCTCCACTTCTGCTGCGGTTTCTACTACGTTCTGTTCTACGTTCTGCTCCTCAATGGGAGTCTGTTCTTGAGAGTCCATCATCGTTTCAATACGTTTTAGTGAATGATAGGGTTAGTTCATACAATTTATCAGGCTTTTGCCAAGATATTCGGCAAAAGTAACAATAAAATCTGAAATGGCCTAATTTTTTTCCTAAAAAGTGCTTGTGCGGTAGCATTTTTTCACTTATCACTCATCACTTATCACTTCAAATCAGTCGTTTGTGACGGAAAACGAGCAACGAAAGGACTGAAATGATCACCGAAATGATGATAGCGACGACAAATCCGATAGGACTGTTCTCCATACCGTTGACGAGGTTCATACCAAAGAACGAAGCCACCAACGTAGGCAACATCAAGATGATCGTCACCGAGGTCAGCGTACGCATGATGGTGTTCATGTTGTTATTAATAATACTCTGGTAGGTGTCCATCGTCGACTCCAGAATGTTCGAATAGATAAGGGTCGTCTCACGGGCCTGCGTCATCTCAATGTTGACATCCTCTATCAAGTCAGCATCCAACTCGTCAATCTGCAACTTAAACTTCAGCTTCGACAACAGGTTCTCATTACCACGAATGGAGGTCGTAAAGTAGGTCAGCGAGTCCTGTAGACGACTGAGTCCTATCAGGCTCTCATTATTCACCTCCTTGTCAAGATTGCGCTTAGCCTTATCGACGAGCATTGAAATCTGCTTCAGGCGTTTCAGATACCATACGGCACTGGAGAGGAACAGGCGGAAAATCATGTCGACATGATCCGTAAAGCCCACGCCTCGTTTCTGTTGGAACGAGACAAAGTCAATCATCATATTGGTCTCGTAGTAGCAGACCGTAATGGTGACGTCACGCTTGTGAATGATACCGAGGGGTACGGTAGTATATGGCGTGCGCGAGCGTACCTCTTTTACATAAGGGATACGCAGGATGATAAGCATCCAACCGTCGTCATACTCGTAACGGGCACGCTCGTCGGTATCGCTGATATCTGAGAGGAAGTAGTCGGGAATCTGAAACTGCTCTTCCAACAACTGCTGATCTTCTTCCGTCGGACACGTCACCTGTATCCAACTATTGGGCTGCCATTCACTAATCTGGCTCAAGCCCCCTTGGGTGTTCCAGTAAGTCTTCATTGTGCTAATCCTTCTTAAATAATTGACAATTGATAATTGACAATTGATAATTAAGCGGCAAGAGGATTAGCGGTCTTGCCTGCTATCCTCCGGCCTAAAACTTGTTACTATTCGCCGGATAATCGTCCATAATTTTTGTTGTTTTAAATGTTTATCGGGTGCAAAGTTACGAATAAGTGAGCAAAAAACCAAATAAAATTTGAGTTTTTTCGATTGCAAAGCCACACTCTGTACCTTTAGGTCAGAGAACGTGAGTAACTTCGAACGTAGTTCAAAGGTAAGAAAAAAGTGCAGATTTGCAAAAAAACTGCACTTTTTCTTTTTACCTTTTTACTTTTTTACCTTTTTACCTTTTCTCAGGCACGTCCTCGAGGGTTTTCTTCAGGAGTTCCCAGAACGGTGCGACAGTCTCAATCAGGGCACGCTCCGTCGTCGTATGCGGCGACTTCATCGTAGGTCCGAGAGACACCACATCCAGCCAAGGATACTTGCCCAGGATGACGGAGCACTCCAGTCCAGCATGGTCCACCTGAATGATGCCATCCTTGCCGAACAGTTCCTTATATTCTTTTAATAATAGGTGTAGGATTTCGCTGTCGGGGTTGGGATCCCAGCCACCATACGAGCCTGCTGTCTCCACCTTCATGCCAGCCATCGAGAAACAGCTCTCCAGCATCGTCACCACATAGCCTTTCATGTCCTCACGGCTCGAACGGGCCAGAATCTTGATGCTAGCCTTGCCCTCGCCAATGTTGATGATAGCTAGGTTCGACGAGGTCTCCACCACACTGGGATAGGCAGGAATAAAGCGGATGACGCCGTCGTGACAAGCGAAGATAGCATCCACCAAGTTGTCCTGAATCTCTACGGGCACCTCTTTCTTCGGCGTCTCTACATCCTCTACGATGACCTCGATGCCCTGTGGTTCTATGAGTTTATATTCGTCGTTGAAGGTCTCCTGCCAATCGGCAGCTATTTCCTTCAGGGCATCTATGTTCTCCTTGGGCAGCGTCAGCACAGCCTCAGCCTTGAAGGGGATAGCGTTGCGCATGTTACCACCGTTCCATGATGCCAAGCGGGCCTCCGTCTCAGCGATGGCCTCGCGTACGATTTGTACCAGCAGTTTATTGGCATTGCCACGACCCTCGTTAATCTCCAGTCCGCTGTGTCCACCACGCAGGTTCTTCACCGTCACCTTGACGGCAGAGTCCTCAGCGTCAGTGTCCACCTCCTGATAGTCCAACGTAGCGGTCACGTCGATGCCACCAGCCGAGCCAATCACAAACTTGCCCCAATGCTCCGAGTCGAGGTTCAGCAGGATGTCACCCTGCAACTCGCCTTCAGGCAGTTCGTTGGCACCATACATGCCCGTCTCCTCGTCACGCGTAATCAGCGCGTCGATGGGGCCGTGCTTCAAGGTTTTGTCCTCCATGATGGCCATGATGGCAGCTACGCCCAGACCGTTGTCGGCACCCAGCGTCGTCCCCTTGGCCTTCACCCACTCACCGTCAATCCACGGTTCGATAGGGTCAGTCTCGAAATTATGTGTAGACTCTGGCGTCTTCTGCGGCACCATATCCATGTGGGCCTGCAGAATGATACCCTTCCTGTTCTCATAGCCTGGTGCGGCAGCCTTGCGGAACACGATATTACCTGCGGGGTCCTTGAAGGCCTCTACCCCAGCCTGCTTACCGAAGTCGAGCAGGAACTGCTGAATTTTCTCGAGATGTCCACTCGGACGTGGAACTTGTGTCAGTGCGTAGAAGTTCTTCCAGATGCACTGTGGATTCAGATTTTGGATTTCGTTCATTGTATTTTTTCGTTTAAAGGTTTTTTCTCTGACCTAAAGTTTGGGTGTCGAGGTCACAACAACTCTCTTGCGGGAATGCGCTCATATGAATGGCGACAAATATACGAAGCCGTCGTCTTTCCAGCCCCGTTGCAACCGCTGATAATATATAGGTTCTTTGCCATATCCGCTGCAAAGGTACGATTAAGTGAGCAGAAAACCAAATTTTGGAGCAGCAAATGCAGAGAAATGCTTGCATTATCTCTGCTGAGTCGCGACAAAATTCGACAATTGGGCATATTTGTCTTTGATATCACTATTCATCCCAATCTCCATCAATAATGTTTGCAATGATACGGTCAACCACATTATCAAAGAAAGGTTGACGCAGAAAGCAATTATGATGGGCTATGACATCCTCTACATTGAACATGCTCACGATATGAGTCACGAAATAGGATGCTTTTGTCAATGGCGTTGACAGCCATTCGTTCTGACCTGTGCTACAGCCATTTCTCCAGTCCTTTCGAAATTCTACCGCTGTGATTCTTGGCGAAAGATGCATAACTTTCAGCACTTACCTCAGGAAAATCAG
>CACWOS010000011.1 GCA_902762565.1 uncultured Prevotellaceae bacterium
TATAACAGGCTAAAGGCTGCGAGTAAGCGAGTGCAGAGTGAAGTTAGTTTCGACTCTGCCGAGTGGGAGCAGGCTCGACCGCAGGTCAAGATTGTTTTGGCTGAGAAAGAAAAGACTGGCACATGGCTCTTTGAACAGATGGGCCATAATATCAGTACCGTTTCACGCTGGATGACCAACCGCTCGGCCCTCTGGGACGCTTCCAAAGAAAGAAGGTTCAGCCATCTGTGGAACAGCTCTACGAGATTGAACGCCACCTCGATGTGGATGTGAAGGAATTATTGGTATCATCAAAGTAAACATAGAATATCTTTCTCAATAAGGAGTATTACACTAAATCATTGCAGTTTTATTCTAACATATGCATAAAGGAAAATAGTATGATAGAGTATTCATCTAGTAGATTGTGCTTTAAGGCTGATGTTATTGAACCGTTGAACAATTACGATATATTCGCGGTACATACTCCTTGTGGAGTTTTTCAGATGACAAAGGCCGAGTTCTACAATACATTCCCCAATATTGTAAAAACAGAGAGTTATCGGAAAGGAAGATTGTATAGCATGAAATCTCCAACCAGAAAAGCAATGCAATTCCTGACTGATGCTCCACCCAATTTGAAAATAAAGACGAAAGTCCATGAGCCCATAAGAGACCTAATAGGAAATGATATCCGTGAAAAGATTAGGGAAATAGGTCGCCTATGGAGAATGTCAGAGCATAATCCACATATAGATAATGATGTGTTACAGATTTGGGAGCATGTGATTGATGAATGGATTGCTGACAATAATATGCCATTGATTATAAGAAAGGATACAAACAAGAGGGGACAATCATTCATTCATCCCAGCGGTCGCGAAATTATCGTGAGTGACAACACCTTTGCTATTTGGGTATATTATTGTGTGATGAATGGCAAGACATATACACTTAGTCAACTCAAGGAGATGTTATCAAGCAATGAAATACCAATGGTTTTTATGCGAACGAAAGATATACTGAAAAATGCCAAATATACAAGACCTTTAGGTGCTTACTCACTACCAGAATGGAAACTTTGCCATATTGAGCCCGTTGGGGTCAACAGCAATAAGTCCATAGAAGAACTTGACATCAGAGACATTCAGAATCATTTTAGAAAATATGCTAATCCATGCAATATGTTCGTACTCCCCAAGGAAATAGGATACTTGGGAGAAATACAGGTATTCATTGATGAGCAGAGAAATATAATTAGTAATTCATTATGAAAGGAATAAAAAAGCATGGTCTATCTTTCTTAGAAGTGGACTCAGTCCCAGAAGGTAATGGTAATAATGTAGCCAAGGAATTGATAGAAAATCTATTCTTTGACATGGCGAAATTGAGTACGAAGTATGTCAATGACACGTTCTGCGACTTGCCATACACTTATACAGAGCGTAGACTTGATAGCGTATTATTACCGGCTCTTTCTAAACTTTGTGGCAATAAAGTCCTAGTAGAAGTCCCTGCTGTTAGGGAATGCTCAAACAGAAGATTTCAAGTTGATGAGTCTTCTGGAAGAATCGACTATTGGTGTATCTATAAGTCTTACAGTTTTGTTATTGAGTTAAAGCAAAGTTATGATTGTTTTACAACAAATTCTACAAGAGATAGTAAAGTTATTAAGCCTTGGTTGAAAATGCATGAACAGCTACAAAGTTTAAAGCAAGAAGTCAAGACGTACCAAGAAACAACTAAAGGTGTTATTAGAATCGGTTTACACATCATTACGTCATACTCGGATAAGCCTCCATGTAATAAGTTAATAAAAATATTCCATGATAGTATACCTGATACTTCTGAACGTTTAGTGAAAGATTTAAGTAAAAAATACCCATCTCTTAAACCTGACATGCTGATATGTTGGAAGATTCCAACAAGAATAGTTATGCATGATGAGCAGACGTTCCCAGGTCTATGGGCTATTGTAAAAATATACCCTTCAATAAAGCATAAAGGATCAATTTTGTGATAATAATGGAGTAAAAAATGTAATCACCAACAGTGAGAGGCTCGCGTCCTATGAGTCAAATAGTTAAAAAGAAATCATAGTGGGGGGCAATAATGATCGGCGGATCAGTACCTCTGATTGATTGAGCCTATCTACACGAATGAGATTGAAAACCATCAGCTACAAACTTACGAAATAGAATTGAACTAATGCGGTTGGATCATTTGTAATGGCTAAAACATAGGCTAAGACCGTATATACTACGCAAGTTAACGTTTTTTAGCCTTTATCCTATACATATTTCTAAATATTTTTGTATTTTTGTAAAAAGTCAAAATTAGGACTTGGGGACACAGCTGGGGACATAACTAGGGACGTAACTAGGGACGTAAACAAGAATCAGAGAATGAGGATTGGACATCAAATCTACAATTATCTATATGACTATACAGACTCAGGAACCATTTCTCTCTCAGGTGGGATAGTACTTCCTGATTCTGATTACTGCATAATGGGGGCTTATATAAACTACGATGAGAACCAAGTTTATGTAGTTTTGGAAGACCATACGCATAATGTGGTTAACAAAACTATTCACCAGTTTGTCTGTCAGATGGGAGGGGCAAACTCAAATAGTTATATGCCATTGTATGAACTTAGAGATACACTTAGGACTTATGCTAAACAACAGAGAAAGAAGTACAAGCAATTACGTAAACAGTTTAATACTCAAGAATATGAAGGGTAAAAATCTATTTAACAAGAAAGAGATAGAGTTGATAGAATCACTTATTATCAAAAGATGTAATGCAGAAAAAGCCCAGCAAAAGAATATTCGCAGTAAAATGCGTAATTTGGGGTTTTATGGCAGTGACTATGGAATTACAGACATGACCATCGATAAATTCCACAGGCTGATAGATGATGGTAAGATAAAAATCTCTGATGGCAATCGCTTTGTTAATCAGAGCGCTGCCGCTGTTGAAACAAGAACGCTGCCTTTGAGTTGTAAACAGATGAAAACAGGATTACAACCGTGGTCTGGAGAGAACCCCAAAGTGCTCATACTTGGGACGTTCCCTGGTGAAAAGTCATTAGCAGCGCAAACGTATTATCAGAACAAGTCACACAATTCTTTCTTTAAGATAATGGAAAGCTTGTTTGATAGGCCTATGGGTATGTCTGACAAAGAGTTCATTACAAGTAATCGGATTGCGCTTTGGGACTGCATGAAAGTGGCAGATAGGGAAGGAAGTCTTGATTCAAATATCAAGGGATATGCACCTAACGATATTGATGCCTTTTTGGCATCTCATCCGTCGATATCTACAATAATATTGAATGGAACAGGCGAGACAAAGAATGTGTTTGAACAGAACTTTTCTGAAGACAGTTTGAAGTGGAGCTGCAAGATTATTTCGCTTCCTTCCACATCAAATTCGCTGGGGAAACCTTTTGAAGAGAAACTGAGGCTTTGGAAAGTTGTTAAAGAGATTGTTGAAAGAAAATTCTAAAAAGTAAAAAAGAGTATGAACGAAGTTAAAATAAAAAAGATAAACCAAGTATTAGCAGATTTTTTTGAGAAGAACAAAGATGTCAAGCGCATTCCAGCATTGGATATGATGGATTGTTTCGTGGATGCAGGTATTTTTAAAATGGACTATGACAGACGAGGATTGCCCATACGCAATGTGCTAAGAGAACTTGACGATAAGAATCAACTCGACTTGATTCCGTATGTCGTAGTTGAAAGAAAGGACAAGAACAGAAATTGGTTCTTTGAGCCATTGAAATAGAAAGTAATGCAAAGATTTTCCAAGAAAGAAGTCGCAATCATTGTTCTCTTTTTTGTCTTCTACATGATTGGCTATGCTTGGCTGATTGAGCCCAAGGCAAAGTCAGAAAAGAAGACGGAAAAGGAGACGATGATACAACAACCGGAAGGACGGCGGGCAGAGAAACGGCAAACAAAATCTCTGTCTGCTGGCTGGCCATTGGATTTAGGCAAGTACTTCTACACCATTGACATTGCCCCTGGTTATGAAATGGAGAATGAAGAATATGAAGTGATAAGAGAATCTGGAGGTAATCTGATAGTGAGAAAGCACAACGACTGGCCTGACATCAGCGGACACTTTGAATGGTACTGCAATGAGAAACTTTCAACTACCCAACAGATGTTTGACTATGTTGTGGCTCACCATAGAGCCATCGTTAAGCAAATGAAAGAGGTAAAGAGACGGGGCATCTGCCATCAGTTTGACGAAGCCTCTTATTATCAAGACCATTATGATGAATATCTGGATGACCCGGAAGACGAACTCCGCTTTCCTCCAGAAATATTCGAAGCCAATGATGATTAATGATGTGAATATAAAGAAGTTCTTATTTATAGTAGCTTTGTTTGTCCAGCAGATAGATGTCATTGCTGTGACTGTTGAGAGGACAGTTAATCTCAATGTGTACTATCCTGAGTATACAAAGATCGACTTGGTATGTGAGCAGATGCCGAAGGCTGCTCAGAAGGATGTGGAGTTTTGTTGCGAGGCGGCTTTTACTGGTGAATTGCTGAATGAGTTCAAACATTCGAACATTGCGGACAACCATATCTGCAATGGGGAAATGAAGAAGGGCTATCGTTGTAAGGCTAATACAGGAGGATTCGTCTGGGGCAAAGGCAAATGGAAGTTTATGAGGAAAGCTGACTATCCCACAGAAGCAAATGGATGGAATATGGGATTCTGCCAGTTGCTGATTATCAAGGATAGCGCAAGGCCTATTGGCACAAAGATGAAGAATAACAGGACTATCTACAGGGCATTGTGTGAGAAGGATGGTAAACTGTGCATCATCGAGTCGAATAAGGTGATGACATACGAGTTCTTCGCAAAGTGTCTGAGTGCCTATAAGGTTACCCATGCCCTCTATCTGGATATGGGCAGAGGTTGGAACTATGCCTGGTATCGAGACAAAGGCGGAGTAGTGAAAGAGGTCTTCCCTGAAAGCAAGTTGGCTCCAAGTTACAAGTATAGGACTAATTGGATTACATTCTATAAGTGACAAAAAGCGATAAAATGCAGAGAGAATAACGATATACGGAATAAAAACATTAACTTTGCAAACGATATTTAAGATATGGCAAACGAAGGAATAAGGTCATTGAGCATACTGGACAAGGATTACCTCCAGTGGATAAAGGAACTAAGTACACACTATCGTAGGAGTCAGGTAAAAGCTTCTGTAAAGGTGAATCAGGTGATGCTTCAGTTCTATTGGGAACTGGGCAGGGATATTGTGGAGAAGAAAGCAGAGAGTCGATGGGGTAGTGGGTTTATGAAGAATCTGAGCAGGGATTTGAAGGAAGTGAATCCTGATGCGACCTGCTTTTCAGAGACGAATCTGCTGTATATGAAGAACTTCTATCTGCTATACCAGCCCTATCTGACAATTACTCCACAAGTTGGGGAGCAAATTACTCAGCAAGTTGCTGAGCAATTTCATGGAATTGCATTTACTCAGCAACTTGTTGAGCAAATTAAGCAAGACCTATTTTCTGTTCCGTGGGGCCATCACATGTTATTGATAGACAAACTCAAGAATAGTCCAGAGAAAGCTTTGTTCTTTGTTCATCAAACTGTGGAGAACGGCTGGAGCAGAAATATGTTGTTGAACTTCATGGGGACTGACTTATATGAGCGTCAAGGCAAGGCTTTGACAAACTTCCAGCGAACATTGCCAGAAGAAACGAGCGACTTAGCACGTGAGTTGACAAAGGATCCATACGATTTCGCATTTACTGGTATAACGGGCAAATACAATGAGGCTCTTCTGAAAGAGAAACTATTGGGTAACATTACGCAGTTCTTGGTGGAACTGGGTACTGGCTTTGGATATTTAGGCAAGGAATATCGGTTACAAGTGGGAGAAAGGGAGCAATTCATAGACTTATTGTTCTACAATCTCAATCTCTCTTGTTATGTCGTCATCGAGGTAAAGATTGGGAAGTTCGAGTTTGCGGATATTGGTCAATTGGGTGGCTATGTGGTTGCCTGCAATCATACTCTTCGCAAAGAAGGACGTGACAATCCTACAATTGGTTTGCTTATTTGCAAGGAAAAAGACCGTGTTCAGGCTCAGTATGCGTTAGAATCAAGCAGCCAGCCTTTGGCCATCTCCGAATATGAGTTGGAGAAGTTCTATCCAGAGAAGGTGGAAGGTACAATTCCAACCATAGAAGAGATTGAGGCTAAACTGAGTGCAAGATAACTCGATTGTATCCGCAAGGCAATTCGGTAATAGAACGTAGCCTCTTACCTTTGCACCCGATGATGAGTCATAAAACGGCTGGTGGCTCAGCGTCAGGTGTTCTTTGAATGCATTTCATAGCAGATTGCAACGCCACACTTCTACCTTTAGGTGGAAGAATGTGGAATTGAGTACGGTTTCTTATCCGTAACCCAGAAAATCCTCAATCTCCCAGACCGCCTTTATATAAAGAAAAGCTGAGAATTCTTGCAAAGTTAAACATTAGACATTAAACATTAAAAAAATGCATTTAGAAACAAAATTTCTCTAAACAGCAAACTCTAAACTCTAAACTTTTTTGTATCTTTGCAGCATGATAACATATCCTACATCGGGCGAAGCACGTCGCCCAGGAAGAATAGAAGTTGTGTGCGGCTCTATGTTCTCTGGCAAGACCGAAGAACTGATACGCCGTCTGCGTCGTGCCCAATTTGCCAAGCAGAAGGTTGAGATTTTCAAGCCTGCTATCGACACACGCTATAGCGACGAGGAGGTAGTGAGCCATGACCATAATGCCATCCCCTCCACCCCACTCGACTCATCAGCCAGTATCCTATTATTGTCAAGTGATATTGACGTGGTAGGTATCGATGAAGCCCAGTTTTTCGACGAAGGGTTGGTTGATGTCTGCAACGAACTGGCCAACAGGGGAGTCCGCGTCATCATCGCTGGCCTCGACATGGACTACAAAGGCATTCCCTTCGGTCCAATGCCTGCCTTATGTGCCATTGCCGACGATGTTACCAAAGTACATGCTATCTGCGTCAGATGCGGTTCACTAGCCTATGTCAGCCATCGCACTGTCGATAACGACAAGCGCGTATTGCTTGGAGAAACTCAGGAATACGAGCCTCTTTGTCGTGACTGTTACCAGCAAGCTATCAACGAAGAAAAGGCCAAAAATGAAAAAACATCGCAATAAATTTGGCTATTTCAAAAAAACATTGTACCTTTGCACCCGCTTTCGAAAGATTGCATATCGGTTGATCCGTTAGCTCAGTTGGTAGAGCACAACACTTTTAATGTTGGGGTCTTGGGTTCGAGCCCCAAACGGATCACATAAAAAAGAGGTCGTCGTGACCTCTTTTTTATGATTCCTTGTTTATTTCACAATCTTTTTACCATCTACAATGTAAAGACCCGAGGGGAGTTCGTCAAGCGACGTTGTCAACATACGAATTCCATTAATATTGTAAATTCCCTTTGAGGTATCAATAGTTTTGTCAGCCTCAACGCCATCAATACCCGTAGGCTCACCACCATTTAGTCCACGTACGAATCCGGCATAGACGTGCTTACGGTAGTAATTGAGGTCCCAGATACCTACTGGTGTATTAGCGCGCCACCCACTGTTTGCAGGAGAGTCTGTAGCACACCACTGGCAGATGCCCCACTGCTGTGCTGGAGGCACAATACTAAAGTACTGTTTAAGAATCCATTCATAAAAGTCAGCCATTTCCTTGTGCTGGGCTTCAGTCATACTTGCTGTAGGTACGGCGTTGCCGTTGGCATCATTATAACCCATATCCAACTCACTGACACGAACAAGTTTGCCAGATTTCGCCATGAGTTTGAACATACCGGTAATGGCGCTCTTCAAACCGTTTTGATTACTACTATTCTTATTAAACGAAATGTGCATCTGTGTGCCAATACCGTCAATGTAAGTCACACCGTCGGCCTCCCACTTCTTAATCCAATTCACGAGAGACCAGAGTTTCTTGCTGGCACTAATGCCATCCTTAGTCATAATATCCCAAGTGCCCTCAAGATTGTAATCGTTAATGAAGAGCTTAACATCCTCTGGACCGTACTTACGAGCCAGACGACAAGCCTGACGCACGTATTCTAGAGAACCCATGTAGTCCTGCCAATAGAAGTTATCGCCACCGACATCCCATGTGGCATTAGGATTGCCATTGGGATTGTTGCCCTGCAGCACATAGTAGCCAGAGCCGTCGTTGCCACCACCAGAGATAGCCTCATTGACGAGATCCCATCCCTTGACTTTACCACCGCAGGCATTCATCATACCCTTAATCCATTTATCCATAGCATAAACTAGAGTGTCGTGACGTTCCTGCTGTGTCAAAGGAATCGAAGTGGGCACATAGACGTATGATATGTTTTCTAAGATAGTGGGAGCAACGGGGTTACCACCATATTCCTTAACCTTGAACGAACTGACATCAGTACCTTCAAAATTGCCGTTCTTGATTTTCTCTACACCATTAATCTTCAAACTGACGTTGTCAAAATAATAGTTGTTCTCGTCGGCTAGCTCACTGAGATTAAAGGCTATGCTCTGACCTGCAGCGTCAAACTTACCGCTGACTGTAACCGTCTTCCATTCTGTAGTGAACGAAATATTGCCCAATGCATTACTGCTCACCCATGTACTTGGAGTGCTGTGTATCTGGGTAGAGGCGTAGGCAGGTTTGTCGGCACGCACGTCGGCAGTGAACACATAGCTTGCATTCTTAGCGAACGAACCAGGCACTACCCAAAACTGGTTGTCCCATGTTTCAGACTGTTTAGCCGTAGCATGAGCAACGATACAGCGGCGTTCCTCAGTGACGGTCTTTCCTTTTTTCTGTTCCTCAAACTTGATATTCTTGATATAGACATCACCCACATAGTTAGGGACATGCAGAAGCAGGAAGTTACTATCCATCGTAGGTTTGACATTTATAGTGACATCCTGCCACCCTGTATTAAAAGAAAACTCTACACTTGGCCCAGAGCCCCAGTTTCCTAGATTGCCATTTACTTTGCCTGTCTTAGAACCTTTAATAGTCATGGTCACCTTGTATGTCTTGCCGGTCTTGAGGACGATGTTTTCCATAGCCACGAACTGTACTTCCCAACTATACGACTTCGTAGTGGTTACCTTGAGACCGTCAGTAGCATTAAAGCTAATAGAGTAACCGTATGTGGTTTTGTCTGCCGTCCAACCAACACTCTGTGTAGTACGGAAATCCTTATTGGCTACCTGTTCCAGAATGTCGACATCACCATCCGTGAGTTCTGGTGCCGGCTTGTCGGCCAAAAGTTTTAACAACCAGCCTTTGGGCTGCTGAGAATGCCATGCAAGGGTGTGACCATAGACATTGAGTCCTGCCTGAGTTGCTGTATTTACGTAGTTCTTCACTGTTGTGAAATTCATATTACCATTGCCATCCACACAACTAGCCATTTTCATAGCATTGCCTGCAACAGTCTCAGTAAAGTTCTTGTTGGTCAGGTTCTTAACAGTGGAATTGTTAAGATAGTCATTGACTGTAGTACCAATACCAAGCTTAAAATTGGGATACTTTGAATAATCAATGTATTCTTTTAAAGCTTTGTATTCATCAAGATATCGATAAGCATCGTTATTAGGTTTCCCTTTCTCAAAATTGTACTGTGCCACGGCTGAAATCGATAGACAAGTCGCAAGCCATAATAAACAGAATTTCTTCATAACCATAAAAACATTTTCGCTGATAATCAATAACAAGTCATTTTAAGCTGCAAAATTACAAAATAAAGTAAAAATCAAGAAATAAAAAGTAATAAATTAGCATACACATGCAAAATTTCTCTAAACTCTAATCTTTAAACTCTAAACTTTTTCGTACCTTTGCACCCAAATTTAAATGAAATATGACAATGGCAGAGAAAAAGTTTAAGAGAACGACCGTGACATCTGCATTACCTTATGCCAATGGTGGTGTACATATCGGTCACCTGGCTGGTGTTTATGTGCCAGCAGATATTTATGTACGTTATCTGCGTCTGAAGAAGGAAGACGTTTTATTTATCGGAGGCTCTGACGAACACGGTGTACCCATTACCGTTCGTGCCCGCAAGGAAGGTATCACCCCACAGGATGTGGTCGACCGCTATCACAAGATGATTAAGGACTCGTTTGCTGAATTCGGCATTTCGTTTGATATCTACAGCCGCACAACGAGTGAGACCCACCATAAGTTTGCCGCCGAATGGTTCCGCAAGCTCTACGACGAAGGAAAACTGGTAGAAGAAACTACTGAGCAGCTCTACGACGAGGAAGCTAAACAATTCTTGGCAGACCGTTATGTGACTGGTGAGTGTCCACATTGTCATAACGAGGGGGCTTATGGTGACCAGTGTGAGAAGTGCGGACGCGACCTGAGTCCTACGGAACTCATCAATCCGAAGTCGACCATTAGCGGTTCCACCCCTGTATTGAAGTCTACCAAGAACTGGTATCTGCCCTTGAACGAGTATCAGGATTGGCTGAAGGAGTGGATTCTGGAGGGTCACAAGGAGTGGCGTCCCAATGTTTATGGTCAGTGTAAGTCATGGTTAGAGATGGATTTGCAGCCTCGTGCAATGACGCGCGACTTGAACTGGGGTATCCCCGTACCAGTTGAGGGTGCAGAAGGTAAAGTTCTGTACGTGTGGTTTGATGCGCCTATCGGTTATGTATCGAATACGGTCGAACTCTGCGAGAAGGAACCTGAGAAGTGGGGCTCTTGGCAAAAGTGGTGGCAGGATGAAGACACACGTCTGGTACACTTTATTGGCAAAGACAACATCGTGTTCCACTGTATCATCTTCCCCGTCATGATGAAGGCCCACGGTAAGTATATCATGCCCGACAATGTGCCCTCTAACGAGTTCTTGAATCTGGAAAACGATAAGATTTCTACCTCGCGCAACTGGGCTGTCTGGTTGCACGAATACTTGGAAGATATGCCTGGCAAGCAGGATGTGCTGCGCTATGTACTGACAGCCAACGCCCCTGAGACCAAGGACAACAACTTCACTTGGAAGGACTTCCAAGATCGCAATAACAACGAGCTCGTAGCTATCTATGGCAACTTCGTCAACCGTGCCCTGCAGCTCACCAAGAAGTATTGGAACGGTGTCGTTCCTGCCTGCGGCGAACTGCTGGATGTTGACAAGGCCGCCCTGGCAGAGTTCAAGGACGTAAAGCAGAAGGTTGAGGCCCTACTCGACCAGTTTAAATTCCGCGATGCCCAGTTCGAAGCCATGAATCTGGCCCGTATCGGCAACCGCTATATCACTGAGTGCGAGCCTTGGAAGGTATGGAAGACCGATCAGAAGCGTTGTGAAACCATCCTGAATATCTGCTTGCAACTGACAGCCAACCTGGCTATCGCCTTTGAGCCGTTCCTGCCATTCTCGAGCAAGAAACTACGTGAGATGCTGAACCTTGAAACCTTCGAATGGGAAGAGCTAGGTTCTACAGGCCTGCTGAAGGCTGGTCATCAGTTAGGTGAGCCCGCCCTATTATTCGAGAAGATTGAGGACGATGTTATCCAGAAGCAGCTCGACAAACTGGAGACGACGAAGAAAGCCAACGCCGCTGCCGCCGCTGCTGCAAACGCAGAACCCGCAGCCATCAAGCCTAACGTCAGCTTTGATGACTTCGAGAAACTCGACATCCGCGTAGGTCTTATCAAGGACTGCCAGCGTGTACCCAAGAGCAAAAAGCTCCTGCAGTTCACCATCGAAGACGGCACGGGTACAGACCGTACGATTCTCTCAGGCATTGCGGCATTCTATGATGATCCTTCTGTGCTCGTTGGCAAGCGCATTCTCTTTGTTGCTAACTTCGAGCCGCGCAAGATGATGGGTATAGAGAGTCAGGGTATGATTCTTTCGGCTGTCGACTTCGACGAGAGCCTCAGCGTGGTAACTACCACTAAGAACGTAAAACCAGGTAGTCAGGTAGGATAAAGGTAAAAGCGTTAAATAGTAAAGAGGTAAGAAATGCAGGCAATTATCTTAGCAGCAGGCATGGGTCGCAGGCTTGGCGACTATACAAAGGACAACACGAAGTGTATGGTTCCTGTTAATGGCGTACGACTCATCGATCGCCTATTGGGACAACTTGCCAAGCAACAGCTCAATCGCGTCATTGTCGTAGTGGGCTATAAAGGCAAGGAACTACGAGAGTATATTGCGTCGCAATATGGCCAAAAGCTAACAGCTAATTGCCAACTGCAATTTGCCGAGAACCCCATCTACGACAAGACGAATAATATCTACTCGTTGGCCTTGGTCAAGGACAAGCTGCAGGAGGATGACACATTGCTCATCGAGAGCGACCTCATCTTCAGCGACCGCATCATTCCCATGATTGTCGACAACCCATACCCCAATCTTGCGCTGGTAGCTAAGTACGAGACATGGATGGACGGCACGATGGTGCGTCTGGATGATGATCAGAACATTGTGAACTTCATATCGAAGGATGCCTTCGACTATAACGAGGTAGACTCGTATTATAAGACGGTCAACATCTACAAGCTATCAAAGATATTCTCACAACAGAAATACGTACCTTTCCTCGATGCCTACACCAAGGCAGTAGGCAATAACGAGTACTACGAGAACGTGCTACGCATCATCTCGCTACTCAACAACCACGACATGAAGGCGCTACCCATTGGCAACGAGAAGTGGTACGAGATTGACGACAAGCAGGACCTCGACATTGCCGAAGCCCTCTTTGCCGATGAGAAAGACGTGCTGCGCAAATACTACGGACGCTATGGTGGTTTCTGGCGTTTCCCTCAGATGCTCGACTTCTGTTATCTGGTGAACCCCTATTTCCCCAGCAAGCGCATGAAGAACGAGCTACGCGCCAACTTTGACACCCTGCTCACGGAATACCCATCGGGTATGAAAGTAAACACCCTCATTGCTAGCAAGAGCTTTGGTGTGAGCGAACCGTATATTGTGCCAGGCAACGGTGCCGCAGAACTCATCAAGGTGCTGATGGAAGAGAATAATGGCAAGACCGGTTTCATCCGTCCAACCTTCGAGGAATACCCCAATCGCTATGATAAGGACAGTCAGGTGACTTTTGTGTCTCAGGATGCCGACTATCGCTATACGGCCGATGACCTGATGACATTCTTTGGTGATAAAGACATCCTGCAGTTAATGGTCATAAACCCTGATAACCCTTCAGGCAACTTCATTCCCAAGAAAGACATCCTGCGTCTGGCACAATGGTGCGAGGAACGCCAGATTCGTTTGATTGTCGATGAGAGCTTTGTGGACTTCAGCGAGGACTACTCCAACAATAGTCTGCTGAGCGACGAGATACTTGAAACCTATCCCCACATGGCTGTGATGAAGAGTATATCCAAGAGCTATGGTGTGCCAGGTCTGCGCCTGGGCATCCTCTGCTCTGCCGACAAGGACCTTATCGCGCGTATAAAAAAAGAGGTATCTATCTGGAACCTCAACTCGTTTGCCGAGTTCTTCATGCAGATATACAACAAGCATGAAAAAGACTATGAGCGTGCCTGCGCCAAGTTTGTGGCTGAGCGTACCGACTTCTACAAGCAGCTGCAGCAGATACCCTTCTTCCACGTAATGCCCTCGCAGGCCAATTATTTCCTTTGTGAGGTATTGCCCCCTTACAAAGCCAGCGAGATAGTCATCTACATGCTCAAGCAGCACAACATCCTGACACGCGACTGCAGTCTGAAGCCTGGTCTCGCCCCGAAGAAGCAGTATATGCGTATTGCCGTGCGTGACCACGAGGACAACACCCGACTCGTTGAAGGATTAAAAGAACTGGCGAAATGAAGATTTGCATTTGCGGAGGAGGGAATTTAGGTCATGTGGTGGCAGGTTTTGTAGCCGCACAAAATAAGCATGAAGTATGCCTTTTGACACGACATCCAGAACAATGGAATCAAGATTTGCTTATCGAAGCCCCTGATACTACATACGAAGGCCGATTAAACGGCGTGGTTGGTGATGCCAAGCAAGCTATTTCCAATGCGGATATCATCCTACTATGTCTGCCTGGCTATGCCATTCGCGATACCCTTCTGCAAATAAAAGATTACCTACGTCCTGACGCCGCCGTTGGTACGGTGGTCAGCAGTACTGGCTTCTTCTTTCAGGCTATGGAGATTCTTCCTGCCTCACAGACACTCTTTGGTTTTCAACGTGTGCCTTTCATCTCGCGCGTCATTGAATATGGTCATCGTGCCCGCCTTATGGGCTATAAAGAGAGCCTTGAACTGGCCATCGAGCGCAGTACCCATCCTGAAATATTGTGCGACACCCTGAGTGATATACTGCGCACACCAATCCATCTGTTGAGCAGTCACTACGAGGTGAGCCTTAGCAATAGCAACCCGTTGCTGCATCCCTCGCGCCTTTATTCCCTTTGGAAAGACTGGCATGAAGGCATCGTCTACGACCGCATCCCCTTGTTCTATGAGGAATGGACCGATGAGGCCGCAGAACTCTATATCAATATGGACAACGAACTACAGGCTCTGTTAGACACATTACCAGTACGCAAAGGTAGCATTGCGACTGTGCTCGACTATTATGAGAGCACTGATGCAGCATCGTTAGCCCAAAAACTTCGCAGTATTGAAGCTTTTAAAGGCATTCTGTCGCCTATGATAAAAGTAGAAGGCGGTTATGTTCCCAATTTTCAAAGTCGCTATTTTACAGAGGACTTTCCCTATGGATTGGCTATTGTCCATCGACTAGCGCATGAGAAAGGCGTACCTTCTCCTACCATAGACATGATTTATGATTGGGGGACAAAATTGCTGAACCATTACAACCAGTAAGCCTCAAAATGATGAGTGACGCGCTGCTCTATGGGCGGCAATGTCATGTAGTCGCCATAAGTGCACTTTAAGTAGTCCTTATAACCTATCATGGTTTTGTAGGTTTTACCTTCAAATAGGATATCTACACTGGATGCGATATCCTCGGCAGGGAAACATCCATTAATTTTTGGGCCTGCTTCTGTCATGTTGCACACCATATGCGTTGGTTCTGCCAACACGATCAGCTGACGTATTTTGTGCTCTATCTGACGCACGCTCATAGGCCAGAATTTATAAATCCAATAGGCCAAGCGCGATTGCAAAGGGTTACTCTGTGAAATTTTGCAGCGGCGAATCTTGTAAAGTAGCTTTTTCTGACGAAATATACGCTCACGCTCTTGTACATCGTCCGTTACATAGTCTACAGGGAAAATATCCATATATACGCCTATCTCATAGCCTTCAGTCTCTTTTTCTACCATACGGGTACGTTTATCAACCACCTTGGCAAAAGTATAGTAATAATGAGCCTCTGTCTGCGGATTGATGGCACGATACACACCTTTGTCATCACGATAAGACGCAAGAAATTTCTCATAGTCCTCGCGCGGCATATAGATGTCGATGTCGTCGTCCCAAGGAATATAGCCCTGATGGCGCACGGCACCTATCAGGGTACCGCTAGAAAGGAAATACCTCAGCCCATGCTCTTCGCAGAAACGATGCACCTCATCGAGTATGCCCATCTGAATACTACGCAACTCCTGTATGTCTTCAATCTTCTTCATAATCTACGACCTGCCAAACAGCCATTTCTTAAAGAACGGGCTGATGCGGAGAATGTTTGACGTGATAATACAGAAACCGATGATAATCAGTCCTACGATAATTGACAACGTGATGTCAATGACAAAATTATGCGAATGGGCATTGAAGAAGGAGCCCAAACCTGGCAAATCGGGAATGAAGATAAAGTGCAGCAGATAGATGTCCAGCGTACGCCGTCCGATATACTGCAGAGACACGCCGATGGGGGAAAGTTTGGTGAAATACTGCTTGTAGTTGCGGAAATACATAAAGGTAATGGTCAGTAGTCCAAACTTTGCCACCGTCAGCGGCACGATAGCCCAAGCCATACGCATGGTGTGCCACTTCAGGGCGTCGACCGTAGCAAAAACGACAATGACCACAACCATAGGGAAGAACCACTTCGAGTCCATCAGGCGCTGCCACTTATCCCAGTAGCGATGTACAATATTGCCATAGAGGAAGAAGGGGAAGTAGAGCAGCAACTGCCCTATACTGCTGTCCATCATGAAATAATAGGTAGCTGTCTTGGGTCCCTTGTATCCCAATGCCCACGAGAAATACTTGGGTTGGTAGCACGAATCATAGAATGCCAGCGACACAAAAAACAAGAGGGTAATGGGAATCCATGACTTCCAAGGCAACTTGCTTTCCAAGTAGGAAAACACATAATAGACGATAAACATGTAGAGCAAGACGATGGTGAACCAGTAGCCACCCTTGTAGGGCGAATGAAAGCTGGTCTCCATCGCAGGCAACACGTGTTTGTTCAAGATGGCCATTGCCAGACAGAAGAACACAATGGTTGGGATGGTCTGCACCTTCAGCTTTTTCCAAATCAAGGAGCCGAAGTTACGCATATTCCATACTTGTGAAGCCTTATAGGCCAGGAATCCGCTGACAAAGAAGAACAACGGCATGCGGAACAACACAAGGAAGGGCATCGACGACGAATGACGCCACGACTCACCGAAGCCCATTTCAGCTACATGATAGGCCACAACCAGTATCATGGTGAACCCACGCAGGGCATCAAGCCACTCCAAACGGGGCTTTTTTACTTTTTCTATTTCAGTCACGGGTGCAAATTTAGTGAATAAATTTGGAACTTCAAAATTATTTGTTTACTTTTGCACTTTAGAATGGAAAACCTGAAGGAAAAGACGGCAAAAAATATTGCTTGGGGGGCCATTAACAATGGTACAACCCAAGTGCTGAATCTCATATTCGGCATTGTCCTGGCACGAAATCTGTCAGAGGCCGACTACGGCATTGTGGCTCTGATCACCATCTTCACAACGCTGGCCGGCTGTCTGCAGAGTGCAGGTTTCTCACAGGCCTTGGCCAATCTGAAACCGCCCACCTTCCGTGATTACAATGCAGTCTGCTGGTTCAACATCCTGGCTGGTTTCTCGATGTATGCCATTCTGTTCCTCTGTGCGCCACTCATTGCCTACTTCTTCAAACAGCCCTTATTGACAGATGTGTCACGACTGGCTTTTCTGGCCATTCCCCTTTCTGCATTGGGCATTGTACCCAACGCAAAACTATGGATTGAACTGCGCAACCGTGAATTGGCCATCGCAGCCATCGTGTCTCTGCTGCTGTCGGGCTCGACAGGTATGTGGCTTGCCTTTCATGACTATGGCTACTGGAGTTTGGTGTGGCAGCAAATCATCTTTATAGGTTCAAGTACCCTCATCAAATACGGTTTCACCCGATGGATGCCTAAATTGCCTGTCGACTTCACTCCCATCAAGCAAATGTTCGGATTCTCGTCAAAATTGCTGCTGACAAACATCCTCACTGTCGTCAGCCAAAACGTGCAGACCTTCATCTTCGGAAAGCTGCTGCCTATCAATACGGTTGGACAGTTCAGCCAGGCTAACAAATGGAATACCATGGGCCATTCGTTTATCTCGAACACGATGGCGCAGGTGGCACAGCCCGTGCTTACCAATGCCGACAACGAAGAAGGGCGTCAGGAGCGGGTATTTAGAAAGATGCTGCGTTTCACGTCGTTAATCTGTTTCCCTCTGATGTTCGGACTGGCCTTGGTGGCCCATGAATTCATCATCGTCACCATTGGCACGAAATGGGAGCCGTCTGTCATCCTACTACAGCTGTTATGCATTGGTGGAGCCTTTATTCCCTTGCAGACCCTCTATCAGAATCTCATCATCAGCCGCGGACGTTCTGACAGCTATCTGCGACTGGTGGCTTTGCAAATTGTATTGCAGATAGTGCTGACCCTCAGCCTGGCTTCACTGGGCATCACAGCTATGGTGGCTGCATTCTCAGCGCTTAACGTGCTGTTCACTGCCTGTTGGCATTATGCGCTGCAGCGCATACACCCCCTGCCTGCGCTCGACGTGCTGAAAGACACAATGCCCTTTGCGCTGATAGCAGCTGTCGTGATGCTGGCAACCCACTACGCCACGCTGTCCATTACCTCTCTTTGGCTGCTCTTACTGACGCGTATTATTGTGGCTGCTGCACTCTACTTTATGGTCATGCGACTTCTGAACGTAGCTATTCTCAAAGAGTGTCTGCAATTCATACGGAAGAAGAAAGCATAATATATGAAAATATCTGTTGTCATACCCGTCTACAACAAGGCTGACTACATTGACGGATGCCTGGAATGTCTGTTGCAACAGGACCTCGACAGTTTCGAGGTCATCTGTGTCTGCGACGGCAGCACTGACAACTCTGGCGACATCTGCGACCAGTGGGCTGCTAAGGACCTGCGCATCCGAGTCATCCATAAAGATAATGGCGGTGTGACAGCCGCCCGCAGAAGAGGTGTGGAAGAGGCTCAAGGCGAGTACGTGATGTTTGTCGATGCCGACGACAAACTGCTTTCCGGAGCCTTGACGACAATGTATCAAGCCATAGAACAGTCGCAGGCCGACGAGGTGATAGCCACGTTTACTACCCATGAGGGCGTTCCATCACCCGTTGTATATCAAGGATTTACGCCCGTTGAGCCACTCATCAAGACAATTATCACATCGAAAAACCGATTCCCAGTTCTATGGAGCATCATTTTTCGTCGTGAACTGTTAACAGACGTGCTCGATATTCCTCGTGAGATTATTGAGGGCGAAGACAAACTGATGCAGGTCAAGGTCCTGATGAAGCAGCCAAAAGTATTCTTTATTCCGCAGCCTGTCTATTGTTACACATTGGGCGTACCCAACTCGCGACGTCATACGTTGGAACGCGAGCAGCTCTACGACCAATTGCTATTACAGACATTAGGACAGCACGCAACAGACTACGCCGATGCGTTGACATTACATAAACTGAAGGAGTACGAACGGTTCATATATGATGGTGTGTACACGGTCAGGAAGGCTTATTACAAGTCTGCCATCGGCAAGCCGTCATCGGCCATTCCGCTCTACGACCGTCTGGTCTTTGCATTGCCGCCCGTGCTGGCTCGTCCCGTTATCAAACTATATCGTACATTTATTAACATCAAGCAAAAAGGATTATGACAAAACACCCCTATAAAACTGACATTGCTGTACTGATGCTGTTCTTTACCCGTAGCGACACGTTCCAGAAAGTGTTTGACGAAGTCAGGAAGGCTCGTCCATCACGACTATTCCTCTTTCAGGACGGGCCACGAGGCGAGCGCGACATGGCAGGCATTGAGGCTTGCCGAAAAATCGTGAGTGACGACCAGATAGACTGGGAGTGTGAGGTGCATCGCAACTATCAGGAACAGAACCTGGGGTGTATGGTGGCAGGATACACTAGCCACCAGTGGGCATTCTCGCTGGCCGAAAAGTGTATGGTGCTCGAAGACGACGTTGTGCCGTCGCAATCGTTCTTTCCTTTCTGCAAGGAGATGCTTGACCGTTACGAGAACGACGAGCGCATCACGATGGTCTCGGGCTTTAACGTCGACGAAGTAACCCCCAATATGCCATACGACTACTTCTTCACGTCAGCCTTCAGCATCTGGGGATGGGCTTCGTGGCGCAGGGTCGTACAACAGTGGGACAGGGAATACACTTTCCTCGACGATGCTTTCAGCATGCAACAGCTGGATGCTCTCATTCGCCAGCGCGGCTATCGCAAGAGTTTTATCAAGATGTGCAAAGACCATCGTGACAGTGGCGATCCGCAGTTCGAAAGTGTATTCTGGGCCACGATGCTCTTCAACAGCGGCATGGCCATCATGCCGTCAAAGAATATGATTAATAATGTTGGCGCGTCAGCTGACTCATCGCACTATTCTGAGTTCAAGACCATGCCGCGCCGCCTGAAGCAGCTCTTCACGATGAAGCGTTACGACCTGGACTTCCCGTTACGCCATCCGAGGTTTGTCATTGAGGAAGTGGGCTATTGGAAGCGCATGTACAAGACTAACGGCTGGGGCTACCCGTGGGTAAAGGTTGGACGTTCGTTAGAAGAGCTTTGGCTGAACCTGCGCTATGGCAATGTACGCTTCATCACTAAGTCAATAGCACGTCGCCTGCGCATCCTAACGGGACAGGAGAAGTTCAGCTAACCATAATACTTCCGTACCAGCGACTCTATCTTTGCTGGTATCAGACCTTCGATACTTTCCCCTTTTCTGACACGTTCCCTGATTTCCGTGCTCGACACTGGCAACAGGGGAACGTTAATCGTACCAGGATATTCACCACGGGGATAGACGATAATGTCATGATGCCACAGAATGTCCTGCCAGTGGCGCCAACGCTGAAAGTGTGCCCAGTTGTCGCCACCTATTAATAATATAAAGGTATAGTCAGGATAATCCTTGCTCAAATTTTGCAGCGTATTCCACGTATATGAGGGCTTGGGCAGATGGAACTCATAATCACAGGCTCTAACACCATCCACATCCTCCAGCGCCCGTTGTGCCATCTCGAAACGCAGTCCATCGTCCAACAAATCGGCATCATTCCGTTTCAAGGGATTCTGAGGCGACACCATCAACCATACCTCTTCTAACGCACATTGTCTCAGCACGGCCTGAGCTAAAGCAATGTGTCCTACGTGTATAGGGTTGAAACTGCCACCAAAGATGCCAATGCGCTTCATCCCAAGAAAGCTTTCACAATTTTCAATGTCTCCTGCTTGGCTATCTCCAAATCATCATTCACGATAATATGGTCAAACTGAGAAGCGAAGGTCATCTCGTACTCGGCCTTTGCCAAACGCTCTTCGATAGCTTCTGCTGTATCAGTGGCGCGACCAACCAAGCGCTTACGCAACTCCTCTACAGAAGGAGGTTGAATAAACAAACTCAAGGCTTCGTCGCCATAATACTTTTTGATATTCACGCCACCTTTCACATCAACGTCGAACACCACGTTCTGTCCTGCCTCACGCTGGTTCTCCACTTGCTGTTTCAGTGTACCGTAGAAGCGGTTCTCGTACACCTCCTCATATTCCAAGAATTCGTTTTTCGCAATTTTGTTGCGAAACTCTTCTGGCGACAAAAAGAAGTACTCCACCCCATTCTGCTCCGTTCCACGAGGAGCACGACTGGTACAGCTGATAGAGAAATAAAGCTTCAACTCAGGGTGCTCCTGCATCAACCATTGTACAATAGTGCTTTTACCACTGCCACTGGGAGCAGAAACGATTAACATTTTTCCTTTCATAATGATATTTTTTGCAGCGGACAACAGCGGACTAATACGGACAGTCAAAAGTTCGCTGTTGTCTGCTGCTGATTTATAATGCGTTTAAGACTTGTTCTTTTATCTGTTCCAGTTCGTCCTTCATCTTCACCACAATGTTCTGCATCTCGGCCTGGTTCGACTTCGAGCCCGTGGTATTGATTTCGCGGCCCATTTCTTGAGCAATGAAACCCAATTTCTTTCCTTGTCCGGCAGCATCGGCCATCGTCTCGCGGAAATATTTCAGGTGGTTGGTCAGTCGTTGTTTCTCCTCGCTGATGTCCAATTTTTCGATATAATAAATCAGTTCCTGTTCCAAGCGGTTCTTGTCATAGTCCACACCAGGAATCTGCTGCAGTCCGTCAACAATGCGCAGACGAATCTTCTCCACACGACTCTTCTCAAACGGTTCAATCTCTGCCAGCAGACTTTCGATATTATCAATCTTCTCGGCAAATTTCTTCTCGAGCGCAGCTCCCTCCTGCTTACGGAAGTCCACTAAGGCCTGCACGGCTTCACAGACACCTTGACGAGCAGCTTGCCATTCCTCATTATCCAATACCTCTACCTCTGTCTTCGTCAGCACGTCAGGCATACGCGTCAGTGTCTGCATCCAGTCAATGCCTGTCATATCGTGCTCTTCTGCAAAGCCCTTCAACTGTCGATAGTAGCTGTCCATCAAAGCCGTATTCACGGGCGCAGCTTCCGTAGAGGCATCTTTCTCTATCCAGATGGCAAACTCCACCTTTCCGCGTTGCAATTGTTCGGCTATCAGTTGTCGTATCTCCATCTCCTTCTCGCGATAAAGCGGTGCAATACGAGTGGTCAGATCAAGTTGCTTCGAATTCAGAGACTTGATTTCTACATTGATTTTCTTACCTTTGTAGGCCACGACAGTCTTACCGTAGCCCGTCATCGATTGTATCATAATATCATCAATATTTTTATATTTGGGCACAAAGGTACGAAAAAAACATTAAACATTAAGCATTAAATATTAAATTTCAGATGGTGGAAGCAAATTTTTCATTTTTCACTTTTCACTTTTCACTTTTTTTGTGTATCTTTGCAGTCAGAATGAAAAAATTACTGCTAATCATCACAAGCCTGCTGATGACCATTACCATCAGTGCCGACGACGCTCAAAACGTGGAAAGTAGGCGTCGCATTGATCATCTGTGCGAGCTCTACAATAACGACCTGAACGACTCCCTCATCCAACAGGTACCTCTCGACTTGGCATTCCACAAAGAGAACCAATGCTGGGAACACTATTACGAAACATGGATGCATCTGGTGAACACCTATACATTTATGGGCAAGGTGAATACTGCCCTTCAAGAAGTCAAGCAGATGCATGCTGACGCTACCCAACGCAACGACCGCTATGGACTGGCACTGGCCAACTATGCTATGGGCAATGCATACCTTAACATGGGCTATCTCGACGAGTCCATTAACTGCTATCAGCAGAGTCTCCAACTCATCAGCGAGAGCAATGTGGAACCCTCTACACTTAACGATATTTATTCGTACTACTGCGATGCTCTCAACGACCAGAAACGATGGGAAAGTATGCGAGACGTCACGGAGGAGTGGAGAGCTTTTCTCGACAATCTGGCACAGGAAGAACTTAAAAAGAAGGCAGGCAAGAACAATAGCGACGTGTGGTATGCCTACTATTATCTGGCCTGTGCCCAGCAGCACTTAGGCATGAATATGCTAGCCGAAGCCAAAGCCGACATTGATGAAGCCGAGAAGCGTCAGGACCTAGGACGCGTATTCATTAGTCTGAGTGTACTTTACTATCGCGCGCAATACTATCTGCAGGCCAAAGACTATCAACGGGCCTATGAGTACAACACCCGCCGACTAGAGGAGAGCCAGCATGTCGATGATATGTCTTCAAAGTTGCTTATTTATCAGCAACGAGCAGAAATCATGAAAGGTCTGGGGCGTTACAATGAAGCTGCCGAGATGTACCGTCAGACTTACCATTTGTCTGACTCCATCTACAAGAAGGATGCACGCACACAAATCAACGAGCTAAACACCCTGTTCCACGTCAGCGAACTTGACATGGAGCATCGTCTGCAACAAGGTCGCATCATCAGTATCACTATCGCCATCGTTGCGGTTGCGCTGGCTATACTCTTAGGATATGGGCTATGGATGAATCGTCGTCTGCGCCGCAAGAACGAGGAACTCGCTGAGGCGCGCGACCAAGCGCAAGAAGCCCTTCGCATGAAGTCCGACTTCATTAAGAATATCTCGCACGAGATACGCACCCCACTGAACATTCTCTCGGGTTTCTCGCAGATTATGAGCGAACGAGGCGACCGTCTGCCCGATAAGGACCGTCAGGAACTGAGCAACGGCATTCAGGAGAATACCAACCGTATCACTAAGCTCATCAACCGATTGTTGGAACTGTCAGACAGCCATAGTCGCAGTCATATCGAACGCACTGACACCATCAGCGCTAACCTCATGTGCCAGATGGCCATTGCAAGCAGTGGCGTAGCCGACGATAAGCGACATCAATTCCACTTCGACACCACCCTCACTGACGACTTCACTATCCTCACCTCAGAGCATTACGCCGTTCATGCCATTGACCACCTGCTCGACAATGCCATGAAGTTCACGCCCGAAGGAGGCAGCATCACCATGCGCTGTAGTCAGCAGGGCAACACGCTGGAAGTCATCATTGAAGACACAGGGTGTGGCGTACCCCAGGAAAAAGCCGATACCATCTTCGAGGAATTCGTACAACTCGATGAATTCCAGACGGGTGTAGGCATTGGTCTCTCCCTGAGTCGTAGCATTGTCCGCCGTTTGGGTGGCGACATCACCCTTGACACCAGCTATCACAATGGTGCCCGCTTCGTGCTTACCTTACCGATTATTGAAGGTACATCGGTGGCAAAATGATTGTAACGCTCTGATGCAGCGACAGAGTTGCATAAGGGGTATTGCGAGAAGCACGGCGCTCGCAGGCCACGAGCACGGCGCGGAAGGGCCTTCCGCACGGAGCGGACGGGCCGCGAGCTAGGAGCGGAGGAAGGTGGAAGTTATTTCATCGAATCCATGAAAAGAATAAATTATCAAAAATAGGATTATTCTTATTTGGATAATTATCATAAAATGCTTACCTTTGTACCCTAAAAACGATAAGGTATATAGAAAAATGGCTTGTATACTACATATAGAGACGAGTGCAAATGTCTGTTCAGTAGCTGTTAGCGAGGACGGACAGTGCATCTTTGAACAAAAGGCTGAGGGCGAACGTGGTGCAGGAGCCGAGCATCTGGGAACGATGGTGGACGAGGCGCTGTCGTTTACCGACAACCACGCCATACCGTTCGATGCTGTTGCTGTGAGTTGCGGTCCAGGTTCGTATACGGGACTGCGCATTGGCGTATCGATGGCCAAAGGCATCTGTTACGGTCGCGACCTGAAACTGATTGCGGTACCTACTTTGGAACTGATGTGCGTACCCGTGCTGCTGAGAGAAACGGTGAAGGAAGAGAATGCCCTGCTGTGTCCGATGATGGACGCACGACGCATGGAGGTGTACTCTGCTCTCTACGACCGTGGTCTGAAGACAGTAAGGGAGGTAAAAGCTGACGTGGTGACTGCAGAGACATACAAAGAATGGCTGGATGAACGTCCTGTCTATTTCTTCGGCAACGGTGCCCAGAAATGTATGGATACCATCAACCACCCCAATGCACACCTAATAGAAGGTATTGAGCCTGTAGCAAAATGGATGATGCCACTGGCTGAGAAGCGCTTCCTGAACGAACAGTTTGAAGATGTGGCTTACTTCGTACCATTCTATCTGAAGGATTTCGTAGCCATCAAGGCAAAACCATTGCTATAAAAAGAGCTACGCTAGTAAAAAGTGAATAGTGAGACAATAAATAATTTATGGATATAAAAGGATTAGACTACAACACCCAGCGCGAGAAACTAGTGCTGTCGGAATACGGTCGTGAGATACAAAAGATGGTGGATGTGGCCATTGGCCTGCCCACCAAGGAAGAGCGTATGCGCTGTGCGAACGCTATCATCAGACAGATGGAGATGAAGAATCCGCAGATTCGCCAGTCGGAAGACTACATGCAGACACTGTGGAGCCATCTCTACTTAATGGGGCGTAACGAGCTGGACATTGACTGGCCCTTTGACGTGAGCAATGCCGAAAAGATCAGTTCCAAGCCTCAGCCGATGGCACACCCCACAAACGAGAACATCAGCCGCATTCGTCACTACGGGCGACTGGTTGGCGAAGTGTTCGAGAAGCTAAAGACCATGCCCGAAGGTCCAGAGCGTGACGAGTTGGTGCGCATGACAGCCAACCAGATGAAGCGCGACCTGATGACGTGGGGACACGGCTCGATGGACGATGAGCGCATTGCTGACGACTTGGCACGTTTTACTGACGGAAAGATACAGGTGGACCCGTCGACATTCCGTCTGGACCACATAACACCTATCGTTCCGGATAGCGGCAACGGCAAGAAGAAAAAGAAGAAGTAGAGAAGTTATGGCATCATTCAGAATAGAAGGTGGCCACCTGCTCAGTGGTGAAATTCGTCCTCAGGGTGCCAAGAACGAGGCCCTGCAGGTGATTTGTGCTACGCTGCTGACCAGCGAGGCAGTGACCATTCACAATATTCCTAACATCCGCGACGTCAATAACTTGATACAGCTGTTGAAGGACATTGGCGTGAAGGTAAAATCCACCCCCTCCCAAAGGGATGGACGCGGATTCACTTTTCAAGCTGACACCCTGAACATGGCCTTTCTGCAGAGCGACGAGTTCGTGGAGAAGTGTGCCCAGCTACGCGGCTCGGTTATGATGATTGGTCCACTGCTGGCTCGCATGGGTAAGGCTGTGATAGCCAAACCAGGTGGCGACAAGATTGGACGCCGCCGTTTGGACACACACTTTCTGGGCTTCCAAAAGTTGGGTGCTAAGTTCCGTCAACTGGAGAATCGTAACGTCTATGAGATATTTGCCAAAAGCCAAAAGCCGAAAGCTAACGGACTCAAAGGCACCTACATGCTGCTGGACGAAGCATCCGTAACGGGTACGGCCAACATCATCATGGCTGCCACGATGGCCGAGGGCACGACAACGATCTATAATGCTGCCTGCGAACCCTACGTACAACAATTGTGTCACATGCTGTGCCAAATGGGTGCCAAGATTAGTGGCATCGGATCGAACTTGATAACCATCGAGGGCGTCAAGGAACTAAAAGGTGCTGAGCACAAGCTTTTACCCGATATGATTGAGGTGGGTTCGTTCATCGGTATGGCAGCGATGTGTGGCGATGGTATACGTATCAAAGACTGTTCACTGAAGGATCTTGGCATCATCCCTGACGCCTTCCGTCGACTGGGTGTCAAGGTAGAGGCAGACGGCGACGACCTCTTCATCCCACGACAGAAGCACTATGTTGTCGACTCATTCATTGACGGCACCATCATGACGCTGGCAGATGCACCTTGGCCTGGACTGACACCTGACTTGCTCAGTGTGCTCATCGTAGTAGCCACACAGGCACGTGGTTCAGTGCTGTTCCACCAGAAGATGTTTGAGAGTCGACTGTTCTTCGTTGACCGACTCATTGATATGGGTGCACAGATTATCCTTTGTGACCCACATCGTGCCGTTGTCGTAGGACACGACCGTCAGCGTCTATTACACGGCAGTAGGATGTCAAGTCCTGATATTCGTGCAGGTATCGCCCTGCTGATAGCCGCCATGAGCGCCAATGGCACCAGCCTCATCAGCAACATCGAACAGATTGACCGTGGTTACGAGAATATTGAGAACAGACTCAATGCGCTGGGGGCCAAGATTGAGAGAATATAACCGGAACTAGTAAAACTAGTATAACTAGAAATAATGATAAGAGCAGAAGAAGTATACAAGATAGGCCGACTGGGTAAGTCGCACGGTGTGAAAGGTGAGGTGTCGTTTCAGTTCGATGACGACATCTTCGACCGCGTGGACGCCGACTATCTGGTGCTCGACATCGACGGCATCTTAGTACCATTCTTCATGGAGGAATACAGGTTCCGTAACGACTCGGTCTGCCTAGTGAAGTTCTGCGATATTGACACACAACAACGTGCTCAGGAACTGACAGGCTGTGACGTGTACTTCCCACGAGCTTTGGCTGAAGAGGCAGAGGACGTGCCTTCGCTGGCATCATTGGTAGGCTTTGAAATCGTGGATGCGTCCAACAGGAAAGCCATTGGAACCATTGCTGACATTGACGACAGCACAGTAAATATCCTTTTTGAAATGGAGAACGGCATGCTGATTCCTGCCAATGACGACCTCATCGAAGACATTGACGCAGAACAAAGGACCATAACAATGAATATCCCCGAAGGATTACTTGATATATGAAAAAGAAACAAATAGCCATCCTAGGCTCAACGGGGTCTATAGGCACCCAAGCCCTCGAGGTCATCGCCGAACACGCCGACCTTTACGAGGTATATTGCCTTACCGCCAATAATAAAGTAGAATTGCTGGCCGAACAGGCTCACAAATTCAAGCCTGCTGCTGTGGTCATCGCCAACGAGCAACGTTACGACGAGTTAAAACAGCTGATGAGCGACCTACCAGATGTGAAGATATATGCTGGCAAGCAAGCGCTTGACGAAATCGTCGAGGCCGACCCCATCGACATGGTATTGACTGCTATGGTGGGCTTTGCCGGACTGTCGCCAACCATCCACGCCATCAAGGCCCGCAAAGCTATTGCACTGGCCAACAAGGAGACACTGGTGGTGGCTGGTGAACTGATTCTGCAACTGGCCCAACAGTATCACACCCCCATCCTACCCGTCGACAGCGAGCACTCAGCCATCTTCCAGAGTTTGGTAGGTGAAGACGATAACCCCATAGAAAAGATTCTGCTGACAGCCTCTGGCGGTCCGTTCCGCAATTTTACGATGGAACAGTTGGAAACCGTCACCAAGGCCGATGCCCTACGCCACCCAACATGGGATATGGGGGCCAAGATTACTATCGACTCGGCATCGATGATGAACAAAGGATTCGAGGTGATTGAAGCCAAGTGGCTTTTTGGTGTTGATGCCCGTCAGATACAGGTATTGGTACATCCGCAGAGCATCGTGCATAGTGCCGTTCAGTTCCACGACGGTGCCGTGAAGGCACAGCTAGGCGTGCCTGATATGCGACTGCCCATCCAGTATGCGTTCTCGTTCCCCCAACGCCTACCGCTGAGTGGCGACCGTCTGGACTTCTTTGCCCAAAAGCTAGAATTCTTTGAGCCCGACCTGAAAAAGTTCCGCTGTCTGGCACTGGCCTTCGAAGCTATTGAGAAAGGTGGCAACATGCCGTGTATTGTCAATGCTGCCAACGAGATTGTGAATCGCGGTTTTCTGGAGGACCGTTGTCGTTTCTTACAGATGAGCGACATCATTGCCGAAACCATGCAGCGCTGCACATTCCGCAAGAACCCCGACTACGACGTGTATATCCAGACGGATGCCGAAGCACGTCGCATTGCAGAAGCGATGCTTAAGTCATAATCGATTCGAAATAACGTTATAACGTAATATCGATAATAATAAAGTATAATAATGGAAGTATTTTTAATAAGAGTATTACAATTAGTATTGGCCCTCACGATATTGGTGTTTCTCCACGAGGGTGGTCACTTCTTCTTTGCCAAGCTCTTTGGAGTAAGGGTGGAGAAGTTTTATATTTTCTTCGACTGGAAATTCAGTCTGTTTAAGTTCAAACCCAAGAAGAGCGATACAGAATACGGTATCGGCTGGATTCCCCTTGGTGGCTACTGCAAGATAGCTGGTATGATTGATGAGAGCTTCGACACAGAGCAGATGAAACAGCCCGAGCAACCTTGGGAGTTCCGCACCAAGCCGACCTGGCAACGTTTGCTGATCATGATTGGCGGTGTGCTGGTCAACTTCCTATTGGCTCTCTTCATCTATTCGATGATTCTATTCTATTGGGGCGACTCCTATATCCCTGTGAAAGACATGACATTGGGTATGAAGTTCAATCAGGAGGCTAAATCATACGGTTTCAAGGATGGTGATATCCTTATAGGTACAGAGAAACGTGAGTTCAAGGAGTTCAGCGCTGACCTCTATCGCGACATCTCTGAGGCCCACCGTGTCGACATTATCCGTGATGGCAAGCCCATGAGCATTTCGCTGCCTGGCGAGATTAACATGCTGAACATGATAAAGGCTGACCCAGCTTTCGTGCGTCCATTAATACCTGCTGTGGTCGACAGCGTACTGCCAGAGACACCTGCCGCCAAGATGGGTCTGACGAAAGGCGACAAGATTCTTGCAATCAACGGCACAGCCATTGATTCATACAACGAGTTCACTGATCAGTTAGGGCGTCGTCAGGATATGCTGCTGACTTCGAAGACCTCGGCTGACAGTCTGAAGGCACGCACTGTGGTCATTGCGTTTGGCAATGACGCGCGGACTGACACGACTACCGTTGTCCTCACACCTGACCTGAAGCTAGGATTCGTTGTGAAGAGTTTGGCTGGTATCTACCAACCAAAAGTAGTGGAGTACAGCTTCCTTGAGAGCATCCCTGCAGGTATCAAGTACGGTTGGAGCGTGCTGGCCTCGTATGTTGACGACATGAAATATGTCTTCACGTCAGAAGGAGCCAAATCGCTTGGAGGCTTTGGAGCTATCGGCAGCCTATTCCCACCCATGTGGGATTGGTACATGTTCTGGAAGATGACCGCTTTCCTCAGCATTATCCTTGCTTTCATGAACATTCTGCCTATCCCTGCATTGGACGGTGGTCACGTCCTTTTCCTGCTCTACGAGATGATTACGCGCCGCAAACCCTCTGAGAACTTTATGATTAAGGCAGAATACGTAGGCTTTGGACTACTTATTCTCCTGATGGTTTTGGCGAATCTAAACGACATCCTGCGTTGGTTGGGATATATGTAGAGAGGTTAGAGAAGTTAAAGAAGTTAAAGTAATAGAAGAATTTTCTATAAAAAGGCTTGGTAGTTTAAAACTTTATTCGTATCTTTGCCCACGTATGAGATACACGTATGAAGTTTAAACTACTAAGCCTTTGCCTGCTACTACTCAGCCTGACAACCTTTGCAAAAGCAGAAAACTTAGGCTACACCAAGTTCGAACCGCTGAAAATAGGTTTGGATTTGGACTATGCTCCATTGGAATATATTGATGACAACGGACTGCCACAAGGTCTGGATGTTGAGTTTACCCAAGAGCTCATGAAGCGTTTGGGGATTCCATACAATTATAGTCCCAATACATGGGAGAATATCAAAGACGATATACTCGAGGGACGTGTAGAACTGGGCATGATGGTCTACTCGCCCTACCGTAAGGATATCGTCAACTACTCGCGTGCCGTCTTCCGCCTGTATTATCAGGTAGTCTACCGCAACAACGATCCCCAACAGTTCGATATGCGACATTTGGAAGGCAAGAATATTGCTTATATGTCCAGTCGCCCCATTAGCGACACACTGACCAAAGCAGGTGCTATACTGCATGTCGTGCGTGACCTGCCTAAAGCCCTAAAAGATTTGAGTGGAGGACAATATGATGCCGTTATCTGTTTTCGTTATCAAGCAAAATACCACATCCATCATCAGGGGTTGAAGAACCTCACAGCCGAAGACTTGACGCTGACACCTCGCGAATATTGCTATGTCAGTATCAATCGCGAACTGATTCGTGCTATTGACCGCGAATTAGTAAAAATGGAAAGAGAAGGGGTTATTGATGAGATCTATGGTGACTACATTTCGAAACTAGGTAGTTTTAAGATGCCCAACTGGATATGGTGGACGTTGGGGGCTGCAATTCTCCTAGCTCTTGTCGCCCTACATCTACAACAGCGACTCCACTCACGTCGCTTGCATCAAGAGATGAGACGTGCCCAAAAGTCAGAACAGTTAAAGACTGTCTTTCTAGCTAATGTAAGCCATGCCTTGCGTACGCCACTCAATGCAATTATTGGCTTCAGCGACATGATGCGTTCTATGCCTGAAGGAACTCTGTCGGCTAGCGATCAAAAGGATATGTTGGAGCAGATTCATGGTAATGGCGAGCAGTTGCTATACTTCATCAACGAGTTACTGCAATTGTCAACTATTGAGGGCAATGGTGTCGATTTCCAAATGGTAGAGTGTAATGTCGGTCAACTGATGAGAGAATATGGCAACCTTGTCATGCCCGACCTGAAAGAGGGGGTAACACTACATGTTAATGCTCAACAGGAGGAACTGATTGCCATCACTGATCCAAATCACCTGCGTCTTATCACCATGCACCTACTGAGCAACGCTGTCAAACATACCTCCCAAGGCAGCATTACCATTAGCTATAGGAAGCAGGACAATGGTCTCTATATAGAAGTAAAGGACACGGGTAATGGTATACCACAAGACCTGAAAGAGAATATTTTCCAGCTATTGAGTGATAAGCATACCTTTGTACAGGAACAGAGTCCTGGATTAGGACTCTCAATCTGTAAGGCTGTTATCGATGCTGCTCATGGTAAAATCGGCATAGAAAGCACAGAAGGTCATGGTGCTACCTTCTGGTTCTGGATTCCATGTAAATTCAAATGGTAGATAGCCGCTATCAACCAATATAGTCAGCTATCATCTTCAAACAACTATCAGCACTGACAGGTTTCGACATAAAGTTGTCGCAGCCAGCTTCGAATGCAGCTTGACGATCGCTATCAAATGCATTGGCCGTAAGAGCAATGATAGGCAAGTTAGGCATGCTAGCCTTTATCTGACGCGTAGCCTCCAGTCCATCCATCACCGGCATCTTCAAATCCATGATAACTAGAGCATATTCACCCGTAAGAGCCATCTTGACCGCTTCCTCACCATTGCATGCGCGCACGGGTTCATAATTCCTCTTCAACACATAGGTCATCAGCATCCAATTGCTGTCATTGTCTTCTGCTACTAAAACTCGTTTCATACCTATATTTATATTTATAATTCTTATTATTAATGACAAAAGTAATACTTTTTTTTGAATTTCCTTGCATTATTGCTACTTTTTAACTAATTTTGTCGGAAGAAAGCATTTATATCACTAACTACTATATATTTATGAACAAGAAACACCTGACCTGTGCACTACTGATGGCAGCCTCGATGGCAGTGCAAGCACAAAACGTTCTTGATGTAAACACGCGCAAACTGGGAGCGCCTATTCAGTCGACCATGTATGGCATCTTCTTCGAAGACATCAACTATGCTGCCGATGGTGGACTGTACGGCGAATTAGTCAAAAACCGCTCATTTGAATTTCCCCAACACTTGATGGGTTGGCAAACCTTTGGTTGTATCGATGTCAAAGACGACGGTCCTTTTGAGCGCTGCCCCCATTACGTAGTACTCAGCGACCCAGGACATAGGGATCGCCGTACAGGTCTTACCAACGAAGGATTCTTCGGAATTGGTGTCCAGAAGGGCGAATCGTATCGTTTCTCCGTATGGGCCAAAGCGCCCAAGGGCAATGGAACCATCCGTGTCCAGCTTATAGATGAAAATACGATGCGCGAACGTCAGGCCTTTGCCGAACAAGCCATTGACATCAACTCAAAGGAATGGAAGAAATATAGTGTTGAGTTGAAGCCTACCATGAGTTTGAAACGTGCAAAATTGCGCATTTTCCTTAAGGGAAGCAATAGTGTGGCTTTGGAACACATTTCACTCTTCCCCATTAACACCTACAAAAAACGCGAGAATGGCATGCGACGTGATCTAGCTCAAGCCCTTGAGGACCTGCATCCTGGCATCTTCCGCTTCCCTGGAGGCTGTATCGTAGAAGGTACCGACCTCGACACTCGCTATCAATGGAAGAACAGCATTGGTCCCGTCGAAAACCGTCCACTGAACCAGAATCGCTGGGAGCATACCTTCGACCACCGCTACTTCCCTGACTATTATCAGTCGTACGGACTAGGGTTCTTCGAATTCTTCCAGTTGTCTGAGGACATCGGTGCCGAACCGCTTCCCGTCATCTCATGCGGTCTCTCATGCCAGTTCCAGAACCCGAATCCTACGAAGCCCGGTGTACATGTTGCTCTTGATGACCTTGGACCATACATCCAAGATGCGCTAGACCTCGTGGAGTTTGCTAATGGCGATATTAACACCAAATGGGGTAAGATACGTGCCGACATGGGACATCCTGCTCCTTTCAACCTGAAATACTTAGGTGTAGGTAACGAGCAGTGGGACTATGATGAAAAACATGGCGGCTATGGTCCTGTCTTTACGGAGCGTCTGAAGAAATTCAGCGATGCATTGCGTGCCAAGTATCCTAATCTCAAACTCATCGGTACCACTGGTCCTAACAGCGAGGGATGGGACTTCGACCTGCTACAGCCACGCATGAAGGAACTGAAAGTTGACCTTTATGACGAACACTACTATCGCGACGAGAAGTGGTTCCTCAGTCATGGACTGCGCTACGACTCGTACGACCGCAAGGGGCCGAAGGTGTTTGCAGGTGAATATGCGTGTCACGGCAAGGGTAAGAAATGGAACCACTACGAGGCGGCCATCCTTGAAGCTGCCCACATGACGGGTTTTGAACGAAATGCCGATATTGTCCACATGACCACTCCTGCCCCACTCTTTGCCCATGTTGAGGGTTGGCAATGGCGTCCTGACCAGATTTGGTACGACCAGACACAGATGTTCAAGACTGTCAGCTACTATGTACAGCAGATGTATGCCACCAACAAGGGTACCCACGTACTACAGTTGACCACGCCCAAACAGCAAGGTAAAAAGACAATTGGTGTGCCTGTGGCCAATCAGGAAGGACAAAACGGTCTCTTTGCTTCTGCCGCATTTGACAACAACACCAATGAGGTCATCGTCAAGGTGGTCAACACGTCGAAAACAGCACAATCTATTACACTAAACCTAAAGGAAATGGCTGGTGCCACCACGGCACAGACTATCACCCTGAGCCACAATGGCATGGATGACGAAAACAGCATTCCGCAGCCAAAACTCATCACCCCACAAAAAGGCTCTGTAGTCTGTTCGACCGACAAGAAGCAGACCGTCATCAGCGACCAGCTTCCAGCCATGTCATTCCGTATATATAGAATAAAGAAATAGGAAACAATAAGGTATAAAAAACTAAAAAATGCGGTAAATCTTCGTGATTACCGTATTTTTTTTGTAATTTTGTCCGCGTATTGTGCACATACGCGAAGAATGTTTGAACAGGTGATAGGACAACGGGAGGTGCAGGAGCGCCTGATGCAGATGGTCAACGAAGACCGTCTGCCCCATGCCATCATGCTGTGCGGACCACAGGGGGCAGGCAAGCTGGCACTGGCAGTAGGCTTTGCGAAGGTACTATTGGCAGAGAAGGTCAACAGCATGTTTGCAGATGCGCCGGAATACGTAGAGAGCCCGATGCTCAAGAATCTAGAGCACCCCGACCTTCATTTCACCTACCCCACCATCAAACTGCCTTCGATGGGAAGTGACCACAAGCCCATATCGGACGATTTTGCACGTGAATGGCACGAACTGATGATAGCCAGTCCTTACTTCACCATGAACGAATGGCTGGAGCAGATGGGGGGCGAAAACCAGCAAGCCATCATTACCGCTGGTGAAAGCGACGAACTGGTACGCAAACTGAGTCTGAAGTCGAGCCAGGGTGGTTATAAGGTCAGCCTCATCTGGTTGCCTGAGCGCATGAACATTGAATGTGCCAACAAGATACTGAAGCTACTAGAGGAACCACCCTCGCAGACCGTGTTCATCATGGTGTGTCAGGAACCCGACAAATTACTGGAGACTATTCGCAGTCGTGTACAACGTATAGACGTGAAGAAGATTGCAGACGGGGACGTAAAGCAAGCTCTCATGGAGAAACGCGGACTGACTGAGGATATGGCACAACGCATCAGTCGCATGGCTAATGGCAATTGGCTGAAAGCCCTGGAAATGCTGAGTGCCGACTCGGAGAACGAGTTATTCTTGGATATGTTTCAGTCTTTGATGCGACTAGCCTACCAGCGTAAGGTGAAGGACCTGAAAGCATGGTCAGAACAGATGGGTGCAATGGGACGTGAGAAACAGAAGCGTTTCTTGGAATACTTCCTTCGATTGATACGTGAGAACTTCATGTATAATTTCCAGAACGAGGAACTGTGCTATATGACACAACGTGAAGAGGAGTTTGCCAAGAACTTTGCCCGTTTCATCAACGAAGCCAACATTTTGGCTATCAGCGATCTGGCTAACCTCGCCATCCGTGATATCGGTCAGAATGCCAATGCCAAGATTGTGTTCTTCGACATGGCACTGAAAATGATTGTTTTGTTAATACAGAAGTAAATAAAGTAGTTAGAAGAAGATAAAAGATAGAAGAATATATATGGATAAAGAATTAGATATCTTGACTGGCTGCGACCGCGGACTCTGCAAGGAGGCTGTGGGACGACAGGACCGACAATTGAACACCTATGACTGGCTGGCCGACGTGCCAGGCAATGTAGATGATACCGATTTGGTGGAGGTGCAATTTAAGCACACCCGCAAGGGTTATTATCACAACGTGAACAAACTAGATCTGAAGAAGGGCGACATTGTTGCTGTCGAGGCTAATCCCGGCCACGACATCGGTGTAGTGACACTGACGGGACGATTGGTGAAGTTGCAGATTAAGAAAGCCAACCTGAAGAGTGCCGACGACATCAAGCGCGTGTATCGTATCGCACGTGATTCTGATATGGAAAAGTATCGTGAAGCCAAGAGTCGCGAGCATGCTACGATGATCGAGAGCCGCCAAATAGCCAAGGGACTGGGACTGGACATGAAAATTGGCGATGTAGAATATCAGGGTGACTGCAACAAAGCCATCTTCTACTATATCGCTGACGAGCGCGTGGATTTCCGTCAACTGATCAAGGACTTGGCAGCAACCTTTCACGTTCGCATCGAGATGAAGCAGATTGGTGCCCGTCAGGAGGCTGGTCGTATTGGTGGTACGGGGCCCTGCGGACGCGAGTTGTGCTGTGCCACATGGATGAAAAATTTCGTGTCAGTAGGCACATCGTCAGCACGCTTCCAAGACATCTCACTCAACCCACAGAAGTTAGCGGGCATGTGTGCAAAGCTGAAGTGCTGTCTGAACTACGAAGTGGACAACTACGTGGAGGCAAGCAGAAAGCTGCCTGCAAAGGATATACAGTTGCAGACACAAGATGCCGACTACTATTATTTCAAGGCCGATATTCTGGCAGGACTTATCACCTACTCTACTGATAAGAACATTGCCGCCAATCTTGAAACTATCACCGCACAGCGTGCCAAGGATATAATCGAAATGAACCGTAAGGGTGAGAAGCCCGTTTCGTTGGTAGCAGATGGCAAAGCCAAGGAGCCCAAAGGCCCCATCGACTTAGCCACACAGGAGAATATTGCTCGTTTCGACCGTGCAAAGAAGAAAAAGAAGAAGAAAAAGAAGCCCGCAGGAGCCAAAGAAAGCCAACAGCCCAAGGATAACAGCTAAGAGCTTGTAGTCTCATGAGCAGACGTACCTTATTATATATATTGGTGGGTATGGCCATGATGTTAACATCGTGCCAAGAGCGTGTAGTGTATAGCCACTATGAGTCGACGCCCATTAAAGGCTGGGAACGAAACGACACATTATCGTTCGATATCCCATCCATACAAAAGGGAGGCTACTTTGAAGAGGTATTGGGATTGCGCATCAATGGGGAGTATCCATTTATGGGACTAAGCCTGGTAGTGAAGCAAACGGTGCTACCCTCCCAAGAAACGCGTACGGACACCTTGGCATACCAATTAGTAGACGATTGGGGGCACGCCAAAGGCAAAGGCATCAACCACTACCAATACCTGATGCCACTCACTACACTCAAACTTAACGAAGGAGAATCGCTGCACGTAACTATCCATCACTGCATGAAACGCGAAATACTGCCAGGCATCTTGGATGTAGGAGTGCAACTATCGAGACAGGTTACGGCTGGCGTCGAGACGAAGAAAGATGAAAAGAAGGAAGGTGAAGCCCCACAATGATGAGCCACCGTAACTGAAGAACGGCAACGGAATACCGATAACAGGTGTCAAACCCAGTACCATACCCACATTGATAAAGACGTGGAACAAGAAGATGCTGAGCACGCAATAGCCATAAACTCGCGCAAAGCGATAAGGCTGTCGCTCTGACAGATAAATCAATCGCAATATCAAGGCCAGGAACAGCAGCAATACACCTGCTGAACCCACAAAGCCCTCTTCTTCACCTACAGTACAGAAGATGAAGTCCGTATCCTGCTCAGGAACAAACTTTAGTTTGGTTTGCGTACCATTCAGGAAACCCTTGCCCTGCAGGCCACCCGATCCGATGGCTATCTCACTTTGGTGTACATTATAGCCAGCACCACGTAAGTCTTCGTCCAGTCCCAACAATACATTAATACGCGAACGCTGGTGGGGCTCCATCACATTCTGCATAATGAAATCGGCTCCATAGAAGAAACAGACGGAACCTAAGGCAAACAGGGCGATAAAGAAATAGGGACGCAGGCGCGAACTCAAGCCTTCCCACGACAGATAGCCTATTAGGACAGCTGTCATGCCCCACTGCACATAGACGATGTCAATAGGAATGAATAGCAGGAACAACGACAACAAGGTAATCACTACGCAGTAGAACAGCAACTGCAGGGCCTTTCGGCTGTTACAATACACCCAAACCATGCCAATGGAGAACAGTTGCACCAGTAACAATACCGAAAACTTACCCACTGACGTGGGTGTATCGCCCATATAAACTTCGGCATAACGAATACCCACCACAAAGTAGACCACCATCGCTACGCCCGTAAATAAGATACTGCCTGGCATGCCCTCGCGATAGAACATCAGGAAGAAAGCCAGATAGACCAATGCCGAACCCGTCTCACGCTGCAGCACGATAAACGCCATGGGTAGCAGAATGATAGCCAATGTAGCGGCAAAGTGTTTCCACTGGTTGATGTTGTAGCCATATGTCGACATGAGTTTCGACAATGCCAGTGCCGTAGCGAACTTAGCAAATTCTGCAGGTTGCAGGCGCAGCGGACCCAATACAAGCCACGATCTGGAGCCTTTGATGGAATGCGGATTGAAGATAGTAGCAAAGAGCAAAGCCAACAACAAACCATATATGACAAATGAGAAGGTATCGTAGAAGCGGTCGTCAAGCATCACAATGACAAAACCTAGCATAATACTTGTAGCAATCCAGATAATCTGCATACCAGAACGCGTGTCGAGGCTGAAGATATCGGTCTCACCGTATGAATAGCTGGCTCCGCAGACGCTAATCCAACCAAACGAGAGGAGGGCGACATAAATCAGAATCGTCCACCAGTCAATGTTACGCAACACACTTCCTTGTCGTCTATCTGCTGGTTGTACCATATGCTATATGTCTATTTTGAAGTTCGGCAGCCTGATGTTTCGAGGCTTCCGAGAGTTTACCATGAAGATACTGCTCCATTATCAAGCCACCGATGGGCACACCATACGTGGCACCCCAACCACCGTTCTCTACATATACAGCAACAGCTATCTTTGGCTTGTCCATCGGCGCAAATCCCATGAACACCGAGTGGTCGTGACCACGGTTCTGGGCTGTACCCGTCTTACCACAGGCTTGGAAGTCATACTTTGCCAGTGCATGACACGTACCACCTGTTGCCGAGGCACGCATGCCTTGCACCACATAATCATAGGATTCGCGCGAAGCCATCGTATGACGTTTCTTAGTATAAAGTGTGTCAAGATTTTCGCCTTGTACCTTCTTTACCACATGAGGGGTAATAAACCAGCCACGGTTAGCTATCGTTGCACCTAAGTTCGCTATCTGAAGGGGGGTAGCATTAACCTCACCCTGACCTATTGCGATAGAGATAATGGTCAGACCATTCCACGAGCCTTTATAGGCTTTGTCGTAAAAAGCAGCATTAGGTATCAGACCGCGCTTCTCACCAGGCAGATCGACACCAAGACGATAGCCAAAGCCCATCGACACCATGTAGTCACGCCATTTGTTCATGGCATTCTGAACAGAGCCATACTTTGAGATATGAGTATTGATCATGTGATAGAGGCCCCAGCAGAAGTAACCATTGCAGGAAGTGGATAGTGCGGGTATCAAAGGAAGGGGTGAGGCATGTCCGTGACAACCCACGTGCAATCCCTTGAAGTTGAAGCCATGTCCGCAGGGATAGGCAGTATGCGTAGGATGCAAGATACCCTCAGTCATAAAAGTCAGACCTTGCGTAGTCTTAAAGGTAGAGCCTGGTGGATACTGTCCCATGATACTACGATTGAGCAAGGGTTTCCATACATTCTGGCTTAACATGTGGTGATTCTTGGAACGCTGACGACCAACCATCATTCGAGGGTCGTAACTAGGCGAGCTTACCATACACAGAATCTCGCCAGTAGTAGGCTCAATAGCCACGATACTACCAATCTTACCCTCCATCAGCCGTTCTCCTAAGGTCTGCAGGTCAGCATCGAGTCCCAAAGTCAGATTCTTACCGGCTACAGGGCGCTTGTCGAACTTACCGTTCATATAACGACCTTGTACACGCCCATGAGCATCACGCAACAGGATCTGCATACCTTTTTCGCCACGTAACTGTTTCTCGTAGCTACGTTCCACGCCCAGCTTGCCAATATAGTCGCCTGGTTGATAATACTCATCTTCTTCAATATCAGCTGGCGACACCTCAGCAACATCACCCAGCACATGGGCAGCAAAGGGGAACTCATACTGTCGGATGGAACGGCGCTGGATATAGAAACCTGGGAATCTGAACATTTTCTCTTGAAATACAGAGAAATCCTTATCGCTGAGTTGACTCATAAACACCTGCTGAGTAAAGCGCGAATAGCCCGGATTCTTGTTACGATCTTTGATGGTTGCCATACGACGATCAAACTCCTCGCGTGAGATGTTCATCACATTACAAAAGTCAACCGTATCCAAATGGTCCTTGGCTTCGTTCATAACCACCATAATATCGTAAGCTGGCTGGTTATAAACTAATAACTTACCATTACGATCATAGATACCTCCACGCGAAGGATATTCTATTTTTTTCAGAAAAGCATTAGAGTCGGCACTCTTCTTATAGTCGTCACTTGTAATCTGCAACTGAAACAAACGAAGGATATAAATGACCACGATCAACGCAGCCACCCCACCAATCACATAACTTCGTTTGCTCAGACTATAGTCTATCATGCCTTGCTCCTAGCAATCTCGAACGTAAATATAAATGCTAACGTTATTAACATGCTACCTACCACACAACACAACCACTCCATCATGTTGCTGAAGCTGAACATTTCAAGCGTATAGAACAGGAGACAGTAGATGGTTACCAATGTCACAATATAATAGCTGTACTTAGTAGGGCCTAGATTGATGAGTGAAGGTTCAAGCGTCTCAGCAGAGTCACGTGGCACGAAGAGTTCATAGAAATAAGGCTGTATAGCAGCAATAGCCGTAAGGGAAGCTGCCGCTAAACCTGGTGTATTAGAAAAAATGTCGATGGTCAATCCCATTAAAAAGGCCCACGACAGTACACCCCATTTAGGATAATTACGTGGAAACATCGTCACAAAATAGACATACAGCAATGGGGTGGCGTAATGGAACAAATGTACACGTCCCAATACCAACGCTTGTGCCAATACAAAAGCGACAAAGAGTAATGCACGTTTAAAAAACTCTATCGACATCCCAAAGAGATTTACAATTTACAATTGATTTAACTCTCACACCTACTCATGCACGTTGAGTTTCAGCGAATCCTTTGCAGCCTGCATCAGTCGCATACGTTCAGCTATCGACTTATCGCTGATAACCACAACATCGCGCAAGACACCAAAGTCAGTGGAAAGGCGTACTTTTAACTTATACGACAAACCATCGCGTGAGTTATAGACCTCAACGATCTTACCAACTAGAACACCTGCGGGAAAAATACTGGAATAGCCATTGGTCTCCACCCACTCACCACGCTTGAAGCGAGCATGACGGGGAATATCCTCAACATAAGCATAGCCGGAATCCTCTCCATACCAACGCAACACTCCAAAGTAGCCACGATTACGTATGGTACAACTGATGCGTGATGATGTACTGTTAAGCACAGGTATTACCACGGTATAGTGGTCACCGCACAAGAAGGTAACACCTACTACGCCTTGGCCACAAGCGACACCCATGCCCGGCTCTACGCCATCTGCCGTGCCACGATTGATGGTCAGCAAATTGTTGTTCTTATGCAACTCATTGGCCACGACCTTGGCTGGTATCAGCTTATACTGACTGAGTTTCTCTAATTCCTGTAGTTCCTTTAAATCGGTCTTCTGCGTAGCTTCCTGATACAGACGGCGCAATTGGGCCAATTGACGTTCCTGATAGAAATTACGCGTAGTCAACTGTTCATTGACACGAGCCTGATTAAAAAACGACTCCACCGCTGCATCCCATTCATACACGCGTCCTGCAATGGCGTTAGCTGTTGAGAACCACACGCTACCTTGATAGCTGTTGTATTGGAACAACAGCACCATACTTAGCGCCTCAAACAACACGAACAAGAACCAGTGGTGATGTCGCTGCAGAAACTCTAGGAGATTTCTCACCTTCTTCTAACTTCTTTAACTTCCCAAGTTATCTCATCAAGAATGAGAAGCGGTCAACATTCTTCAAGGCGATACCGGCACCCTTGGCAACTGAGTGCAAAGGATCGTCGGCAATGTGGAAGGGGATGTTAATCTTATCTTCCAGACGACGGTCCAAGCCACGCAGCAGTGCACCACCACCAGTCAGCCAAATACCGTTCATCACAATGTCGGCATACAACTCTGGGGGTGTATTTTCCAATGCAGAGAGTACGGCATTCTCAATCTTGACAATAGTTTTGTCGATACAATGTGCTATCTCCTGATAGCATACGGGTACCTCCATAGGCAGGGCAGTGATACGGTTAGGACCATGCACGATATAATCCTCTGGGGCATCATCGCCCAAATCAGTCAAAGCAGAGCCAACAGCAATCTTGATACGCTCAGCCATACGCTCTGACACCTTCACATTATGTTGACGTGACATATACTCCTGAATATCGAAAGTCAAATCGTCACCTGCAGTACGGATGGAGTTATTCGACACAATACCACCTAGCGAGATAACGGCAATCTCGGTAGAACCACCACCTATATCAACAATCATATTGCCCTCTGGAGCTTCTACATCGATACCGATGCCAATAGCAGCAGCCATAGGCTCGAAAATCAAATAGACATCACGTCCGTCAGCATGTTCGGCAGAATCACGAACAGCACGCAGTTCCACCTCGGTACTGCCTGAAGGTACACCAATCACCATGCGCAATGATGGCGAGAACAGACGGCTACCTGTATGTACCATCTTAATAAGTCCGCGCATCATCTGCTCACAAGCCGAGAAGTCGGCAATCACACCGTCACGCAGCGGACGTACAGTACGAATGTTATCGTGTGTCTTTTCATACATCATCTTGGCTCTTTCGCCAACAGCAATCATTTTGTCTGTGTGGCGATCGAGGGCTACTACTGAAGGTTCGTCCACTACAATCTTATCATCACTGATAATAATAGTATTGGCCGTACCAAGGTCCATGGCTATCTCCTGGACAAAACTAAAAAATCCCATAAAATCTTAACTTCTTTAACTTCTCTTACTTCTTAACTTCTTTATTTCTCAAACCAAGCATGGATGGCAGTATCGTAGTGGCTGCTGACGCCAAAGGCACGGGTAGCAAACATACGACGCTGAGACTTAGTGGTCTCCGCACCCTGTTTGTTCAAAATGTCGAGTAATACAGAGTATTCAGCTTTTGAAGGAACAATAACGACATCATTAAAGTTTTTAGCAGCTGCACGAATTAGCGAAATACCACCGATATCAATCTTCTCGATAATATCTTCCTCAGAAGCGCCGCTAGCCACCGTCTGTTCGAATGGATAGAGGTCTACCACAACCAGATCAATTTCAGGTATCTCGTACTGAGCCATCTGCTGACGGTCACTTTCCAGTTCACGACGTCCCAAAATACCACCAAAGACCTTGGGATGTAATGTCTTCACACGACCACCCAAAATAGAAGGATACGTCGTTACGTTCTCCACCTTTTCGCACTCGTAACCCAATGACTCGATAAACGACTGCGTACCACCTGTCGACAAGAACTTAACACCCTCGTCATTCAGCTTCTTCAACAACTCCTCAAGGCCATCCTTGTGAAATACGGAAATCAGCGCTGTCTTAATCTTCTTGTTGTCTGCCATAAAATGATCCTTTGTATATAACGTTATATGATTAATTCCACATTGAGCCTGCAAAATTACAAAAAAATAGCCACATCGCCACATGTTTTCGGGAAAAATAATCCTTTTTTAATAATTAATAATGTATATCAACCACTCGACGGCATATAATCGTATAAAAAACACACGAAGAAGCATTTTCGCTTTTCAGAGTGTGGCTTTGCAATCTTTCGCTCGACATAAAAAATAAATAGCAATTTATTTTGTTATTTGCTCGCTTATTCGTACCTTTGTACCCGAAATTTCAACCAATTTATTTCTTGATGAGAAAAGTAATTCTTTTGATGGCATTCATTGCCACGACGTTCACAGCCTCATTGGCTGGTGGACTGATGACCAACACAAATTATCACATCGCTTTCGATCGCATGATGGCTCGCGGTGCCTCATTCGACATTGACGCAGCTTACTCAAACCCTGCAGGACTGGCATGGGGTTACGAGGGTTTCCAATTGTCCATCAACTTCCAAAAGCCTTGGCAGCTCCGTAACATCGAGCACAACAACAATGGCAGCTGTCGCCTTTACGAAGGTGTCGCCTCAGCTCCCATCGTGCCCGCGTTATTTGCCAGCTACAAGAAAGACCGCTTTGCTGCATCAGCAATGATAGGCATTGTGGGTAGCGGTGGTTTTGTGAAGTACGACGACGGTGTACCCATGTTCAATGTTGTATTAGGAGGCATGTTAGGCCAGATGGACATTGCCACCAACACCTACCAGATTAACTCCGAGATGAAAGGTAAGCAATACATCTATGGCGGACAGCTTAACTTCACTTACAAGATTCTCGACTGTCTCTCGGCAGCCGTTGGTTTCCGTGCCAATTACTACGATGGTTACTACCGTGGTCACGTTATTGCCGAAAAGCATCCCATGCTAGGAACACTGGCTACACTGCAGCTCGACGTAGACCAGCGTGGTTGGGGCTATACCCCCATCGTCAGCGCCAACTTCCACAAAGGTCCGCTCACACTGGCTGCCCGTTATGAGTTCCGCACTAAGATTAATGTCCCCAACAAGACTAATGAGCTGAAGAAAGAACTAGGTCCTCAATTGGCTGCTGTGATTGCTGCCAGCAATCCGACTATTTTACCTGTCATCCAAAACGCACTCGACCAGAAGACTGCTGCTTACGAGAATGATGTCAAGACACGCTACGATATGCCGGCTCTGCTTTCTGTGGCCGTAGGCTATGAGTTCGAAAAGAACATCCGTGCCACACTGGAGTACCACTTCTTTGACGACAAGAATGCCAAGATGGCTAATGATCGCCAGAAGCACCTTACACACGGCACCCACGAATTCCTGGCTGGTATCGAAGGTGACATCAACGATCGTTGGACGCTCTCATGCGGTGTACAGCGTACCGACTACGGACTTTCCGATGACTATCAGCAGAACACCTCGTTTGCCTGCGACAGCTATAGCATCGGACTTGGTGCCGCCGTCAAGCTCACCGAAAAGATTCGCTTGAATGCAGGTTATTTCTGTAGCATCTATGATGACTACAACAAGCAGTGTCTGTCTACTCGCGAGGGCTATACGGGTACTGAGACCTACTCGCGCACCAATCACGTCATTGGCTTGGGTGTCGACTTCAAATTCTAAAAGAATAAGATAAAAATTGTTCCAAAAGTTTGCATTTTAGCTTTAGTTTTCGTATCTTTGCACACAGAATAACGGAAACTAAAGCTATTTGCATATGAAAAGAACATCTCTACTCTTTCTTACGCTCATCGTCAGCATTGTGGCGATGGCCAATCCTGTAACCCCCGACGAGGCTCGTCAGAGAGTTGCAAAGTCCATAAATCCACGTCGTGCGGCTACCGTCGTTCAGAATCCGTCGGCACTGCAACTGGTGTCGACAAGCCACTATCAGGAGCGTGAAGGCGTCTTGGCTCCCAGCTACTATGTGTTCAACATGGGACAGAAAGGTGGCTACGTCATTGCCGCTGCCGACGACCGTGTGCCTGCCGTACTGGGCTATTCTGACTGCGGTACGTTCGACCCCGACAACATGCCCGAGAACATGAAAGCATGGCTACAGGGCTACGACCGTCAGATGGAATATCTGGCCCATCATCCCGAGACAGCAGCACGTATTAATGCGGTCAAAGGCGATGAAATCAGCCCACTGCTGGGCAACATAGAATGGGGACAGTCTACGCCCTTCAATGACCTCTGCCCGTCTGACCCTGTCACTAGGACACGTTCGATAACAGGTTGTGTGGCTACGGCGATGGCACAGATTATGTGTTATTGGAAGTATCCTGACAAGACAACTGAAGAAATTCCGGGATATACGACCAGAACTAGAAAAACATCGGTACTTGGTATTGCGAAAGGCGCAACCATTGATTGGGCTAACATTCTGCCCCAATATCACGGCAGGGAGACCGATGCACAAAAGAAAGCCGTAGCCCAGCTGATGTTGCTGTGCGGTACAGCTGTAGAGATGGACTACACCAGCGATTTCAGCGGCTCTAGCGGAGAGCCTGTAGCCTTTGCCTTGCGCGAGTACCTCGACTACGACCTCGCTACTGAATATTTGGACCGTAACGACTATCGTCGTGTCGAATGGGAGCAGAAGGTCTACAACGAACTGGCAGACGGACGGCCAGTCTATTACGATGGTTCGTCGAGCGGTAGTGGTCACGCCTTTGTGATTGACGGCTATGGTGGCGACGACTACTTCCATGTCAATTGGGGGTGGAATGGTGGTAGCAACGACTACTTTCTGCTTTCCATTCTCGAGCCAGGTAGCAATGCAGGCTTAGGAGCTAGCAATACTGCCGACGGTTACAACTTTGGCCAAGGTGCCATCTTCGGTGTTCAACCTAATACAGGTAGGACTCCTTCATTCAAGCCCGAGTTGACCACCAACGCTTATGCGATTTGCGACACCACTGCCTTTGGCCGCAAGTCAACAGCCGAAAATTTCCAGTTCAAGATAGGCTTCACCTACTTCAACAACTCGAGAGTCTCTTCTCCTTTCTATACTGGTGTGGGCGTATTTGATGGCAACAACAATTATCTGGGATACGCTTTTGGATTCAGAACAGAGCTGCCACCAGGCTATGGATTCTACAATCCCGCCCAGTACCCCACCAGTATCCGGCTAGGTGCAGGCATGACCGAGGGCACATTCATCCTAAAGCCTATCTACAGCCTTGACGGTAAGACTTGGGATTTATGTAAATATACAGATCAAATATTCATCACTGCCACCATCTATAGTAATGGCGACAGCATCCGTTTGTCTCCTCCTGTCTTCGCCATTGAAGGAGAACTAGAAGCCACAGGCAAGACTGAAGTTGGCTCACCAATGCCAGTGAAGGCTAAGGTCACCAATAAAGGCGATTTCTTCAAGGGCGAGATTTTCTTCATGGTCGATGGCAAGATGATTGGTGGACGTCACTACGACCTCGATTCTGGTGCAAGCGACGAAATCAACTTCACCATCATGCCCGACTTAGCTGGTAAGCACGAAATCAGCGTTTGTACGCGTAGCTTCAACTACGAGACGTTAGCTGTCGACTACAGTCCATTCGTATCCGACAGCATTGAGGTAGCACCTGCCTCAACATACCATTTGGCCATTAATGGCATAGTAGAGAATGCCCATAAGCACAGCAATGGAGACGTAGTAACAGAATCCGGCGTGCACTTCAAGGCCACCATTAAGAATAACGGCACCAACACCTATAGCAACAAGGTTAGGGCGGTCATCTTCATGGACGGTCACGACGGCTACTTCTACTCCGTCACCGAGAGTTCGAAGGTCATTGAGCTATCTGCAGGCCAGACCACTGAGGTCGCCTTCGACTTTAAGAATCTCGATGACGAGCGATATCGCATAATCATCTACACCACGTCAAAAGGCCAGTCAACACAAAGCTATAGGGGTAGCATATTCACCATAGATACGGGCTACTATCTCGTAGGCGAACTGAACAATTGGAGTACGACCGATAAGTCATACCCCTTTACCAAACTGAGTGACGACAAGACATACGAGATTACCATCCCAGCTATCGACCGTGACATTCTTATGAAGGTTGCACCAGCCTCGGCCTACAACTATACAGACGGTGAATTCTGGTCTAACCTTTTGGGCGCTCCCGAAGACCGATGGACACCGCTCACGGGTAACATGAAGTGGAACGGCGGTGCCTGGCTGTTGCCTACATCCCTGAATGCTGAGACCTACACCATACAGATTGTACCCAGCGAGATGACTTACAAGATTACGTACGTCGAGAAGGAGAAGCCCTTCGAGCCAGAGGCACCATACTATTATGTTGGCGACAACACAAACTGGTTGTATGACGCTACACAGGTGTTTACAGACAATCAGGACGGTACCTACAGCTACACCTTCAAACCTGTCTATCATGAAGACGGCATAACGTGGTTCAAGGTTGCACCCGCTAACGCTATTGCCAGCGACAACAGCATCATGTGGCCCAACCTATTCCGTCCTGAAAGCGACGGCACCGCTTTGTCAGGCAATATGGTCATCTCAGATGGCGATCCCGCATGGAAGCGTACTACAGCCGACAATGCCGAGTCATACACCATTACCATCAATCCAATGCTGAAGACCTACAGCCTCCAGATTAAGGAAGTCGACGGCATTCAGCTTGTAAACGCCGACAAGACCTCTACCCCAGCCTATAACATCAATGGCCAGAAGGTCTCTGACGGTTTCAAGGGCCTGATTATTAGAAATGGTCGCAAGGTTATAGTTAAGTAACAACAAGCTGTTAACATTCACCACTTGGAATCTATGCCCAATATAGGGTGAATATCAATCCTCCCCGTCAGCGTAAACTGACGGGGAGGATTGTTGTTACCTATAAGATAAACGAAAGAAGCCTCAAAACGATCGAAAGACGGCAGCAGAGCTATTCCTCTTCGTCCGAATTACGATGAGTTTCGTTCATATAATCGCGTGGTGACATGCCGTAGAACTTCTTGAATATCGTTGAGAAGGATGCTGCATTATTGAATCCGCAGGCATACATCACCTCAGTGATATTCATGTTATGCGATGCCAAGAGATTGGCGGCCTGCTTGAGGCGGATATTGCGAATAAAGTCATGAGGTGTCTGGCCTGTCAGTTCCTTCATCTTACGGTGCAGGTGAACACGACTAAGACCTACCTCTTCAGCAATAGCATCAACACTGAGGTCAGAGTTGCCAATATTCTTATTGATGACCTTCATGACACGCTCCAACAACTGCTCATCAGGTGACTTCATCTTAATCTGGTCTACCTGCTCTTCAAGTTGGTCATTGCGCCCATACTTCAGACGTAGCATCTGATGCGTATGAATGAGATTGACGATGGTACGACGCAAGATATCCATATTGAAAGGTTTCATGACGTAAGCATCAGCACCCATCTCAAGTCCCTCAAGCTGGTCTTCATCGCGGCTCTTAGCCGTCAGCAGAATGACAGGAATGTGGCTAGTAGAGGCGTTGGCTTTAATCTTCGAGCACATCGTATTACCATCCATCTCAGGCATCATCACATCGGAAATCACTAGGTCTGGCGTTGTGCGTAGCACTTCGGAGAGTCCCTCACGACCATTTGCACAGGCTGTGACATGATAGTCAGAAGACAGTTCGCCCTGCAGGAATTCGCGAATCTCCGCATCATCCTCGACAATAACTACGTGTTGACGACGACCGGCCTTCGGCAATTCAGGCGTCTCTTGGGGTTTCTCTTCAGCAACCACAACAGGCTCAGTATCATCGATAAGACTAGTAACCGGAGCAACTTCAGGTTTGTCAACCACCATCTCCTCAGGTTTCAGATGAGCGTTACCCAAAGGAATCGTGACAAAGAACTCACAGCCTTTACCGTCTTCGTTGTTCTGCACCTTGATAACACCATGGTGCAACTCAACAAGCGAACGCGTCAAATCAAGACCGATACCAGTACCAAGGTTGCGCTCGTCAACACTCACAGGTGCCTGATAGAAACGCTGGAATATCTGATCCATCTTATCGGCAGGAATGCCAGAACCCGTGTCGCGAATCGCTATGGTAGCTTGCTGGGCATCGTGGGTTAGACGCAACATAACCTGACCACCAGTTGGTGTGAACTTGAAGGCATTGGAGAGGAGGTTGACGATAATCTTGTCGAACTGATCGCGATCAATCCATACTGGCAGCTCCTGTGTGTCACGCTCGTATAGGAACTGTACATTCTTCGACTTGGCCTGTTGAGTAAACAGCGTATAGATATCACCCAAAAAGCTGACCAATTCCGTTTCACACATATGCATCTGCATCTGTCCTTTATCAATCTTTCGCAGGTCCATCATCTGGTTGATCAGTCCAAGAATACGCTCAGCATTACGGCGAATGGTCTCGTAGATGCTGCGACGATGCGGATCGTCGTCCTGTTTGATAAGTGACAGCAAAGGTGTGACAATGAGCGTCATAGGCGTACGTATCTCGTGAGAGATGTTCATAAAGAACTTGAGTTTGGTATCGGCCATCTCCTCGGCATGGATATGTTCCTGCAGACGCAAACGGTCCTTCTCTTTACGTGCATGCTGACGACGATAGTAGAGGAAGCCACCTACAAGGGCTAACAGGTAGACGAGGTATGCGAAGGGTGTGCGATACCAAGGAGCATGGATGATCACTCTGAAACAACGTTCAGGCGTTTCAATGCCATCCTGTTCAGCCACCACACAGAAATCATAGTCGCCAGGTGCCAAATGGCTAAGAGCTATTTCATTGACGCCAGGTTGCATACGCACCCACTCCTCTCGATTAATACGATAGCGATAGACGATATGCTCAGGATTGTCGAAAGTCAACGTAGACAGTTGGATGGAGAAAGTATTGTCACTGGGGCTGAGCACAAAGCGATCAGCAGCTATCACTGTCGTGTCGACCACATGCCAAAAACCAGACATGGTGGCAGGAGTGACTGACTCGCCATTGACGCTAAAGCCCGTCAGCTTCACCTCAGCATTCCACTCACGTTCATGAATATCAGCAGGATTGAACCACGTCACGCCAGCCAGACCACCGAATGCCAAACGACCGTTGGGCAACACCCATGATGCACCATCGCTGAACTCATTACCCTGCAATCCATTGTCGACAAAGTAATTGTCGGTCTTGCCTGTCTTGGGATTCATACGGAACAGACCATGATCGGTAGATATCCAAATATTGCCTTGATGGTCTTGCTCTATACTGCTGATACCGTTGTCAGTCAGTCCGCTCTCCAATTGACGGTTGGTATTACGACCAGTCTTCATATCGTAGCATACCAGACCGTCATTGGTACCCACATACAGTTCACCGTCAAACTCACGGACAACACGCACGGGAATACCATAGTTCAGACAATTGACGCCAAATGTAGACACCCAGCTCTCTTTAGCTATATCAAAGGCACAAACTCCCATTGTACTGGCTACATAAATACGCTTGCCATCGGGTGAGAGCGAGAGTTTGGAAAGATAGTTGTTCGTAATACTATTCACCTTACGATCGGTAGGAGCCTTGTCATCTTGTAAATATTGCTTAAGGTCGTTTGTCTCAGGATCAAGGCGCAACAGACCATAACCCATCGTACCAATCCATAAGTGCCCCTGAGGATCGCAAACCATACTGAACACACTCACTGAAGGCCCTTGTGGCAAGCGGTAGGGATGATAGCTCATCGTCTTCTGGTCGATATATCCTATACCTTCCTTGAAACTACCGACCCAAATACGTTGGCGGGCATCCTCACAGAGGGTCAGGATAGTAGAAGGGAATGCCTCCTTAAAGTGCTTGACAGGAACAAAAACATCCTTTGCACAATACAATCCATCCTTGTCAGTACCTATCCAGTGATAACCGTTCGTACTACCCAACACACTAGTGACACAAGCGGTTCCAATCTTATTGCGCGTACCCAGCTTATAGCCCATGTAACCAAAACCCATCACCTTACCGGGATGCATATAGATACCTTTCTGGAGCAGACCAAGCCACACATTACCTTGCCTGTCCTCACAGATACTATACACCTTAGCAGTGCTAAGATCCACCTCACGACTATAATAAGGATTATCTACAAGATTGCCATTCTGCGGATTATAGATAGCCAAGCCCAAACCATCATAGCCTATCATGATATGTCCACGACGATTGGGATAGACAGTCGATACATATTTGGTGCCTGTACCTTCAATATGGCGAGGCACATCCCCCTCAAGGATAAACACACCGGCATGGGCCGTGGCGATGAAGATACGTCCTTCACGATCCTGACAAATATCACGAACCATACTGATATCCGCCTCGTTCTGGAAATAACGCTTCACGGACTTACCATCGAAACATAACAAGCCCTGACTCTCGGTAACCAGCCACAGACGCTGACGATTGTCCTCCATCATACGGAGCACGGTTTTCACGTCTGCCAGCAATCCTCCTATTTGGTGAGCTTCCTTCTTATTGGTCAGGCGCAGTACACCATGAGCCGACGTACCAACGAGGATATCGCCATTCTGACGTTCGAGCAGACTGGTGACATAGGGAGGGTTGGCTTGTCCACTAATATCGTAAGCGGTAATTTGACGGAAACGCTGACCATCATAGGTCTGAAGGGCACCATACATGCCGACATAATACAAGCCATGACGATCCTGCATCATACAGTTCACATAGTTGCTGGCCATACCGTTATCCTGTCGTGAATCTTTCTTCAGGATATGGAACTGATAGCCGTCATAACGGTTCAGTCCGTTACGAGTTGCCACCCATATAAAGCCATCACGATCCTGGAACACCTGCGTCGTAAAACTACTCGACATCTGTTTGTCGGCATCAAACGACTTACCCATCTGGGCATGTAAACTCAGGGAAAAACAAGTCAGGAATAGCAGCAACGCGTAACGTTTGCTTTTAGCCTTGTCTGCAAGAATTGTATGTCTCATGTTAAGTAATATTAAGTAATAACTTGATAGTAGTTTTGTTTTGAGAACGGCACAAAGTTAAACAATTCTTTAGAATACACCAAAAAAAAAGTAAACTTTACGTCATGTAACATGCCTTAATGTTACAAAACGTAAAGTCCGGATTGCAAAAAGGGGTATATTTCTTACTTTTCTGCTACTTGATAGTCAAAGCTGTCAACATCAACATAGCCACCAGTTTTCTTCGTGGCATAGTTAAAGATGGCAAACTTAGAGCCCATAAAGAAGCGACGGTAGTCGAAAACCATGCGGTAGTTTTTGGTACCAATCTGTGTCCACTGCTCGCCATCAAGGCTATAGTAGAAATTAGCAGCATCTCCATGACGTGGCTGGAAATCACCATCCAGACGTAACCATATCTTTGTCTGCTTCAATTCAACGCTTTCTATCACTTTCTCGTCAACATTGGTGACGGCCTTCGAACGCTCTTCAAGCTGGACCTTTTGCTCGCTCATCTCAAGCGTTAGTTTCTTACCTTTCTTCTTCACGGTCAGCACACCAGAATCGCCATTGAAAGCGGCAAGACCAGCGCAATCGCCATCCTTCATCTTCGAAAGGTCCATCACAATAGAGCCACTACACGTAGGACCTTCCATACGTTGTGTAAGCGTATTGGGAGCCACGTACAGACTATTCACCACACGACTGGTCTTCAAACGCAGGAATCCCGTACGTTCGGTCAGGCTCCACGCGTTATCAACGGGATTATGGTTCCACTGCCAATGAAGGCCTAATTTCGTTGACGAGAAATCATCAGGACAGACGATGCTACTCTGAGGTTCACCACTCTTATAAGGACGCATCACTTCGGGCACTTTACCATTCTCGTCACCCAACTGTGGCCAACCGTCAATCCAACGGACAGGAGACAATGTCAGTACACGACCTACTCCACCACGATCCTGGAACATGATACCATACCAGTCGCCTTCTTCGGTATCGACAATGGTACCCTGAGCCAAATAGGAGAATCCACCGAAGTCGCTTTCCAATATGGTATTCTTCTCCCACTTACCTTTCAGGTCTTTCGTACGGTAACATACCTCACGACGATGACGACCTGGTGCAAAGGTATGGCTGATCAGCATGGCATAATAGGTACCGTTATGTTTGATGACACGTGTACCCTCAAGGAGGCCGCGTTCATCTTCCTCACGCTGGAAATAGTGACGTAGGCTACCTTCCACGACACCCTTCAAATCACGCGTCAGCTGGCACATCTCACCAGTTCCGAAGAATACGTATGGCGTACCGTCGTCATCGAAGAATAACGTCGCATCGTGGAAGTGGCGCAGACGTGAATGAATCGTCCAAGGACCTTCTGCTTTCTCGGCAGTGAAAATGTAGGTATCACCCATCGAACCAGCCTCGTTAGGTGCCAGCAATGCCCAGAACTTACCATCATGATATTTCAGCGAAGTAGCCCACTGACCACGGCCATAGACGGTACCTTCCTGAAAATCATACTTAGGAGAATCCGTCAACTTATCAAACACGTAACCTACGGTCTTCCAGTTCAGAAAGTCCTTAGAAGCCATAATGGGCGCACCAGGCATCAGGTGCATGGTGGTCGTTACCAGATAAAAGGTATCGCCTACGCGTATGATATCGGGGTCAGGCACATCAGCCCAAAGCATTGGATTCTTCACTAAAGCAACATCAGTGCTGCTGGAACGCTTTCCAGCAGCCTCTGAGGTTACAAAACAAACTACTAATGATAATATTACTAAAACAAATCTATTTCGCATTTGGTTGACAGCTTTTAGTTTTCTGCTGCAAAGATAGTATAAAAAAACAATATAGGCATTATCGCAAGTGTCACAAACTTTTTTATTTGTATCATCATGCTCTTTTTGCATGTTTTTTGTTCTTTTTTACACATTTTTCAGCAGAAAAGGGTTAAAAAATCATTTCAAAAGATGACATGGGAAGTCCAGAGAGACTACGGACGTTGGCACGGATGGGATTATCTTTCCATGCATAACGCACCTTCTTGGGAGAAGTTACCGTAGAACGAAGCACAATGACAGCAGGTTTGCCTGACTCAACCTCAGCGTCTACATTGACGAAACGGCCGTCAGCACCAGCTATCTCAAAATCAGAGAGTTGACCCGCCTGTACGGGCTGGTCAAGGGTCAGCAATACTTTGTCGCCCTGTACTTCAGCAGACAGCACCTCGGGTGAGAGTTTCACCTTATTATTATATATAAGGCGATCGAAACATAAACCGATACGCTCAGCGACTTCCTTCTTACGTAAAGGATGAATATCCACCGTCTCACCTAAGTCGTTGATAACCGCCAGCTCTGCACGTGCATCATTCTTCGCCGTCAGACGTTGTGCCTCACGCAGACGAGCCCAGTTGCTATTCACAGGATTCGTCTCCGTCACGATAGGTCGTGGATTACCCGTCTGCTGACGTCCGTCATAGTTAGCCAACTGTACAATACAGAAAGGCAGCTGCTCCTGCCAGCGGTCGCGCCAGCAACCCATCAGTTTCTTCAGATAGTCTGCATACGGAGCCGGATTGCCCGTATTCGACTCACCCTGATACCATACCACACCGTTGATTGCGTATGGTGCCAAGGGATAGAGCACAGCATTATAAAGCGTGGTAGGCTGATTCTGCATCGACACATCACCACTTGGACAGTTCGGCATTTCGGCACCAACATGCATCTTCCACTGAGAGCTGAGGGGAATCACATCCTGAGGCATGGGGTTCTGCGAGAAACGATCGTCGCCAAAAGCTATCAGATATGGTTTCTCAGGTATAAAATGCGCTGCACCATATTTATTGATAAAGCGGACGGCAATCACATTATCGCCCTCACGGAGCAGTCCCTCCGGAATGTCATAGCGACGAGGAGGATATTGGTATCCTGTATGCCCAATTTGCTTGCCATTCAGGTAGGTAATGTCCTGATCGAAGAGTGTACCCAGCAACAGGCGGGCAGGCTTTCCCGCGTGTTCCTTATCTATTATAATATGCTGACGAAGCCATACCGACCCCGTTCCACGCCACATCCAGTTGTTTTGGTCGATGGTCTGCCAGTCATCGTCTTTATACGTGGAAAGCGGATAGCCCTGCACGCCATCTACCTTGTCCAGCAGTTCACTCCAACGCCTGTTTGCTTCGTTATTAGCCTGTGCTTGTGCCCTGATATACTGGTCGTTCTGGTAGAAAGCCAGTTTCTTAATCAGCATGGGATAGTCACGCATCAGCGAGTCAGCACTGATCCACGCCTCAATGGGCGTACCACCCCAGCTATTGACGATAATACCCTGCGCCACTTTATTTTTCTCCCACATACGTTTGCCCAGGAAAGAGCCGACAGCCGAGAAGAGCCACGCATTCTGCTTGGTCAGTGGCTTCCAATTGATGGCCGTGCGACGGATATCCTCCTGTACACCATGCGTATTGGTCTCATTCTGAACACGGAACAGACGTACCTGAGGCAGATTAAAATGCTCGATTTCATCGACATACTGAGGATAGACGCGTTCAATAGTCACATCGATATTCGACTGACCGGAAAGGAGCCATACGTCACCTACCATCACATCCTCGAAAACCAATTTTTCACCTTCCACTCCTTCGCTTTTCACTTCTAACGTATACGGACCGCCAGCCTTCATCTTTGGCAAATCAACACGCCAACGACCACTGGCATCCGCTGTGACCGTATACTGTTTCTTCTGCCAACTGACCACGACCTGTTCGCCAGCATTGGCCTTACCCCATATCGGGACAGGCTTTCCACGCTGTAGCACCATGCCCGACTGGAACAGTTGGGGAAGTGTAATTTTTGCATCTGCCGTCAGCAAACAGCCAACGACCATGCAGAGAATCAAGAGTTTGTGTTTCATATGTTTTTTGTTAGTTCAACTATGCAAAAGTATAAAAATTAAGCGAATTGTCAATCGAAAAACGGCTCATTCTTATATAATGAAACAAATCACAAAGGTTTTTGTTACATATCAAAATATCCATATCGCAAAAATATTGTACCTTTGCGCTCAGAATTTATAAACAAAAACCTATCATTGATATGACATCTACAGAAACCCAAGGAGCCAAAGGCTTCTACAAGCTTTCCTGGTTACAGCGAATCGGATTCGGTTCGGGTGACCTGGCACAGAATCTTATCTTTCAGGTAATTTGCACTTACCTGCTGTTCTTTTACACCGACATCTACGGACTGACACCATCGGCCGTGGCCACCATGTTCTTAGTGGGTAATGTGGCCAACGTCATTTGGGATCCTATCGTAGGCGCCTTAATCGACAAGAGCAATCCACGATACGGAAAATACCGCTCTTATCTGCTGTATGTAGGTATTCCGCTTTCTGGATTCGCCATTTTGTGCTTCTATAATGGCTTTGCACCGTCATTGATCTATGCGTATGTCACATATGTATCAATGCAACTGCTCTATACATTTATCAATGTACCCTATGGCGCATTGAATTCTTCGCTAACCCGCGATACAGACGAAATCACAGTACTGACTTCAGTACGTATGTTTATGGCGAACCTTGGTGGTTTGGCCGTCAACTCCGGTCTGCCTCTGTTCATCGCGTTAATAGCAGGCGCACCATCCGACAGCCTGCCGAAAGATCCTTCAGCATGGTTTACCACGATGACCATCTACGCCATCGTTGGTTTCTGCCTGCTCTTGTTCTGCTTCTCGCAGTGTAAGGAGCGTGTGGTGATGGATGCCAAGTCCACAGATGACGTAAAAGTCAGCGACCTTTGGAGAGAGTTTGTACGCAACCGCCCTTTGCGCGTCCTCGCCTTCTTCTTCATAACCGCATTTGCCATGATGTCTGTTGGTAATGCCGCTGGTGCCTATTTCATGAACAGCAATCTGCACGGCTCTGCTCAGCAGCTATCTATCTTTATGGCTTTGGGTTCTGCTCCTGCCTTCTTGTTTATGCCTCTTGTTCCCTGGTTCAAGCGCATGGTTGGCAAGAAGAATATGTTCTATCTCTTCCTTGGTGCCGCCATCATCGGTATGGCCATGCTTTATGTCATCTCGAAGATGGAACAGCCCAGCATGATGATGATTTACGTGGCACAGTTCATCAAGTCTACAGGTGTGATTGTGGCTACAGGTTATATGTGGGCATTGGTTCCTGAGGTCATTTCTTACGGCGAGTACACCACTGGTCGTCGTATCTCGGGTATCGTCAATGCTTTGACAGGATTGTTCTTCAAGGCTGGTATGACCTTCGGTAGCATTGTAGGTCCTGCCGTATTGGCATACGTTGGCTACAACAGCAAAGTGATTGACCAGACTCCTTTTGCCGAAGAGGGTATCTTGTGGCTCGTCTGCGTCATTCCTGCCATCCTGTTGATGTTGGCCATGTTCATCATCAGCCGCTATGAGTTGACTGACGAGGTGATTGACGATATCAACAAGAAGATTGAGGAACGCAATAAATAATATTTAGCAAAAAAATGAGACAGGCATTATTAATTATCATTTGCTCCTTATTCTTTAGCCCTGCCAGCGCGCAGACACTAAAGGACGCTATTGGCCAGTACTGTCTCATCGGTGCTGCCGTCAACCAGTGGCAAAGTGACGGACAGGTGCCAGAGGCCGATGCCGTACTCGACAAGCACTTCAATTGTGCTGTGGCTGAGAACTGCATGAAGCCTGAGTCACTCGCTCCCGCTGAAGGCATCTTCGACTTCCGCGTGGCCGACAAGTTCGTCAGCTATTGCCAACAGCACAAGTTGAAGGTCATTGGCCATTGCCTGGTATGGCATTCACAGGCTCCCGACTGGTGGTTTACCAATGGCTATGCCGCCAGTCCAGCCTCCAAGGAGGTTGTCAAGGAACGCCTGATCAAGCATATCAAGACTGTAGTGGGTCATTACAAAGGTCAAATCCATGGCTGGGATGTCGTTAATGAAGCCATCGAGGACGATGGTTCGTTCCGCCAATCACCCTACTACAAACTGTTGGGCGAGGAATTCATTGAGATAGCTTTCCGCACAGCTCATGAAGCCGACCCCAATGCCGAGCTCTACTATAACGACTACTCGATGGCTGGTGCCAAGAAGCGCGAAGCCGTGTGCCGTCTGGTCAGAAACCTAAAGGCCAAGGGCTTGCGAATCGATGGTGTAGGCATGCAGAGCCACAATGGGCTCGACTACCCCAACCTCCAGGAGTACGAGAAAAGTATCGATGCCTTTGCTGCTTGTGGCGTAAAGGTCATGATTACGGAGCTCGATGTCAACGTACTGCCCAATCCTGCAGGTTTTGGTGGTGCCGATATCGCCCAGAACTTCGAGCTGCAGAAAAAGTACAACCCCTATGTCGACGGACTCCCCAAGGATAAAGCCAAGGAGCTCGACAAGCGCTGGCTCGACCTTTTCAACATCTACTACAAGCACCGCACTCAGATTAGCCGTATCAATCTGTGGGGCATCAGCGACAGTGGTTCATGGCTCAACAGCTGGCCCATCAAGGGACGTACCAACTATCCCCTACTCTTCGACCGCCAGTACAAGGCCAAACCCATCGTTAACGAGATTATCAAACTTTATAAATAAAAAAAGACGATGAAACCAAAGTATCTTTTCCCTAGCGACTATATGGCTGACCCCTCAGCCAATGTGTTTAACGGCCGCCTGTACATCTATCCCTCTCACGACTGGGAGGCTGGTGCTGCCTTCGACGACGATGGTGGTCACTTCCAGATGAAGGACTATCACGTGCTTTCTTGGGATGATGTGGAAAACGACGACGCCACCGATCATGGTGTCATTCTCGATGTGAAGGACGTACCCTGGGCTGAGAAGCAGATGTGGGACAACGACTGCGTAGAAAAGGACGGCAAATACTACCTCATCTTCTCTGCCAAGTCCTACGATGGCGTCTTCCGCTTGGGCGTTGCCGTGGCCGACAAGCCTGAAGGTCCGTTCAAGGCTATGGAAAATCCCATCCGTGGCTCATTTTCTATCGACCCTTGCGTCTTCAAGGATGACGATGGCCAGATTTATTGCTACTTTGGTGGACTCTGGGGCGGACAGCTCCAGTGGTGGCATCCGCTGCCCAACGGTCTGGCTCCCGTCGTTGGCAAATATGGCGAAGAAAACGGTCTCATCGACCTTGGTGCAGCTCCCGACCACAAGGGCGAGCTCTTCACACAGGCCGACAGTCCTGCCATCAACAGCTGCGTGGTACGCATGAGCGATGACGTACAGCAGTTTGCAGAGGCTCCCCGCAACGTTGTTGTGCTCAACGAGAATGGCGAGCCCATGAAGGCTGGCGATCCTCATCGTTTCTTCGAGGCCTCTTGGATGCACAAATACAATGGCAAATACTATTTCTCCTACTCTACTGGCGACAGCCACTTCCTTTGCTATGCCATTGGCGACAACCCCTATGGCCCATTCCGCTATCAGGGCGTCATCCTCGACCCCGTCGTAGGCTGGACCACTCACCACTCCATCGTAGAGTATAAGGGACAGTGGTATCTCTGCTATCACGACTGTGTACCCTCTAACGATATCACACACCTGCGTTCACTGAAGATTCAGCGCTTGTTCTACAACGCTGACGGAACCATCCAAAAGGTTGTAAATGAATAACAACCAACTTATATCCAACTATTATTCAGAGCATCGCGATGAGATTATCAATTTCATCGCGGTGCGTATTATGGATGCCACCGAAGCAGAAGACATCGTGCAGGATATCTTCCTGCGCCTGCTTCGTGGACATCACCTCATGACGCCCGACACCATTCCTGCCCTCGTCTATACCATGGCGCGTCACGCCGTGAGCGACCACTACCGACGTCGCCGTGTCTATGAAGAATACGAGCACTATATTCAGACCTCAGACTTCAAACCTCAGACCTCAGACATTGAGTCCATCTATTCTGCCCAGCAGATCGCCGAGCGCATGGAGCGCTCACTGGCCCGTCTGCCCAAAGCCTGTTGCGAGATATATCGCCTGCATATCTACGACGGCATGAAGGTCAGCGCTATTGCCAAGGAGTTGTCACTCCCCTACAAACAAGTAGAAAACCGCCTTGGCCAAGCGCGCAAGGCGGTTCGTCAGCAGTTACGCTGCTGCGTATAACCCACTTAAGATAAACAACGTTACTTTCGGGTCGTTCCAACGGCATCTTTCACCCGAAGGAACGTCATCTATCGGTCGTTCCGATGATACTTTAGGGGGGTAAAGTATCATCGGAACGGGTTGTAGATACCATCGGAACAACCGCAAGATGCCGTTGGAACGACCCGAAGGTGACGTACTTTTGAATATCGCCAATCTCGCTATTTTTTCTTCACCAAGTACTCAGAGCTGTTCTTGGTGATACGTTTTTTCAGACCGGGGATGTTGGACAGTTGTCGTCCGAAGGCGGCAACATTGGCAGGTTTCAGCAGGCTGATGCCTACCTTCTTCTTCAAATAGGCAAAAATGGCTGATGCACTGACCCATTCGCCTTCTGACTCATCGGTGGCAGGCTCGAAATAGTCGAGGAAGAAGTGCTCGGCCGCCGTTTTCACACTGAATTTCTGATTCCACTGCATAATCTGCTGGGTCTCTGCAGAACTGAAGAAATAGGGTTCGTGATTGTGCAAAGCCTGCATGGCCTGTGCATAGAGCTGTTCATAGTTCGGTGGAGTACTGACATCTATCGGTCCTGTAAGTTCTACGCTCAAGAACCGTCGGCTACCCGAGGGGTCAGCCAGCACATCGGCCAGATTGGTGGTGGCAATGAACGAGGCACGACGTGGGAAGTCTTCGACATGATGGCCGTATGGGCGCTTGATTTTCACCGACGAGAGTGTGATGATGTTCTTCAGGAATCCCTGCTGCATATGTGGCGATATCTGGTTGAACTCATCAAGGTTAATGAGTAGCATCTGGGCCATCTGCTGTAGCACCTGCTTCTTGTCGCCTACCTGCAGATTGCCCGTGTAGCCCCAGCGCAATTCGGGTGGCAGGAGTTGTTCGCAAAAGGTGGTTTTATTATAACCCTGTGTTGAGATGAGCAACGGGACAATCTGGTTGCCGTATTTGGCGAGGTTCGTCACCTGCCACTGGTGCACCATGCCTAGGAACCACGTATAAAACCAGTCCTCCCAGTACGGATTCTTCGTGGGCACCGTCCGGGCCAGTTTACGGATATGGTCCTTGCCGTCCCACTTGCCGGACTGTTCCCAAAGATAGTCGCTGATGGGATCGTAAAGACGCAGCATGTCCGACTGTACATAACGGCGCACGTCGTTGTCGCGGGCATCAATGCCACCCAGGCGCACCTTCATCGTCATACCTTTTAGCACACGATCGTCTACAGGTGTCCAGTCCATATACTTCTGGCTGTTGTCCTTATACTCCGTATAGCCCATGATGGTGTTATACCGGAGCTGGTAGCGTGCATTCAAGAAGTCCATGAGTTGTCTTGTCTTCCAGCTCACATCCATACTCTCTTTGTCTGAAGCGTTATGGTTAGGGTTGGCAACAGATTTCTCAAGGGTGCCAGACGGCTGCGAGACAGACAGAGGTTTACCACTGACCGGCAGTGCCACCGCCTTGGGGTTGTAGTATGGCGTTTCGTCCAATGGCATACGGAAGTTGCTCATCACAGACACTCGTTCCTGTCGGATCGGTTTCGGCATGATGGCCTGATAGATGGCGGCTGCCAAGCGATGACCTTCCTGACAGAGGGCGTCGGCTTCCTCCTCCGTCAGATGAGTACCCGTCACTTCGGGAGCAGTGCCATCAGCTATTTCAATTTTTACAAGAATGATAACCTCTTTGCCAGAAGGACCGACAAAGGCGGCCAGAGTATAGTGCAGTATCTGAGCTACCTGTTTGACTGCTTCAATCTCATGTTTCTCCAACCCGTCAACTATGAGCGTCACCACACCATTGAAATGCTTCATGCGCAGGTTGTCGTTGTCATCCTTCTCAAACTCCGCGGAAGGATAGATTAGATGTGAGGGATACTGACGGTCGTAACCGTCGATATAGCTACTGTTATGGAGCTGTCTGCGTCGGCGAGCAACGGCTCCATCTTTGGTGTCCGTCTTGATACGTTCGATGAAGCGCTCAACTGTCTTCGTCGAGAGTTTCATCGCATTTTTCTTGTCTCTAAGTACAAATGTGAGTTTCATCTTCGGTTTTTTCTATTTTTGGACTACAAAGATACAAAAAATTGAGCCAAAATACAAGAAAAATAACAATAATTTTCGATTTTCTGCTATTTTGCTACCATCCACCACCTTTCTACCACCACCCAGCAAATCCTTTATTTATCGGATTTCTCACGTGGTTGGTGGTAGAATGGTAGAAAAAAATGAAAAAAAATTTAGAAGTCCTCTAAAATGTCTAGGAGTTGGCCAAAGGTGTAATTCAGTTTGTCTGTATACGCTTGTTCCTTCATGAGAGCCAGAATTTCTGCTTTTGTCCCTGAGCCAGCCATCAATGTTGCTTTATACTCACCAGAGGGAATGTAGGCACAAGCCTGAACATAACGTTTCCTAGGGTCAGCAACGACATCCGCTGGCATTTTAAACACATGTAGTCCGTATTTCCCTACAACATCGGAAGTGCCGTCGTCAGGATTACAGAACAATTCAAAGATGTCGGAGAAGCCACCTTCATCGGGCATCTCCTCCTCAATCCTTTTCATCGTTCTTCTTACCAGTTCGTCCACATATTCCTGAAATGACTGGCAATCTTCATACTCTTTTTTTTCGTTCATCATATCAGTATCAATCAGCTAATAGTTTTCGGCAAAGGTACTACGAAAAGGGCACAATACCAAATTCCTTTCTACTTTTTTATTCCAAGAGAATCACAGTGGCTTTGTTATTGTCCATTCCAGGCATCGTCATACCGATAGTGGCTCCGATGTACGTTGGATCACATACCGTATAGCGGACGCCGTTAAGTACCAAATAGTCTCCTTTCACATCGTTAGCAAAATGAATGGCTGTAGCCAAATGCCCAGGATAATAGACGAGGACAACCTTTAGACCTAACAAGTCACGTACTATACGAGACAATAGGATGGAGCGGTCTTCACAGTCACAATAAGGATAGTAGAGTGATTCTTCCGCAAAGAAAGCCCTGTCATGTCCCCAGACCTTATCATCATATTCATAGACAAACGCTGTCTGCACCCAATTCAGCAGGCGTTCTACAGCCTCTTTTTCGCTGTATCCCTTGATATGCTCGCGCAAGGCGGGATAAAGTGAACTTTTGGCAGTAGCATCTATGACCAGAAGGAGTATGAACGCGGTGTGAAGGCCGTGATGAAAGGGAAGTTCCTTGTGAAATCAACCCACGAGGCCATTGAAATGCTCATAGATCAGCAGACACTTCTGGGCAGTATTCCGCTCGATGCGATGAGGAACAACAGCAGCAAACTCGTCAATCAGGACATGGACGTCGTGCCGTTGGAAGACATGAACCTATATGCGGAATGCATCCTGCGTCAAGTGGCTGAGAACATGCACGACTCGAAACTCATGAGCCGCTATGTCGAAGAACTGGCGAAGAAAGACCGCGAGAAATGGCAGCAGTCTCAGGTTTGCATGGCAATGATGAAGGGGGGCGAGACTGTCTGCGAGTATATCGAGGCCAATGCTGAGGAGCACCTTATCCGTCTGACCTCGCGCATGGAGTGGTTCCCCATTGTTTACCATCTGGCCGACAAGGTGGCACTGGTTGTCTTTCCAATCCTTGCCTATTACACAGGCAAGTATCACCTGAACGACACCATGACGTTCCTTTGGGCGATGGCCTTTATGCCGATCTTTGTCATGTCAGCCATCTGGGGCATCAATGAACTGGCGGCGTACTTGGAACGCAGAAAGAAGAAACCGAAGTCACGCCGATAGTTCCGCCTGCATCTAAATCCCTTGTAAAGAAACGAGAGGCAAAGCCAGCCTCTCGTTTCTTCTATATATCCAGACTTTTTGTTCAAAAAATGCTCTTTGTTCACGGATAATGAACGCGCATTGTATGTTGAACACGAAATCAGCCCTATATTATCATTATTTCTTAGTAATTCCACCAACGACATCATCATTTTCGATGCTATGCTCGGTTTTCTTGACGTTGGCTTTAAGAGACCCGAAGCGCCAAGTGACGGAGAGGCTGAACGAACGGGCACGATTCCACGACTTCTGATAATCGCGATAGTCACCGTTGACGGTCTCGGCCTCTGATGTCCAGTATTTATTGAATGGGGCGTTTGCAGCGATGCGCACCGTCAGGCGGTCATCCTTGAGGAACGAGCGTTGCAGGGAGAGGTAGTAACCATAATAGGAATGTTGCATGTAGTAGATGCCTGAGGGACTATGGCCAACCTTGCCGTATGTGACTGCATAGAATAGCAACTTCCAAGGTAGCTTTTGAGAGAGGTTCGCATAGAAGTTGTCAGACCACCCAAAGGTGCGATAGCCAAGGTTGGGGTTCTCGTTGTGCTCGTAGCGCAGATTATTGTTGATGACAAACGTCGTACCAACGAATGGCTTCCACTGTACGTATTGCTCTATCGAGAATCGACGATAGCGAAGGATGTTATCGTATGTGTTATATCGGATGTCGTTTTTAGCGGTCTGAATGGAGCTGATGCCACCTGAACTGAAGTTATAGGCAGGGGCAATCTGTAGTGTCAGATGAGGTAGGATATACGAATAGATAAGACTGATACGCTGCGTTCGTGAACTCACCAGGTTAGGATTGCCCTGTTGGACAACCATTGGCGATGTAACGACAGCAGGATTCAGATAGGATATGCCTGGACGGTTGATGCTGGTTGTATAGCTCAACTTCAAGGATTGTGCATCCGTCATCTGGTACTTCAGCGAGGCTTGTGGCACCCAGTCGTTCAGATGTTTGTCGTAGGTGTTGCCTTTCCCATCAGGATATTCACCCTGCATATAGCTGTGTTCATAGCGCAGTCCGGCGCGTGCCGACCACTTATCGTGATTGTAGATGTAGTCGGCGTATGCAGCGACTACACGGGTGGTATGTCTGAACTCGTCGTTGGTGAGAAGGTCGATACCATAGAAGTCCTGCGTATTGTGGCTGTTGTTGTTGCGATCGATATATTTCGTACCAATCTCAAGCTTGTGACCCTTGCCCAATGGACGCAGCCAGTCTGCTTGGAACGTGTGTTCTGTAAATCGCTCACGTTCTGTCTGGAGACTGCCTGTATATTTGAAAGGAGCATTGACTATTTCTGTGTACGTATTCTCCTGGTCCGAATGTTGACGCGTCAGGGCGAGCATGTACGAGAGAGTGAGCCGCTCGCCCTTCCGACGCGTCTTGTGCTCGTAATCGAGCCTTCCATTCCAGGAGTGATGACTGTAGCCGGGCATCCAGTAGTGGTTATTAAATCGATAGAGAATATCGCTTGATGAGTTGTTCAGCGATGTCCGGCTATCACCCTGCACGTTAAGCTTGTAGAAGTATCCCCCAAATGAGGCTGACAGCAGGTTCAGCGAGTCGATGTCGTAGCTCGCATTGATGTCGGCATAATGGATGGAGCCAGGATTCGTACCCTCAGACTGAGACAACATTCGATTGCCCGTATCAAGATAAGTGCGGTCTGTATAAGTACTGTTCTCTGTCTCGCGGCTCGACATTCCTCCGTAGCCGTATTCCACAGATGTCAGCAGCTTACCTATCTGTCCCGTCAGCGAGCCGTAGAAGTTTGGATGATTCAGTGAGTTATAGGTAGCCGATATTACACCCGTCATGCCTTGCATCTTCGAACCATCAACCATCACGATATTCAGGATGGCATCCACGCCTTCGGCATCCTCGCGTGCTCCAGGATCGGTAACCACTTCGATACGCTTTACCATAGAGGCGGGCATCGACTTGAAGGTTTCCTTGGCATTCTTCGACAGGCTGGGGTCATAATGCCCATTCTTGTATATCTTATAGCTGCTATTGCCCTTGACAAGTATGTTGTCTTGTCCGTCGACCGTCACCATAGGCACCTTGCGAAGCATATCCATTACTGTCTGTGTTTTCGATTCCTCGTCAGCCTGGACATCATAGCCTATGCGGTCTATTTCCTGTTTGACAAGCTGCTTCTGTGCCTTGATCACCACACCATCGAGTTCTTTACTCCAGGTGATGGAATCGCTCTTTACTTTGGTCGTATCCGTTTTCGTCTGGGCAGTAGATTCCCCTGCTCCCGCTGCCATCAACAGCAGGAGTGCCATTATTCCAATATGTTTCATCGGTTTACTTCTTTAGCCGTTCGATACTTGCTTGGAACATTTCTTGTAAGAATTCATCGTTGGTAGCCTTCATCACTTTTTCAAGTTCTTTGATTACCATCTTCTTCTCCATATCGTCCAGTGCGTCGGCCTTCTTACACATCTTGTATATGTGCGAGGCATAGTAATTGGATGCTGTGCTATTGGGGTTCTTCAGGAAGAGATTCTTGAAGGTGTTGAACTGGCTGAGCCATGATTCAGAACCGATGCTACTGCTAACAAAGGTGGAGTCGCTGCCAAAGGCTGACAGACCCTCACCCATCGAGAAGAATCCGCTAAACAAATCGTCATCTCCAAACGAAAACCCGTTGGCACTCAGTTTCACGTCATTGCCGTTGATTCTAAAGATTCTTCCCTTTTTCCCGCTCTCACGATACTGTTGTGTAGTGGCGTAGGTCACGACGAGCTTTCCTACAATTTCTTTTTCGTCTTTACGCCATTCCATAGCGTATGCATAACGATGGGTCTTGCTCATATCTTTTGGGTCTAGGAAAAGCGCGTAAATATAGCGCGAACCCTTGATGTCACCCAAAGGATAGCCGCTATCATCGCCCCCCACAGCCAGACTCGTGTAGTCGTATGACTTCTTGCTGGATACCGTTTTAAGACTGTAGGCTTTCTCTTTGTCCTAATTGTCCCTCCTTGACACCCGTTCCCGGGTTTTTGTTCAGTTTGTGACTACTTTCCACTTGTGCCAGTTCACTTGTTATCAGCGCATTGAAGGCATGCTTGATAAACGCTTGTGCATGGGATGTGAGAGGCATCAGCATTAGGATGCCTGCTGCCAGAAATAGTTTATTCTTCATAAGCCAAATACTTTGTTTGTTCGTTAATATATAGGATGGTACCGTCTTCTTGTCGTTAATATATAGGATGGTACCGTCTTCTTGTTCCACAGGGACATACCCGAGAGACAATAGCCGTGCCTCTGTGAGTTCTTGCCGACATTGTGCAATCTGCTCTTCAGCCTCTTGCAGTCCTTTTGCTGCGTCAGCCATCAGGGTGTATGTCTTGGCATAGTCATTGATGGTGGGTTCTGTCTTACGCAGACGGCGTTTCCTGGACTGCATGGGACGGGGCTCGTCACGCATGATTTCTACAGAATCGGCCTTTTCTTCCATTTCTGTCTCTCTTGGCTGCATCGTCCTTGCTGTGTCTGTCTTAGCCGTCAGATCTGTTCCGTCAGGTTGCGGGCCAACTTGCTTAGTTGGTACTGCAATATAAAGCAAACCTGCGACAGCTGCAGCAGCTACGCCCCAGAAAGCCCATCTTCTCTTTTGCCGCTTTGGTTTCATCGCTCATCGTTTATTCCTCCGTTTTATTTCTTCCAATAGTGTTCGTCTTGCCCTTGCCAGGAGCGTGCTTACTGATGTCGTTTCGATACCCAACAGTTGGGCAATCTCTTCGTGGCTCCGTCGTTCCTCTTGGCGCATATATAATAAGGTGCGTTGCGTGGTGGGCAGTTGCTGTAGTTTCATTATGAGCCATTCCTCGTTTTCCTTTGCCTCCAGTTCTTCTTGCGGACTGCTGGTAAGACTGACGATGGTGGCCTCCTCAAGCGATTCGGCTGTCCGCCGCCTCTGGAGATCCCTCAGCGTGTGTTTCGCCATCAGCGTAACGATAGCCTCTACTGACCGGAACCGCTCCAGTTCGTCGTGCATCTGCCACAGACGGAGCATCACATCCTGTGCGATGTCCTCTGCCAAATCTTCGCCCGCCCCGTAGTGTCGGCTCACATTGAGCGCTTTCTCTCGCCACGTGCGGGCTTTCTGTTCAAATGCACTTCTTTCCATTTATTCTTTGCTACACCTATTAGACGCATATATCGCTCAAAACCAAACTGACTTTAGCAGAGTTTAACAGATTAACGCCTCCTAAGAATCCCAAGTATAATCAGCAGATAGCCTGCGAGGCATAGCATCGGGGCGATGACAATTCTGCGGGTTGAGAAGATGGCAGGGTTGAAAGATTGTTCGTTACTACTTGAACCAGACATTAGGATATAACCTGAGACAATCAAGATGCATGCTACGATGATGATTCGTTTTCCGTTTAAGCCAGCCAGTATCATTGCAACGCCACACTCTGACCATAGGTCTGAGAATGCAACGCCACACTCTGACCATAGGTCTGAGAATTGTTTGGCTTTATTGATATTGTTTGTTATAGCGTTCATATTGCTTGATGTATTGATGAATGAATTCGTTTCTTTCAAATTGTTCTGCAACGACAAGTGCCTGCTCCATGGTCTGCATCCATGTGTAGCGGTTATAAAGAGATCCGCATTCGTCAGAACGGTGCAGCAGGCTGCTGACAATCTCATCGCCCTTTTCCGGCTGGCGTGCCATATAATAGCAACGGGCCATCGACAATGCGTATTCTGTATAGGGCACATTCTCCTGCGGCATTTCCTTCTGCCATTTATGACATACATTCACGGCTCGTTTCAAGTCACCCCGCTGGAGAAGCGAGTCGATAAGCACACCCATGATGAGCTGATGAGTATTGGCCATACGCTTGACATCCTCGTCCACATAGATGCCTTTCGTGCTCAGACCGCCATAGCGAAAACGGTGCATGATGTTGTCATAAAGCCTCTCCACGTCTATCCTCTGAGTGGTAGCCGTAGGAGAAATACGATAGGCAAGTCCTTCGAGTACCAAATGGTCGCGCAGGAAGTGCAGGATGTCGGAACCCATGCTAATGGACATATATACGGGGCGTTCCCAATTGGCCTGCAACAGCATATCGAGTACCATCAGTTCGTTCTTGAAGAGACCCTGCTTGCCCTTCAGCGAGATGGTCGCTGGACCAATGGCGATGCTGTCGGTATCGATGGGTACATATTCCATC